>MUCI01000055.1 GCA_002816575.1 SAR202 cluster bacterium Casp-Chloro-G2 | reverse complement strand
GCGCAGGCGGAAGCTAGCCGCCGCTTCCATTCGGCGCGGGGGGCCGGGAGCGTGGTTTCTCTCGGCCCCCAGTCTCCCGTTGCCCCCGAGACAGAGTGGTTTTCGCGCATTTGGGTCCAACCCCCGTCCCGTTGGCGCTACGAGTTTTATCGCCCAGATGGGGAGCCCTGGCTGACGAAGATTGTAAACGGCGATCGATTCTGGCATAACAATCTGCGTCGACCCTCAGTCGTCACAAACGTACAAGCAGGTCAGACCGTAATCGCCAATCCACAATACACTCGCTACTATCGGGAGGGTACGGACATCTACGACCCATCAAACGCGCTCCTGATGGTGGTCGTAGAGCCATCCGGCCGGGCTACCCACGCCGGGAGAGAGGCGATACGGGTGAAGGCGTGGCCTAGAGACGATATCGACCCCAAGGACCCGCTTTCGGAAATGTTGTGGGCATGGGCTGATGAGTACGAGCTTTTGGTCGACGCAGAGCGTGGCTCCATGCTTAGGGTAGCGGCGTGGATCGATGGCCGGCAATTGATGATAAGGGAGGTGACTCAGGTGGTCTTCGATGAAACTATCCCCGATGACATGTTCGAGTTCACCCCCCCTCCCGGCGTCAAGATTCAGTATGTAGGTTAGGCATTTAAAGAGCCTGAGCGCCGCTTGGCTTGGACGAGTTTGATCTGGATACAAGGGTGGTCCATGTTTATGGGGGGTGTCAAAGTTGGTCCTGCATTCCAAAAAACTTTTGGCAATTATCCTGATCGTCACCGTCGTTGCCGGGCCGCTGTTTGTTGCCGTGGACAGGCTCATGGGTGAAAATGGGGACACCTCCGCTGTATGGCCGCCATTGCCCCTAAGGCCTCCACTGGCCCATCTCGTCGTGGAAAATGACACGGGCGCCCACATCCAGGAAGGTGTGATGATTCACTACGATTGGACCGTGAAAGGAGAATTAGAGCGCTACACAGTGGACCTGCCGTGGCCAATGCCCGAGTCGATTGCGGCGTTGCAAAGAGGCTCTTTTCTACTAAGACTTGGCGCCACGGCGCCGCCAGTCGATGTAAAAATATCAAGGGTAAGTGAAACAGGGCTGGGCACGGAGCTCCCGTCGGTCCTGTATTCATGTCAGAATATTCTCCTCGCCTCGGGAACGCACAATCCCTGTGATCTGACCTTTAACCGGGACGAGGGCGTGCAAGGCTGGGAGGTAATCGTGCCATTGCCCCTTGCGACGGGCAAGCATTTCCTCTTGGCATCGGTTATTTGGGCCGGGTTTCCCACTCGAGACGACCTGGAGGCGGGAGGGCAGTCCGGCGCCAACTGGCTCTTCTCTATAGAAAAATCATAATCGATTAGCTGCGGCGAACCCTCAGTCCTCAAATATGTCCAACGGCAAAAAGGCGGAAACGACGAAGTTGGGCACGTCCACGACCTCGCTTACCTTCAGGTCAACCGCCACGCTGCAGATGCAGTAGGCCTGCTCCCTGGACCAACCCCGTTCCATCAGCAGTTGGATCATGTTGAGAAGCGCGTTTCGGGACGCAAGAGTGCCATCCTCTGATTGATTTACACCATCGGAGATGCACATGCCGGTGGCGGCGATGAACCGCCGGGGCGCCGCCATCTCCGGACTTGTGAAGTATTCGTCCCGCTCAAAGATTGGGTAACGGATGCCACGTCGGGTGGCTTCTCCCTTCAACGGCCGGAAACTCACATGGAGGGTGCAATCCATCTCAACCGCGGTGCCGCAGCATTCCGAGTCGCCCTGAGCGTAGTGAGCGTCGCCGGCCGAGAACAGCGCGCCCTCGGTGAACACCGGCAGCATCAGCCGGGTGCCTGCCGTGAGTTGTTTGATGTCCAGGTTCCCGCCATGCTCCCTGGGCGGGATGGTCCGAAGCCCCTCGCTGGCGAACGGCTCGTGTGCCGGTACCGCCCCTTCCGGTGTCGGGCCCACGACCATTCCACCCCGGCGCAGCAGCTCATCCTCTCTGAGAAGTATCTCCTGCCGTAGGGCGCGGGACGGCGCAACCCCGATGGTCCCCATGAAAGACGCCTCGGGGATGCGCACTCCGGGCAATTGCGGGGAGCGGGCGAACCCGTCGCTCATCTCCCAGTGGACCAGATATGGTTCGGTGTAGACGTCTCGCAGGAACCCGAATCCGGGCAGGATGCTGGTGAAGCCCCAAGACGCCGGTTCGATGCGCTGGATCGTGATCTCCAGCAGGTCGCCCGGTTCGGCGCCTTTCACGAAAACCGGCCCGGTCAGCGGGTGGACCAGGCCGAGGTCGGCGCCCAAAAGGTCGGCCGATACCGTGGTGGGCGTGACCTGCCCGTCGAAGGCATGCCGGGTCTGCATCACCACTTCTTCGCCGGGGTCGGCTTCCACGGCAGGGGGAATATCCGGATGCCAGCGGTTATGTCCTTTATCCGGTTCATCGCCGCATCGTTTGGAGTAGTCAAGCTCAATCGTTTTCATGGGTCACCTCCTGTCCGGCTATGCGAAATATCCAGGGGATTGACGCATTATAGAGCAAGTTGTGCTTGGGCTTGGCCGGAGTTGACGGCGGCGCATCAACCCTGGATACTGAGCGTGATTTCAGGCGTCGCCAAGAAAGACACGCCAAAGAACCTCGCCAAAATACCCCAACTAGGAAGACCCGCCAGGAGGCCCAGATGCGACTAGGAGCAATCTTCCCCCAGACCGAGATCGGCGCGGACCCATCCGCCGTTAAGGACTTCGCCCAAGCGGCCGAGGCCCTGGGTTACGACCACATATTGGTCTTCGACCACGTGCTGGGCGCTGACCAAACCAAAAGGGACGTGTGGGACCGGCCCTACAACAAAGATGACATGTTCCACGAGCCGTTCGTCATGTTCGGCTACCTGGGCGCGATCACCGAGAAGATCGAGTTCACCACCGGAGTGCTGATCCTGGGACAGCGCCAGACCGGCCTGGTGGCCAAGCAGGCCGCGGAGGTAGACGTCCTGACCGGCGGGCGGCTGCGCCTGGGCATCGGTATCGGCTGGAACGAGGTGGAATACGAAGCCCTGGGCCAGAGTTTCTCCAACCGCGGCCGCCGCAGCGAGGAGCAGATTGAGCTGTTGCGAAAGCTATGGACCGAGGAGACTGTGGACTTCAATGGCCGCTACCACAAAGTCACCAACGCTGGCATCAACCCCATGCCGGTGCAGCGTCCCATCCCCATCTGGCTGGGCGGAGGCGAGGAACGCGTGATTCGCCGCATCGGCAAGATGGCCGATGGCTGGTTCCCTCAGTTCCAGCCCGACAGCGCCGGCCAAGAGAAGATACAACAGATGCGGGAATACGCCACCCAAGCCGGACGCGACCCCCAGGCCGTGGGCATCGAAGGCCGCATATCCTACGCCGCCGACGACCAATCGACCTGGGAGAAGATGGCTGCGTCTTGGGACGAAGTGGGCGCAACCCACCTCTCTGTAAACACCATGAAAGCCGGCCTAAAAGGCCCCGACCAACACATACAAGCCATTAAACGCTTCAAAGAGACGGTCTCAGGGTAGGCTCGAACGGACTCGGTCCGGCACATCAATCTAGTCCGGTTCCTGCCTTTGAGGGAGCCGATACCGGAATCGCTAATGGTGACCTCGCCGTAGGGCTGTGCCGGACCGGTCCTTCCGTGCGCCCATGCCAACGGGTTGGGAGCCCTCCGGCTAACCCTGTTGTCTGACATCCCAAAACCCGGTGATTTGAGCTGAGAAAGGGCCGCCGGCATCCGCCAACCCGGCGGTGGGCGTAAAAACGTCCCGATTCCTTTCCCGCCCACTGATTAGTTTCAACTTCAGCCCCCCGCCACGGTGGACTGGCCCGGACACTACCCGGATATAAACCGGAGAGAATATTGAAAATACTGCTGATCGCGACTAACCGGCACGGGCGCTACATGAATAACCTACAGGCCCAGCCCTTGCCCATCGGCCTGGCATACATCGCCGGTTATTTCGACCCGGAACGGCACAGCACAAAGATGCTGGACCTCATGTTCGCCGATGACTACCTGGGTGAGGTGGAAGCGGCGGTGAAAGACTTTCAGCCCGATCTGGTGGGATTGTCGATCCGAAACCTGGACAACGGCAGCAATCTGAACCCCGAGTCGGTGCTTCCCATCACCAAGGAGGTCACTGACTTGGTCCGGTCGATCAGCCAGGCTACGATCGTCTGCGGCGGCCCTGCTTTCAGCATCCTGCCGCACGAGTGCTTCGAATACATCGGACCGGACGTGGGCATCACGGGCAGCGGCGGCGATTCATTTGCCGACCTGGCTGAGCGTCTCGAACGAGGGGAGTCATATCAGGGCCTGCCCGGTCTGGTGTACCGGGAAGACGGCAAGATCACGTCGACCGAGCAGCAGGCCACGTCCGGCGTAATGAAGCCTCCGCGCCTGGAAGACCTGGACCTGGACAGATACGCCGAGGCGGGATTCGGCATCGGCGTTATCACCAAATGGTTTGGCAACCAAACTTCCTCGGATAATGATCCGGACCGGCAGAACCTGCGCCCCATCCAAGAGGTGGTTGCTGAAGTGAAGGACCTGGAGCAACGGTTGGGGTTGAGCAAGTTCTTCTTCATCGCCAACGGCTTCAACGTCCCTCCCGACCATGCCAAAGCTTTCTGCCAAGCTCTGATAGACAGCGGTCTCACGATCGATTGGAACACCGGCCTCGTTCCCCGAAACTGCGATGGGGAATTGATCCGCCTGATGAAGGCAGCCGGGTGCGGGCTGGTGATAATCGGCGACCTGGTGGTTGATGCCCACGACCCCAAGGACCTATCGGTCCGGCTGGGCCAGATGCAGCAGGTTTGCCTCCTGTGTGAGGAAGGCGGCCTCCCCTACACCGTCGGCCAGACCTTCGGCGCCCCCGGAGAAACTCGGGAAACTGTCGAACAAAAATTGGCTTTCCTTCGGGGCATAACGCCGGCGGTGGCCAACCTAAGGATCGGGATCCGGATGTTGCCCGGCTCAAGATCGGCGGCCCAGGCGAGGTCCGAGGGGCGGGTCTTTGAAGATGGAGACCTGATGATGCCCGCTTTCTACGTAGCGGATTCGGTCAAGGACTGGATCGTCAATCATCTACAGACCGAGGCCAGCCAAAACCCCCGGTGGAGCGTGGACTGACGTCCGCCTTCCCGGCCCCCCGATGCACTGCGGAGGAAGAGCCGGACCGGGGAATCGGCTAACAGACAGAAAGTTTATCGAGTTTGTGGGTTGGCGCCCGGGTTGATCGTGATTCCGCCGGCAAAGGTCAGTCCCGGAACAACCCGGCCACCCGGTCCCAGATGCGGTTGCTGACCTCGTACTTGGTCAGCAGGGGCAATTCTTCGACGGCCAGGTCCCGGCCGATCAGGGTGACCTTGTTGGTGTCCGAACCGAAACCGCTGCCCTCGGCGGTTATGTCGTTGGCCGCGATCAGGTCCAGGTTCTTGCCACTCACCTTGGCCTTGGCATTCTCAACCAGGTTCTGACTTTCGGCCGCGAATCCCACCCGCACGAAATTCCCCTGGGCGGATTTCAGGATGTCGTCCGTCTTGGCCAGGGCGATGTTCAACTCGTCGTCGTCCTTCTTGATCTTCTGGCCGGCCTCCTCCAGTGGGCGGTAGTCGGCAACCGCAGCGGCCATGACCAGAGCGTCGGCCGTCTTGACGTACTCTTTCACGGCCTCGCCCATCTGTTTGGCGGTGCGGACGTGGACCACCTTCATCAGAACTGGGTCGGCCAGGTTGGTCGGCGCGGCAACCAGCACCACGTTGGCCCCACGGTCGCGGGCGGCCTCGGCTAGCGCGTAGCCCATCTTTCCCGACGAGTGGTTGGTGATGACCCGCACCGGGTCGATGGGTTCGGCCGTGCCACCGGCGCTAACCACGACGGTTCTTCCGGCCAGGTCGCCGTCCTTCCCCATGGCGTAAGAGATATAGCCCAGCAGTTCCGGCGTTTCGAGCAGGCGTCCCACGCCCATCAGCCCGGAGGCCAGCCTCCCAGTTCCGGGACCGGCGATGACCACGCCCCTGTCCCTCAGGGTGGCCAGGTTGGCCTGGGTGGCGGGGTGGTCGTACATGTTGCCGTCCATGGCCGGCGCGATGACCAGAGGGCATTTGGCGGCAACCAGAGTCGTTGTTAGGGGGTCGTCAGCCAAGCCCAGGGCCATTTTGGCGATGCAATGCACGGTTGCCGGGGCCACGATAATCACGTCGGCCTGCTGGGCCAGCGCAACATGCTCCACGCTGTATTCGGAGTCGGCGTCGAAGGTGTCGGTCACCACCGCCCGGTGGGTGATGCTGCGAAAGGCCAACGGTGTGACGAACTGGGTGGCGCCATAACTCATGATGGTGTCCACCCAGGCCCCTGCCTGCACCATCTTGCTGGCCAGGTCGAGTGCCTTGTAGCAGGCGATGCTGCCGGTGACGCCGAGGACGATGTGCTTGCCAGTTAGTGGTCCAGCCACGAGTTTTTCCCAAACCGATACATAATCGCGATATTCCTCAGTAAATTCATTCTGAGTATGTTCGTCCCGTTATTGGTTCATATTGTAGATCAGCCGCAGGCCGATCAATGTCAGGTCTTGGTTGATGGCGTCGAAGACGTCTGCTTCTTTGGAGATGATGTTGGCCAAGCCGCCGGTGCCGATCACCTTGGCGTCCTGCCCCAGTTCATTCTTGAACCGGTCGACTAGTCCGGTGACCAGTCCGGCGTAGCCCAGCACCAAACCGGCTTGCAACGCGGCTGAGGTGTTCTGGCCGATGGCCGATTTTGGGGCCACCAATTCCACCCGGCGCAGTTGCGACGTGTTCAAGAACAGGGCTTCGGCGGCCACGTTGATGCCTGGCGCGATGGCCCCTCCCAGGTAGACCCCATCTTTGGAAACTGCGTCGAATACCGTCGCAGTCCCGAAGTCCACGATGATGATTGGCGGACCGTAAAGTTCGATGGCCGCGACTGCGTCCACGATCCGGTCAGCGCCCACGTCGCGGGGGTTGTCGTAGCTGATCTGCAGTCCGGTCCGAACTCCAGCGGTGACGTTCAAGGGCTTTACATGGAAGTAAGTCTTGGAAAGCTCCTCGAACACCCCGGTCAAAGGCGGCACCACGCTGCACATGCAAACGTCGGTGATTCCCGCGGCCTCCACGCCGTTCAGGGCCAACAGGTCCCGCAGCGTGAGGCCATATTCATCCGCCGACCGGCGTGCGTCGGTCGAAACCCTTAGATTGGCGACCAGGGAATCGCCTTCGAATACGCCCAGATTGACCATGCTGTTGCCAATATCTATCGTTAAGAGCATCTGGTGACTATTACCGCTATCTTGCAAAAACTTAGAGGGACTTCGTGCCTGCAATTATACGGCACCCCATCAAAACGGAGCAATCGAGCCTGCCGCCCGTCATGGGCTGGGGGAAACGGACCACATTCTATCCGTTGTTCTAGCCCGCTCGTTTCCAGGATTCCAGACGGTATCCGCCGGTATCCACGACTTGGGCAAAGCCGACGATCTAGCCTGCGCACGAGCGCTATGCATTGTTCCAACACTGCCCCGGATCGCCGCTCGTTCCCTATCTGGAAACGGACGATAGTAAATAAGGATACAGAATATCGCCCGCCAAGCCTGCCGGGAGAATCGACTTATAGAGTATAATCAGCGCTGAGTGTTTTCGCCGCGTGCTTCCGCGCCTGAGACGCTCGACACTGAAAGCCGAAACACGCACGAACGGCCTGCGGGTCCATCTGGGCAGGCAGCGGCCAGCGTGCTTATTCTACAGGGACTGGGTTAAATGAGTAAGTTTATCGACCGCTTGGACGAGATTATTGACGGCGCCCCCGCACGCATGGGCTTTGGGCCAGCCAGGGGGGCAAAAGTTCCTGGGCTTGCATTGATAGTCCAGGTTTCCAGCAGCCACAAAGCAGGCGTCGACACGGCCGCCGGCGTATCTCCCGACTGCATATTCCTCTCCGGCCTGAGCGGCGCAGCCCAGGTCGACGAGCTAAAGGACTCCCTGACCGGCAAGGTCTGGGGCGTAAAGACCGGCTCCCTGAGCGCCGCCGACGCCAAAGCCTTCCAGGAAGCGGGAGCCGGGGTGTTGGCCTTTCAACTCAACGGGACGTCCATCGGCGCCGTCTCTTCCGATGACTCGGCCCGGCTGTTGTGTATCGACCCCGCCGCCGACGTGGAAGACCTCCGCGACATGAACTCGCTGCCCATCGACGCCGTGCTGTTCCCCCTCGCCGGGGCGTCATCATCGTGGACCCTGGACGACCTGGCCAAGGTGGCCCGCGTCCGCAGCCGCTTGGGCAAGTATCTACTGGCCGAGATCACCGAGCCGCCCGCCGCCGACGATCTTAAGGTGCTGCGCACCGCCGGCATCAACGGTCTGGTCTTGGACGTTTCGGTGGGGAAAGACACGTTGGAAGCGTTCAAGAAGACACTGCTGGAGATGCCCAAGGCCGGCCCGGAACGTTCCAGTCGCGCCAACGCCATCCTGCCTGGTGCGGTCCTATCCCAGCCCGCCGAAGAGCACGAACACGAGCCTGATGAGGACGATGAGTAGCCGCCCTCGCGCTTCGGATTAGTTCATGCTTCTCGGTTCCTACCAATTGCTCGAGAGTGACCCGTCTGGCTTCTTCCGGCTGGCGGTGCTGGTCGCCTTCGCGCTGGTCACCGCCATTACCTTCCATGAGTTCAGCCATGCGTTCGTTGCCAGCGCACTGGGCGACAACACCGCCCGCCGCCTGGGACGCGTCAGCCTTAACCCCATGCGCCACCTGGACCTGGGCGGCACCATCATGATGTTTATCGCCGGATTTGGCTGGGGCAAGCCGGTGCCGGTGGACTCTCGCCAGCTAACCCGCGGGCACACCGACACGGCGCTGGTCGCCGCCGCCGGGCCGCTGTCCAACCTGGTTCTGGCTTTTCTGTTGGCCATCCCCTTCAAGACCGGACTACTGGTCCCGGCGGGTCTGTCATTGGACCGGGTCGCCCACGTGATGACCGGCGGACTAAGCGAGGGCATCGCCGACATCCTGGCATTGGTCATATTCTTTAATCTGCTGTTGGGCGTCTTCAACCTGCTGCCGCTGGCTCCGCTGGACGGCTCACGGGTCGTGGCCGGGGTGGTGCCCAAGGAGCATTCCGCCGCTTTCGACAAGCTGCAACGAAACGGTCCGGGCCTGCTGGTGGCCATCATCATGCTGGACTACGCCCTTGGGTTTGGGATCCTTTGGTCTGTCATGGGGCCGGTGGTGCGCACCCTTACGAGTGCGGCGACCGGCTACTGAAAAACGATTTTTCAACGGGGCTGGTTAGAATCAGGCAGACCCGAGAGAGGCCAACCGACGCCTTACACGACTTGCCGGGCATACTAAGTCCCGCTTGTTATTCCCGGCGTGGTAGACTAAGTTCGTCCCGCACCTGATTGGGAGACCTCTAATTATGGCGACTGAACACCCCCATGAACACATCCCCGAAGAAGTCTACGGCATACTGCCCGATGAGGGCGTGGTCGAACTGACCGATACCCTGACCGGATACATGCAGGAGATCGAACTGGGCGGCCTGACCGACATCATGGGCCAGGTGCTGGACGATCTCCTGGACCAGTCCGGGGGGATGCCCGCCGACCTGAAGGCCGACGACGCCTTTGAACACATCACCCAGAACCAGTTGGCCGTCACCCTGGCTTACCACCTGGGCCGCTTGGAAGGCCGTTCGCCCCAGATCGTCCAGAAGATGATGGACGAAGCCATCGAGAAGTGGGGCATCAGCGAAGTGGAAGAGTCGGCTGAGATCACCGACAAGGACCTGGAAGCCCCCAAGATAATGGTCTACCCGCGCCTGCGGCGGATCAACTACCAAGAGGTTCCTGAGCCGAACGTGGAGTTGGGCTGGGAGATGGAAGAGGGCGACACCCCCGCCAAATAATCCCGATGATTATCTTAGTTGCAATAAAGATTTAGGGAGACGCAGATGACCACCGCACCCGACTACGATCTGCTCCTCACCGGGGGCACCCTGTTGGACCCGGCCCAAGGGATCAACCAACGCCGGGATATCGCCTTCAAGGACGGCGAGGTCGCCGAGGTCGCCGAGCGTATCGACGCCGCGAGAGCAGCCACCTCGGTGGATGTTACCGGCAAGCTGATAACACCTGGGCTGATCGACCTCCACGGCCACTTCTACCACGGCGGCAACCCATCGGCCGTACACCCGGACCAGATCTGCCTGTCTTCGGGAACGACCACCGGCGTCGACGCCGGCAGCGCCGGCTTCATCAACTACGAGGCCATGCGGGACTACGTGTTCCCCGCCCACCGCACCCGCCTGCTGGCGCTGCTCCACGTGAGCGGCGTGGGCCTGGCCAATAACCGTTTGCTGGGCGGCGGACTTCACGACATGCGCATGATTGACGTCGACCAGACATCCGACGCGATCAAGGCCAACCCCGGCTTCTGTTTCGGGGTCAAGGTTCGGATGCACATCAACGCCGTCGCCGCCTGGAACGCCCACGAAGCCATGCGGGCCGCCAGGGCGGTGGCCGACCAGGCCAAAACCAGGTTGATGGTCCATGTCAGCGGCACGCCCATCCCGCTGCCCGACGTCTTGGAATTTCTGGCGCCTGGCGATATCTGCACCCATGCCTTCAACGGCCTGCCGGAGAACATCCTCGACCGCAACTACAAGGTCCGGAAAGAGGTCCGCGAAGCAGCCGACCGGGGCGTGATACTGGATGTGGCCCACGCCGGCGTCCACTGCGATGTGGAAGTGGTCAAGCACGCCTTGGACCAGGCATTGCCACCCACCACCATCAGCACCGACATTCACAATCCGCCGCCTGACCGCACCGTCTACAAGATGAACGATCTGGTGAGCAAATTCCACGCCATGGGCATGACCCTGCCCGATGCCATCGCCGCCAGCACCAGCACTCCAGCCAAGGTATTGGGATTGGAGAACGAGATCGGCTCCCTGGCGCCGGGGATGAGTGGCGACGCCGCGGTGTTCGACATGCGGGAGGGCAACTTCAAGTGGCTCGACATGGCCGGCCACACTCAAGAAGGCAAGGTCCGTTTGGACACGTTCTTGACCGTCCGGGCCGGACAGGTTGGCTGGCGTGAGGGCCGCCTAACTCAGATGGGTGAGTGCTAGGGAAATCGGCAGAGTACCCCGATCAAGCAACTAAACCAAAGGGAAATTCCTGATTAACAGGACAACCCTTTCTAACCAAAGGTAAAAGTAAAAGACCGGAGGAAGATCGACATGGTGGAATCGCTACAACAACCGGCAACCGGACCGGCAGACTCGGGCGAGATCGAGAGATTTGACGCCATCATCATCGGCGCTGGGGTCACAGGGTTATATTCCCTGTACCGCATGCGTGAGCTTGGGTTCACCGTCCAGGCGTTCGATGATGGCGGCGGCGTGGGCGGCACCTGGTATTGGAACCGCTATCCCGGATGCCGGTTCGACTCCGAGAGCTACTCCTACGGTTATTCTTTCTCGGAAGAACTATTGCAGGAATGGGACTGGAAGGAGCATTACTCCGCCCAGCCGGAGAACGAGCGCTACCTCAACTATGTGGCCGATAAGTTCGATCTGCGGAAGCACATTCGCCTTAATTCCCGGGTAACTGGGGCCACCTTTGATGAGGAGGCCAACTGCTGGGAGGTCCGGCTTGAGGACGGCCACCGGGCGCGAGGCCAGTTCCTGATCACGTCTGTGGGCATCCTATCTTCGGGTTACGTGCCCGACTTCGAAGGCATCCACGACTTCAAGGGGCCGTGGTGCCATACCGGCAAGTGGCCGGCTGAGGGCATGGACCTGGCCGGCAAACGCGTGGGGGTGATTGGCACCGGCGCAAGCGGAGTCCAGCTCATCACCGAGATAGCCAAAGAGGTGGGGCATCTGACAGTATTCCAGCGCACGGCCAACTACTGCGCGCCGCTGCGGAACGGGCCGATCGACGACCAGACCCAGCAGGAGATCAAGTCTAGCTACCCGGATATATTCAAGAAGTGCATGGAAACCCCCGGCTCGTTCATGCACCAATTTGACCCGCGCTCGGCGATGTCGGTCTCGAAAGAAGAAAGGCATGCCCTATACGAAGAACTCTGGCAGGAGGGCGGCTTCAAGAAGTGGCTGTCCAACTTCTACGATGTCATGCTGCCCGGCGAAGCCAACGAGGACTACGCCGAATTCGTCCGCAACAAGATCCGTGAGCGCGTTCACGACCCGGTGGTTGCCGAGAAGCTGGTGCCCAAGGACCACATGTTCGGGTCCAAGCGCCTGCCCTGCGAGAGCGGGTACTACGAGGTCTACAACCAGGACAACGTCCTGCTGGTGGACGTGCGTGAAGCCCCCATCGAGCGCATAACTCCCAAAGGCGTGAAGACCATTGAAGCCGAGTACGAACTGGATGTCATCATCTATGCCACGGGGTTCGATGCCGTGACCGGCTCATTGGCCAAGTTAGACATCAAAGGCATCGGCGGCAAGACCCTCAAGGACAAATTCGCCGGAGGCCCGCGCACCTACATGGGGGTTTCCAGCGCCGGGTTCCCAAACCTCTTCACCATCAACGCCGCCTCCGTGGGCAACTTCGTCCGGGCCGCCGAGCCGCTGGTGGACTGGGTCAGCGAAGCCATGGCCCATGTGCGCGACCATGGCCATTCCCGGATCACGGCCACGGTGGAGGCGGAGGACGCCTGGGTCCAGCACGTGAACGAAGACGGCGCCAAGGTCCTCAGGACGCAGGCCAACTCCTGGTTCGTGGGGGCGAACATCCCCGGCAAGGCGCGGGTCTTGCTCACCGCCCCGGACACTGCCCCGGTCATGCGGGCCAAGCGTAACGCGGTGTCGGCCAACGGCTACGAGGGCTTCATCCTCGAATAGGAATCGCTACGCTGTTTCGGCGGCCGAGCTTTTTTAAGGTACCGGCGCGTGGGACGTTGAGGTAACTCAGCGTCCCAC
>MUCI01000054.1 GCA_002816575.1 SAR202 cluster bacterium Casp-Chloro-G2 | reverse complement strand
AAGAGAAAAGGGTCCTCCCCTGTGGGGAGGACCCTTTTCTGTAAAACCTTCCCGGATGGGAAGGGAGCGCCGGCCCGGTTAGGCGGTTATTCGCCCGAGGGAAGCGCCGTCCCGACGGCAACCTTCAGGTGCTTGGCCTTATTGGACTCAGCCATCGGAAGGGTGATGGTCAGAACGCCGTTCTCGTAACGGGGTTCGACCTTGTCGGCGTCGACGTGCTCCGACAGCCGCAGCGACCGATGGAACGATCCCGTCCGGCGCTCGCGCATCACGTAGCCGCCGTCCTTGCGTTCTTCATCGACCTGGGTGCTGGCCTTGATGGTCAGCATGCCGCCCTCAATGGTCACGTCGATGTCCTCTGGTTTAACACCAGGCAGGCTGGCGTGAACCGTTACGTTGTCGCCGTCCCGGGCGATGTCCAGGGGGATCGACCATTCCCTCCCTTCGGCGTTGCCGAAACCCGGGTCAGCATCCTTGAAGCCGTCGCCCAAGCTGTCGCCGAATGCGGTGGGAAATCCGGCCCAGTACCGGTTGGCCAAACGGTGCGCCCGCCTGATTTCATCCAATGGGTCCCAATTACTCAGTACCATCTTTCACGTCCTCCAGAATATAGTTTTTGTCAGTTGCAATCGGGCCTATGAACGCTTAATCTCAACGCCTAACTGACAACTTAAATTTTAGATACTTGATCGGTTTCCTATCAAGTATTTCGTTTTAATTCATTAAGTTTATGCGTGTTATGTACTCGGATACATTGACATCAAGTCTCAGTTTATCTATAATCCTACTTGGAAATTGATTAGCGAAACCGAGAGTACCGGTTATTGGATGAATGGCTAATTACTACGAAACATTAGGCGTCCCCCGAGAGGCATCCGAGAAAGAGATTCGGACCGCCTTCCGTAAGTTGGCGCGCAAGCATCACCCAGACGTAAATGAGAACACGCCAGCCTCGGAGGAGAAGTTCAAGGAGATCAACGAGGCCTATACCGTGCTCTCCGACGCTGACTCCCGGCGCAAGTACGACCGGTACGGCAGCGAGTGGAAACACGCCGATCAGTACGAACAGGCCACCGGACGAGCCGGCGGGGGCGGGGGATTTAGCTACTCCCATTTCGGCGGCGGCGGTGGCCGGTCAAACGGTGGCCGGAGCAGCGTCTTCGAGCAATTCTTCGGCGGCGGCATGGGGCAAGAGATCTACCAGCCGCCGGCGGAATATCCGGTTGAGATCACCCTGGAAGAGGCTTTCAGCGGGGCCGCCCGGCGCCTGCAGTTGCAGGACGGACGGCGTCTCGA
This sequence comes from SAR202 cluster bacterium Casp-Chloro-G2, assembly GCA_002816575.1. Lineage (GTDB taxonomy): Bacteria > Chloroflexota > Dehalococcoidia > Lucifugimonadales > UBA3495 > UBA9611. The sequence continues at coordinate 11,717 of MUCI01000054.1, read as the reverse complement.
AGTCAAGATTCCTCCGGGGGTGGACAACGGCTCCAAGGTCCATATCTCGGCGGATAAGAGCCACGGCGGCGACTTCTACTTGATCGTGTCGGTCAAGGAACATCCCCGCTTCCGCCGGCAGGGCAAGGACCTCTTCGTGGATGTGGAAGCCCCATTGGACGACGCCGTTTTGGGCGGTGAGCTGACCGTGCCCACCCTCACCGGACGCCTGGCTTTGACCATTCCTAAAGGGACGCAGAACGGACGGCGGTTCCGGCTGGCGGGTCAGGGCATGCCCGTTTTGGGCAACCCGGCCAAAAGCCTGAAGAGCGACGTCGACCACCGGGGCGACTTGTTCGCCACCGTGAAGGTTAAGTTGCCCACCGAATATACAAAAGAGGAATTGGCCGTGTTCGAGCGGATCAGGGCCAAACGGACCGGAAAGTCGGCATCCACCACCAGTTCGAACGGATCGAAGAACGACGATCCGGATGACCAGGGTGAGGAAGATATAGGGGCCGGTGAGGAGTAACCATGACCACTGAGAACCAGTTTAGAGACGAACCCTGTTTCGTGATCAGCGTGGCGGCCCGAATCGTCGGGGTCCACGCCCAAACACTGCGCCACTACGAGCGCGTGGGCCTCATCTGGCCGTCTCGGACCGTCGGACGCCAACGGCTCTATTCCATGGCGGACATCGAGCGTCTGCGCCGGCTCAAGGCACTCACCGAGGACATGGGACTCAACCTGGCGGGCGCCGAAGTGGCCTTGAAGCTGATGACGCGCATCGAAGAACTAGAGGGGGAAGTAAAGAAGTTGAACGAGACCGTAAATGTTTTGCAGCGACAAACTGAAAGGCAGGCCCAGCGTTAGGATTCGCCTGCAACCCCCAACCCGGACCCCGTCTATTTAGTACAGACTGAGGAGAGATTATCATGGTTCTAAGACCGGACCAATTCACCGAACAGGCCCAAGAAGTGCTGCAGAATTCCCACGACTTGGTGCGCCGCTACAGCCACAGCCAGTGGGACGTGGAGCACATACTGCTTGCCCTATTGGAACTGAATAACGGCATACCCGAGGAGATACTGACCGAGATCGGAGTCCCGGTTGACGCCATAAAAGCTCGCCTGGACCAGATACTGGAAGCCTCTCCCAAGGTGGCCAATAACGCCACCCAGATCTATGCCACGCCCCGTGCCTCCCGGCTCCTAGAGGACGCCAAGCACGAAGCGGAACGGCTTAAGGACGACTTCATCGGCGCTGAGCACCTGTTCATCGCCGCGGTTATGGAGTCCCAGGGCGACTCCGCTCGTCTGCTAAAAGAACACGGCATCGACCAGGAAAAGGTCTACCGGGCTCTGGCCAAGATTCGTGGCGGTCACCGCGTGAACGACCCACGGGCGGAGAGCCACTACCGGTCGCTGGACAAGTACAGCATCGACCTTACCCACCTGGCGCGCCAGGGAAAGCTGGACCCCGTGGTGGGCCGCGACGAAGAGATTCGCCAGGTGATGCAGACCCTGACCCGCCGCAAGAAGAACAACCCGGTGATCATCGGCGAGGCCGGCGTGGGCAAGACCGCCATCGTCGAAGGACTGGCCGCCCGCATCGTGGCCGGCGACGTGGCTGATTCCCTGAAAGGCCGCCGGGTGCTGGCCCTGGACATGGGTGCGCTGGTCGCTGGTTCCAAGTTCCGCGGCGAGTTCGAAGAGCGGCTGAAGTCCGTGATGGACGAGGTGAAGCAGGCCCACCGCGAGGTGATCCTGTTCTTGGACGAGATTCACACCTTGGTCGGCGCGGGCGCCTCCGAGGGCGGCGTAGACGCCTCAAACATGCTCAAACCGGCCCTGGCCAGGGGCGAGTTGCAGTGCGTTGGGGCCACCACCCTAGACGAGTACCGCAAGTACATCGAGAAGGACTCGGCCCTGGAGCGCCGGTTCCAGCCCGTGATGCTCGAAGAGCCCACGGTCGAGGAAACGGTGGAGATACTGCGCATCCTCCGGCCGAGGTACGAAGCCCATCACAAGGTTGACATCGACGACTCCGCCTTGGTGGCCGCCGCCCGTCTCAGCGACCGCTACGTAACCGGGCGTCAACTCCCCGACAAGGCGATCGACTTCATCGACGAGGCTGCCAGCAAGCTGCGTATCGACGCCGAAAGCATGCCCGCCGATGTCAAGAATATGGAATTTCGCATCAGCCAATTGTTGGACCAGGAGGAGGCCGCAGCCCAGCGCACCGAGTACGAGCGTGCCGCCGAGATCCGCGTGGAACGCCTGCGCCTGGAGGCGGAGTACGAAGCCGAGCGGAGCCGCCAAACACAGGACCGCCACATAGACATGGTGGTGAGCGAATTGGACATCGCCGAGTTGGTCGCCAAATGGACGGGCATCCCCACCGGCCGTCTTCTGGAGGGCGAGGGTGAACGGCTGGTCCACATGGAAGACTACCTCCACGAGAGGATCATTGGCCAGGAAGAGGCCGTGGTGGCCGTAGCCGAGGCTATACGCCGCTCCCGCTCCGGCCTGAGCGACCCCCGGCGGCCCATCGGCAGCTTCATCTTCCTGGGGCCAACCGGCGTGGGCAAGACCGAGTTGGCCAAATCGCTGGCCGAGTTCCTGTTCGACGACGAGTCCAACATGGTGCGGGTCGATATGTCTGAGTACATGGAGAAACACACCGTGTCCCGGCTCATCGGCGCCCCTCCCGGCTACGTGGGCTACGATGAAGGCGGCCAACTGACCGAGGCGGTCCGCCGCCGGCCCTACCGGGTGGTGCTGTTCGACGAGATCGAGAAGGCCCACCCAGACGTGTTCAACATCCTGCTCCAAGTATTGGAGGACGGAAGGCTGACCGACGGCCACGGACGGACCGTCGATTTCAGGAACACGGTCATCATAATGACCAGCAACCTGGGCACCTCGAGCCTGGCACAACGGAGTTTCGGGTTCCGCACCGAAGACAGCGAAGGCTCGGACGACGACATCAAACTGAGGGAATCGGTCAACGCCGCCCTTAAAGAGGCGTTCCGGCCGGAGTTCCTGAACCGGATCGACGAGACCATCATCTTCCATCCGTTGACCCAGGAACAGATCGTCCGGGTTGTGGGACTGATGATCAAAGACGTCCAGGGCCGCCTTGAAGAGCGGGGCATAACCTTTGAGCTGACCTCCGACGCCAACCTCTGGCTGGCACGGGAGGGTTACGACCCCGTATACGGAGCCAGGCCGTTGCGCCGGGCGGTGACGCGGTTCTTGGAGAACCCCATGTCGAAGTACATCCTATCCGGCGAGTTCACATCCGGCGACCATATATTGGTTGACGCCGGAACGGAAGGCTTGGTGTTGACCAAGATGACCGGAAGCGCGCCGGAGCTTGAATCCGGAACGGGGTCCGAGGCTGAACAGGACCAGGCCGTGGCATCCACGTCCTAGTCTGGTTATCAGACCCGGAAATGCCGGGCCAAAGGTAGATGCAACGAGCGGAATACAAAACGGCCAGCGTCTGGGGGCTGAACATCCGGTACGTCGAAGCCGGAGACGGACCCGTGGTGGTGCTGCTCCACGGCCTGGCCGCTTCGCTGTTGACCTGGTACTGCAATATCGACGCACTCGCCGATGCCGGGTACCGGGTGATCGCCCCGGACCTGCCCGGCTACGGCGATTCGGACAAGCCAAACCATCTGGAGTACGACCCCTCGTCGGCGGCCGAATTCATCTTCGACCTGAGCCAGGAGCTGGGTCTTGAACGGTTCTCTCTGGTCGGAAGCTCGGCCGGGGGAGTCATCGCCGGCTTGTTCGCCATGGAACATCCAGAGATGGTGGACAAGCTGGCGTTGGTTGGTTCGGGAGGGTTCGGGCGCAACGTGGCCTGGTTCCTTCGGCTCATCTCGGTGCCGGTGGTCGGCGGCCTGGTTTATCAACCCTGGCTGAACAACAAGTTGGGGGTAACCAAGCACATGTTCCACCGGCCTCCCGCCATCTTGGAAAAGCTGCTTCCGGAGATGGAACGGACCAAAACCCTGCCTGGTGCGCGGCTGGCCATGCTGCGGTCCATCCGCTCCAGCATCAACGTGTGGGGACTGCGGAAAGAAGGTTATATACTTGACGGGCTAAAAAACTCCACCGTGCCCTTGATGACGGTTTGGGGAGCAGCCGACAAGATCATTCCCGTATCTCATGCCGAAGCGGCGCGCCGGGGGCTGCCCGAAAGCAGCGTGCGAATCATCCCCGAGTGCGGTCACTGGCCCCAGATGGAGCGACCCGACCTGTTCAATCCCATGTTGACCGATTTCCTGGAAGGCCGTGAAGTCCGTCCGGTCAAGACGGACCAGCAGCCATTTTGATACGGTACGGCAGCCTGGCGGCACACTATGTCGCCCGGATAGATTGGCGCAAGCCCGAGAACCTGCTGCGGCTGGCCATCTTCGTCGCCGTCATCGCCGCCATCACCGCCGCCCTGCTACTGCGCGACAGCTTCGGGGCAAACCATGTCGGCTACGCCGCGGTTGCCCTGAGCGCGTTGGTGGCCAGCGCCGGTCTATTTATCCCCGTGCCAGCTTTGGCCACCGCCTGCGCCACGGCCATCTTCCTCAGTCCATTCCTCGTGGGACTCATCGCCGGGACCGCCGAAACCGTCGGGGAACTCAGCGGTTACTACCTGGGATACTCCGGGCGCGACGTTCTGTCCCGGAGCCGCGTGTACCAGCGAGTCGAACACTGGATGCGCCGCCGGGGCTGGCTGCTGCTGTTCCTAGTCTCCATCGTGCCCAATCCCATCTTCGACATCGTTGGCATCGCCGCCGGGGCGTTGCGCTACCCCATCTGGGGGTTCTTGGCGGCGGTCTGGGCCGGCAAGCTGATCAAATTCCTCGTCTTCGCCTACGCCTGCGCCGCCGGGGCTGAATGGCTTACCAAACTGTTCGGGCTTTAGCTTCAATGTTCTGTTAGGGCGTTTCCAGGCACGAAAAGTGGCAGGTTTCGGCGCGGGAGTGTATTCTTACTCAGCCCAGCCCAAATCTTCGGACCCAGAAGATCGGGCTAGGCTTTGTCCGCTTGGCCCAAAGCGTCCCAGACGAACTTTTTTCTATGGGAATCCGAGGGAATCCGAAGTGCGGACAGATATTCCCCAGACGAATGGAGGAACGCCTTGATTCGCCCCCTTGATGGCAAAAGCCCCCGGATCCACCCTACCGCCTTCGTCAGTGAAGCCGCCTATATCGTCGGCGACGTTGTGATCGGCGAGAACACCAGCATCTGGCCCGGCGCGGTGATCAGAGCCGACTACGGCGACATCATCATCGGCAAGAACTGCTCCATACAGGACAACGCCGTTCTGCACACCGATGACCATCTGGAATTGGGCGACAACGTTTTAATGACCCACGGCGCGGTGGTCCACGGCGGCAAGGTCGGCAGCAACGTACTGATCGGAGTGAACGCCGTCTTATTGGAAGACACCGACGTGGGCGACCATGTGTTCATCGGCGCGGGGGCCATCGTCCGGGGCAAGGTGCCAAAGTACTCCCTGGTGATCGGCGTGCCCGGCCAGATCCGGCCCCTCTCTGAGAAACAGGCCCAGCGTCTCAAAGACCCCACTGCCCGCTATGTCAAGAACGGCAAGCGGTTCAACGAGCAGGGACTGGGCCAGGACACCTCGGCGTTCCATCCCGACTCGCCGGCGGGAAGCTAGACCATGACCACCGGAAAGGACTCTCCGGCCCTGCCGTTGGCGGGGATCAGGGTGATGGATGTCACGCATATCGTGGCTGGGCCGTTCTGCTCGATGATCCTGGCGGACATGGGCGCCGAGGTGATCAAGATAGAGCGTCCTGGCGTCGGCGAGCGAGGGCGCAGCAACGGCCCCTTCATTGACGGGGAGAACGGCCAGCGGGTCAGTTCCCGGTACCTGGGCATCAACCGCAATAAGAAGAGCGTGACTCTGGACCTGCGCGACCAACGGTGCAAGGCCGCCTTCGAGCGCATGGTGAAGGAGTCGGACATCCTGCTCGACAACTGGGGACCGGGCGCTCTCCGGCGGCTCGGTCTGGGCTACGACGTGCTGAAAGAGTTGAACCCCAGACTGATCTACACCAGCCTCACCGGCTACGGCGACCCCGAAGGACCGGCGCCGGGACCGTACTCGGAATGGCCGGCCAACAACCCTTGCGTACAGGGCATGGGCGGCTGGATGACCGTGACGGGCGCGCAGGGCGGCGCGCCCCAGATGGTCGGAGACAACATCGGCGACTCGGTGCCGGGGGTTTGGACGGCCCTGGGAATCATGATGGCTCTGGAGGCCCGCCACAAAACGGGCGAGGGGGCCTTCGTGGACATGGCCATGTACGACTGCATGGTGGCCCACACCACCAGCACAATGCCCTACTATCAGGCCACCGGCAAGGTGGCGGACCTGAACCGGGGCAACATGATTAGCGCCCAACTAGCGCTTAGGGCCAAAGACGGCTACGTGGTGCTGGCCGGCGCCGGCGGCCCAGATAAATGGAAGGACCTTTGGCGGCTCATGGGCCGGGACGACCTGATCGAAGACGAACGCTTCCTGGGAGTGGGGGTCAGCGGCGACTTCTACATGAACAGTTTCGTTCCGGAACTGGAACGCTGGACCCTGGAACGGACCAAGGCCGAGGTGACCCAGCAGCTCATCGGCATCGGCTACTCCATGGGCATGGTGCAAAACCAGGCCGACCTGGACCAGTGCCCCCACCTGGAAGCCCGGGGGATGTTCATCAACGGCGGCAACGACATGGGCGGCATCTTCAGGACGGTCAACACGCCCATCAAGTTTGCCGGCGGGGCCCAAACGCCCAACGTGCAACCCCCACTGCTTGGGGCCAACAACGAAGATATCCTCTGCTCCATCGGCGGCATCAGCCCCGAAGAATTGAAGCAGATGCAGTCAGACGGGGTCATTTAACTTGCCTGATCTTACTCTGAGAGCGGTATGAAGATCGCGGTGATGGGCGCCGGCGGGATCGGGGGTTGTTGCGGCAGCCTGTTGGCCCGTGCGGGTTTTGACGTGTCCTTGATCGCCCGAGGCAGTCATCTGGCGGCCATCAAAGAGCAGGGGCTGCAGTTGGTCCAACCGGATGGCGAGTTCACGGCAGACATCGCGGCCACTGATGACCCGTCTCAGGTAGGGCCGGTAGACCTGGTATTGTTCGCAGTGAAAGGGCAACAGAACTCAGTCGCCATTCCCCTCATCAAGCCGATGGTCGGGGACAACACCACGGTCCTCACCATACAGAACGGCGTGGAAAGCGCCGAGCAGATCGGAAAGGAATACGGAGCCGACCGGGTGCTGCCGGGCTCCGCCTATCTATTGAGCAACATCATCTCACCCGGCGTGATCAGGCAGATATCTCCCGTTCCGCGAGTCGCCTTCGGCGAGTCCAACGGCGATCGGAGTGAACGGGCCGTGGCGATTCAAGAGGCCTTCGCCAAAGCAGGCATCGAGGCTGAAATCTCCGGCGACATCAATAAAGCCCTCTGGTCAAAGCTTCTATACAACTCACCCGCGAACGGAATGGCCAGCGCGGCCCGGCTGAGCCCCAGGGACCTGGTCGAATTTCCGGAAGGCGCCGCAATGGTCAAGGCGGCGGTCCAAGAGGTGGCCAGCGTGGGAACCGCCTACGGGATCCCCTTTAGCGAGGAAGACGTCCAGGGGGCGTTGGACCTGATAGCCGCCCGGCCAATGGGGGCGCGTGGCTCGATGCAGGCCGACCTGGAAGCGGGGCGGCCTCTGGAATTGGAAGCGATCGTGGGCGCGGTGGGACGGATCGGCCGCCGCGTGAACGTGGCTACTCCCATATTCGACATGCTGTACGCCCTTTTGCTACCCCATGTCGACGGCGCCCCGGAGAACCACTAAACAGATGCGGAAGCTTAGAGCCGTTTGTAGAACTGTCGCCGTTAGTAGAACTGTCAATGAAGGCGGACTGGGGAACCTATGCGAATAGCAGTTGTGGGCGCCGGCGGCGTCGGAGGGTGCATCGGCGGTCTGCTGACCAAGGCGGGCAACGACGTCTGGCTCATCGCCCGGGGCGAACACCTGAAGGCCATGCAGACCAATGGCCTGCGGCTGGTCCGGCCCGGGGGTGAATTCACGGTGCCGGTTAACGCCACCGGCGACCCGGCTGAGATTGGCCTGGTAGACCTGGTGCTGTTCACCGTAAAGACCATGCAGAACCGCCAGATAATCACCTCGCTCAGGCCGCTGGTTGGCCCCAAAACCTCGGTCCTAACGCTGCAGAACGGCGTGGAGAGCCACGAACAACTGGGCGCTGTTCTAGGCTCCCAATGCGTTCTCCCCGGAGCGTATTGGGCCTCGTCCTACATCAAATCTCCGGGCGTGATCGTCGAATCCATCGAAGCCCGGATCTCCTTCGGCGAGCTCGACGATGCCGAAAGCCTTCGCGCATTGGACATCCGCAAGGTCCTCAGGGACGCGGGCATCGAAACGGAATTGTCGCCCGACCCGATGGAAGTGCTCTGGCGAAAGTTCATCGTTCTTAGCTCCGCCGCCGGCATGACCAGCGCCGCGCAAACCAGGATGAGTGAGTTGCTGAAATTTCCCGACGCCCGGAAGATGTTCTGTGACGCCATGGCCGAGGCGCTGATCGTTGGTCTGACCCGAGGAATCAACCTTCCGGATAACCTGGTCCAGGAGTCATTGGCCTACATGGACGGCCTGCCCGATTTCCAGAACTCGATGCACAGCGACTACGAGAACGGACGGCCCACAGAGTTGGACGCCCTATCCGGGGCGGTGGTCAGGCTTGGCAAACAGGTGGGCGTGCCAACCCCGGTGCACCGCTTCCTGTATTCCATACTGCTGCCCCACAAAGACGGTATACCGGACCCGGATTAGTCTCCCCGGAGGCCCTGGCCGATTCCATACGGGACGATATCAGCCTATAATAGGCCCGTGCACAGTCGATTTCGGAGTGACCAATAACCTTGTTTCAAGCGCCCCGGGGAACCGCAGACCACCTGCCTGAAGAACAGAAATACTGGCGGTATATCGAGTCCAAGGCCATGGAAGTCGCCGCCCGGTTCGGCTTTGGCCGTATCGACACACCGGCGTTCGAAGACTCGAACCTTTTCATCCGCTCGGTGGGCGAAGGGACGGACATCGTCGAGAAAGAGATGTACACCTTCGAAGACCGTGGCGGAGACAGCGTTACCCTGCGCCCCGAGGGCACCGCGCCGGTTTGCCGGGCCTATCTGGAACACGGGATGCACAACCTGCCCCAGCCCGTGCGGATGTATTACTTCTGCCCTGTTTTCAGGTACGAGCGCCCCCAGGCGGGACGCTTCCGCCAGCACCACCAGTTCGGGGTTGAAGTGCTGGGCGACGCCGACCCTTCGGTGGACGCCGAGGTCATCGAAGTCGCCTGGGACCTGATGACCAGCCTGGGCCTGAAAAACATCAACCTGCTGATCAACAGCGTCGGCGACCCCCAGTGCCGCCCGGCCTACGTCGAGAAACTGCGGGACTATTACTCTGGTCACCGAGCTATCTTGTGTCCGGATTGCACAACGAGGTTGGAGCGCAACCCCCTGCGGCTGCTGGACTGCAAGGTGGAGACCTGCCACGCCCTGGGCAACGACGCGCCCCGGTCGGCCGACAATCTCTGCGAGGAGTGCAACAACCACTGGGACAAGCTGCGGCAGTATCTGGATTCCATGGAGTTGCCTTACCAGATCGACCACCGCATGGTCCGCGGCCTGGATTACTACACCCGCACCGTCTTCGAGGTGCAGCCGGTGGACGGCGGCGGTCAGTCGACCATCTGCGGCGGGGGACGCTACGACGGACTGATCACCGAGCTTGGCGGGAGGGAAACGCCGGGCATCGGCTTCGCCACCGGCATCGAGCGGCTGACGCTGAACCTGAAAAGCGGCGAGGTGCCGGTTCCCGACGAGCCGTCGCCGCGCTACCTGGTGGCCAACGTGGGCGACAATGCCCGGATCGCCGCCCTGGAACTCTCCGTGCGCCTCCGCCGGGCCGGTGTCGGCGCCATCCTGAGCAGCGGCGCCCGGGGCCTGCGTGGACAGATGCGTCAGGCCAACGCCCTAAACATCCCCTACGCCCTGATTCTAGGTGACGATGAGATTGAGAAGGGCGAGGTAGTTGTCAGGGACATGGAATCGTCGGTCCAAGAGAGCAAACCGTTGGAGAAATTCATCGAGGAAGCGTCCAAGTCCCACGCCAAAGGCGATTGATCTAATCGGTTAAATTAGAATAGGTAGAAGGCAAGGACGGTTGGTGAGGTGCGGATGTTGGGAGGAAGGGCATGAGGCGGTTGGGCGTATTCTTGGTTCCCATCATGCTGTTGGCTGTGGCCTGCAGTGAGTTAATGACGCCCGGCACGCCCCTGCCTCCCAACCTGGAAGCCACGGTTCGCGCATTGGTTGCCGAGGCCCAAGGCGCCAACCAGCCGGCCCAAGAGCAACCCGACAACCAAGCCACCATCGCGGCACAGGTCCAGGCGACCGTCCGGGCCCTTCTGGAAGCCACACCCATTCCATCCCCAACGCCGACCCAAGCCGCCGTGCCCACACCAACGCCGACCCGGACCAGTTCCGGCGGTATCCCGGCCGGCCCCACGCCCCCCTTGGCGGGGAGTGTTTCGACTTTCCCAACGGCAACGCCCACGGCCATTCCAACGATCGGGCCTACAATGCAAACCGGATGCTCGGTGGCGCCCGACGGCGTGATCGTCTCAGCATGGGTGAACGGCGTTCTGGCGGCTTCCACCACGGTCAAGTCAGGGGAATACCACCTGCGCGTGGAACAACCTCCGGAATCGTCTTTCAGCGGCCAGACCATCAATTTCACAGTGGGGAATGCCGAAGCCGCTCAGACCCTCGCGTGGGTGCAGGGCGATGCCACCAAGTTGGACCTGACTGCACCGGAATCTGGAACTAGTGCTGCGCCAAAAATCGCTGGTCAACCCTCACTCAAAGGCGGACCGCTAGCCCAACCGGTCCCGCCTCACATCGTTCTCGGCGCAGTATCCATCGGCAATTGCTGACGGGTCGCTAGCCGGGCGTCCTCCCGCGATCTTTCGCCGGGTAGGGCGAAGCCTCCCATATCCCTTCCTCGGAAAGTTAACCCTCCCCACACTTCCGGATATCCTTCGGCCTGTCTCGGGAACTGCGCCGATGACATTTCCTCGTTGACCCTCGGGACAAAACATTAGAACATATGTCCTGCATTGGTTCTATTGGTTCCCAACGGCGTCCCGCAGCGGCCCATCCGGGTCTGGACGGCGGTTGGAGACATGAGGAGGGCGGCAACCATGAATATCTATTACCGGGGTTACGTCATCAACGAAGAGATTCCGTCCATCAGCTATTCGGTGCACGGGCGCCGTCCGGAGCGGTCCGAACTGACCGCCAGAAGCACCGCGCGCCAAGCCATGGAGTGGATCGACGGCGATGTCAAACGGGAAGCTATCTTGGGGGCCGCCAAGGCCTTGCAGCCGCTCGCATCCTGAAACGCCAAGATTCCACGACCAACAAGACCCTAACGGGCCATGTAAAAGAACATACCGGGTTGCCACGGGGCCTCTTTGACGGGAGAATGGGCGGATGGCCAACCGCTGACGGCTGAAAGCTGATCGCTGACAGACCCCGGCGGGCGGCCGACGATGAAAGGGGGCTCATTTGATGGCAACCCAAGCAAACGACGATGGACCCGCCATTGGCGGG
>MUCI01000053.1 GCA_002816575.1 SAR202 cluster bacterium Casp-Chloro-G2 | reverse complement strand
GTTTCCATTCGGCCACCCGCTGGGCTTGCCTGACTGCCCGGACGTGCAGACCATGGTGATTGATGGGGCGTTGAAGGTGCTTGCCGAGGCCGCAGTGCCCAACACGATTGTGCACAAGGACTATCTTTGGCCAGGTGACGAAAGTGAGTGGCGTCGCCGTTGGCAGCCGGACTCGGCGTCGCCGCTGATCGCCAGGTATCTTGACCAGATCCGCTCAATCAGGACCTAGCCGCTCAATTCCCCACCCGCTGGAGATGCGGCTAGACGCGGTTCGCCATTTCATCTGACGGACCCTTCATCCTTTGGATCAGACAGTGCGGTTCGAGGCCGCATATCAGGCATTCCTAGTGAATCCAGCAGTTGTTGCCGTCCATAGCCGTCTTGGGGTGAAGAGACTGCCCATGCCACACCTGAATGAACTAGCCAAACGGTATCAGGCGTTTGAAACGACCGACAAGAGCGAGTTCCAGCGCATGGCTCGGGTGCTCCAACAGATATGGCGTGACCATATGCTGGCCGGGGTACATCTGAATCAGGACCAGTTCGATGACGGCTTCTTCGTATTCTTGTACCCGAAGGATAATGCCGATTGCTCTACGGCCATCGCGGATTATTCCGAGTGCCTCTCGGGAAGCGATACGTTCGCCGCATGGACCCTTGAGGAAGTTGCAACCGCAATTAAGTCGAATACCGATGCCGCGTGGATCGACCGGTTCATCGACCGATATCTCAATTTCGATAAGCTAATGTTGGCTACCTGATAGTTATGGCCTTTGTCGCGCATCAATGGTCACGGAACAAAAGCCCGTGACCATTTCGTGACCATTACTCTAAATGACAATGGGCCTGACTCGTCCGTGCGACGAGAATCAGGCCCATTTTAGCTTCAATTTCATGGTGCCGAAGGTCAGAGTCGAACTGACACGGGCTCACACCCACCGGTTTTTGAGACCGGCGCGTCTACCATTCCGCCACTTCGGCACGTGGGCCATTTTACGCCTAATAACAGGATTCCGCCATTGATTGGGTTATCGAAATACCGAAGATAATCAACTTGACCATGATCCGCGACCGCGCTAACGCGCTGCCTAGCACTCATAAACCGGAACCAAACCTTCTTGGGCTGGGCCACGACCGATGGAGCGGATACAGTTGCTCTCGCCTTCTTCCCGCGGCCCCGACGGCTTGTACTTCGCACCGTTCGTTCTGTGCCAAGGAGAGCATTCCGCCTTGGAGGCGACTTTTCGTCTAGCCGGAAGGGACGCTCCACTGGTTTGGGATCGGTTACCTCCGACAGGATATTCAGGGTAAGATAATGGCATGAGGACGTACAGCGTAACTCTGGGCGATGGACGGTCGACCGAAGAACTGGTGGCGGCGGCAAGATACGGCTACTGCCACTCGCAGGTCATCTCCGAAAATTTCCCCAACCGGCCATTCGAGCGCCTGCATGCCAAAGGCGGCATGAAGCGGGAGATCGTGTTGCTGAGCTTTGACCGTCCCATCTCTTCGGAGGACGCCACCGCCGCAGCGGCCCAGCAGGGTCTGGAGCGTCCTTATTACGAAGACGCACTGTACTTCGGGATCGAATACCCGGAGGTGCAATTGGAAGGCCCGGTGGCATTTTTGCATGACCCCTGGCTGGGAAACCACGGACGCCGCGACGCCATCTGCCTCTGGAATAATGCCGGACGGCGGGAGTTGGGGCTTGAAGGATTCGACGACCTTTGGCCGGCCGATTACCGGCTGGCCTTCGTGCGCCCAGCTTCCTGAAATCCCTGTGGCGGCCCGATGGCGGTCCGATGATTGATGCCGGATCGCCCGCCAGACCTGGAAACCGGCCCAAATACGGAGCAGAGCAGCCGGATCAATCCTTGACGGCTAATTTCGTCACGCCTATAATTCTCCGCAGTAAAGGATGTATTTCTGTGCCTAAACGTACCTACCAACCAAAGAAACGACGCAGGTTTCGCGTTCACGGCTTTCGACAACGCTCAAGCACCTCTGACGGGCGTGCGGTCCTAAAAAGGCGGCGGTTCAAGGGCCGCCACAAGTTGACCGTATAGCCACTTGTGACCGGCCATGTGGTCTATCGGCTTCGGCCGGTAGCATCCCAGTAATGCCCTAGCAATGCACTGATAATGCAACGAAGGCATCGGTTAACTGGCAGCAAACGGTTCTCGCAGATCCATGTTGAGGGCGGTAGCGCAGCCAATCGGCTGCTGGTGATTCGCTACCTGGCCAATGGCACCGACTGCAGCCGGTTTGGATTCCTGGTCAGCAAGCGGATCGGCAACGCGGCCGTAAGGAACAAAGTGAAACGGCGGCTGCGGGAAGCGGTCCGGCTGAACTCCGTGAAGGACGGCTGGGACGCCTTGTTCATCGTTCGCCGGGGCGCTGGCAGCGCCAAGTACCAAGAACTGAAGGACGCGACGGACAACCTGCTGAGGCGTGCCAGATTGGTGGACGAAAGTCCACAGCCCACCGGTCCAGGGCCGACCGTGGACCAGCCTTCAGCTTAGACAGCATCGGACCGCGCGCGGGATGGCTGACGGATCGCTGAACGGAACCTATCGCCGATGGACCTTCATCAATGAAGTTTGCCGTGCTTGCCGTGATCTGGGTCTATCAACGGACTCTGTCACCCTTGCTGCCCACGTCTTGCCGATTCTACCCAACCTGCTCGCATTATTCCCAGGAGGCGGTGCAGAAGTACGGGGTCTTGAAGGGTGTCTGGCTGGGCGCAAGACGGCTGGGGCGATGCCGTCCCCTTGGCGGCCAGGGTTACGATCCCGTACCGTGATAACGCCAATCTGGAGAATGCGGGTCCGCGCGGCGAGAACACTTAACCATCTATTGAGACATATAATCTTTCAACCATTCGGCGATCAAAAATCCACCCCTTCCGGAATCAACTCCAATCGGGGGTCGCTCCGGTCCATCACCCGAATCTTCGCGGTTAACCGCAGTTCACCGGCCGGAGACCCTCAGCACACGGCTCGGCCGGCGACGACCTCTAGTCGTGGGCACATGCTCAACCTGCGATTACTCGTTCTCTGCGCCTTGGTCCTGTTGCCCCTGCTCGCCGCTTGCACCGGAAACATCGGGTCTGATGACACCGGCTGGAACCCCCCGGCGGTCAGCGGCGATATGGTATACATCGGCACCAAAGACGGCGAAGTGAAAGCCATCGTCGACAGCGGTGGCGGCGGCCTCCGCGAAAGCTGGACGTTCCCCAGCGCGGGCGCAAACCAAAACGACATCGGCGGGGTGTACAACACCCCTTTGGTCGTGGGCGATCTGGTATACGTGAGCGCGGCGGACGGGTTTCTCTACGCCCTCAACAAGAACACCGGCAGCCTGCTTGACGGTGGCTGGCGCAGTTCCCAAGGCCTGACCGCAGAGATTAGCCCCTTGATCGCGGGACCTTCCTATGACCCCACGAACGAGATCATCTTGGCCCCGTCGGAAGATGGTTCGGTCTACGCCTACAACGCCAAGTCAGGGGACGAAGCCTGGAAGCCCTTTGTGACCGGTGGCAGCATCTGGTCCACCGTTGCGGTGGATAACGGCATCGGCTACTTCGGTTCCCACGACAGAAAGATATACGCGATAACGCTGAACGACGGCAAAAAACTCTGGCAATACGTGACCGGCGGCGTGGTCGCCGGAAAACCGTTGGTGTTTGACGGCAAGGTTATCGCCGGCTCGTTCGATAAAAAGCTCTATGCCCTGTCTGCCGTCGACGGCAGCGTGGTGTGGACCTTTGAGGCCGACAAATGGTTCTGGGCGGGAGCGGTCACCGACGGACGGACCATCTTCGCTCCCAACATGGACGGCAACATCTACGCCCTTGACAAGAATGGCGCCCTGCTGTGGAAGCAAAACATCGGGGAGTCCATAGTGTCTCCGCCGGTTCTGGTGCCCGCCGGATTGGTGGTGGCTGCAGAAGACGGCAGGCTCATATTGCTTGATACGGCTCCTCAGAACCTGGGGCTCCAACGCGAGTTGTTCAACACGAAACTGGGCGACGCCGATATCAAGGCCCCCTTGGTCGTTCAGGGTGATTCGGTATACGTGGGCTCACAAGACAGAACGGTCAGGCGGGTCCGGATCGAAGGCGGCCAGCGGGTCGTTTGGTGCCTGCACACACGGAACGGTTCATGCGACAACCGATGATGCAAGAAGAAAATGTACGGCCACCGGCTATGCAACAGCCGATGGCGGCAGCGAGGTAGGACTCTTTGGAGGCCATTTCATTCCTTTGGACCGAAGTGATAATCCGGCCCATGCTCAACAGCCTGGTGGTGCTCTACACCCTTCTGTTCAGTCAAATGGGCTTGGCGATCATAGTCTTAACCGCTTTCATACGGATAATCACGCTGCCGTTGACGCTGAAGCAGCTCAAGCAGATGCGGGCCATGAGCGCGCTTCAGCCCAAGCTGAAGGAGATCCAAGACCGTTACGCCAGAGACCGGTCGCGGGTGTCTCAGGAAACCATGCGGTTGTACAAGGAGGCTGGGGTAAGTCCGTTCGGCTGCTTGGGTCCCATGGTGGTACAGATGCCGATCCTGATCGGCCTGTTCCGGGTCTTGATTCAGGTGGTGTTCTCACGTCCCGATAACCTAACTAGCCTGTCGGACAAGATGTACACCTGGATCCCGATAGCGCCTATATTCACGGCGGCGCCGTTGGACCCAGGGTTCCTATGGCTGAACCTGGCCGAACCCGACCCCACCAAGATCATCATGCCGGTGTTGGTCTTCGCGACCACCTGGGTCCAGCAGAAGATGACGATGCAGCCGTCAACCGACCCGCGCCAGGCGGGCAACCAGGCGATGATGCTGTGGTTGATGCCGCTGATGATTGCATTCTTCTCGTTCACTCTGCCCAGCGGTCTGGCCCTGTATTGGACAGTATCAAATGCGATGGGCATCATAATCCAGTATTTCGTTACCGGAGGCTGGGGACCTCTGTTCCCACTATTCCCCAAAACCACGCCGGCAGCAGAGCCGGTGGCAGCTGCCCGGCCACCCAAAGACGGTCGAGAAGAGGAGATAGTAGAAGATGGAAGAAATAGTAATGAGCGCCCGAACCGTCGACGAAGCAATCGAGCTGGCGCTGAAAGAGCTCGACGCCGACCGCGACGAGGCCGAGGTAGAAATACTAAGTAGGGGCAAGACCGGCTTCCTGGGCATCGGCTCGGAGGTCGCCCGGGTACGCGTCACCAGGATATCCCAGGGCCGCAACGAAGCCGGAGTTCCCACCACCGCCACCGGGGAGACCACCCCAGCCGGAGTGGCCATCGCCACCGTGACCCGCCTGTTGGATGCGGTCGGCGTCAACGTGACCAAGACATTGCGCTCCGCCAGCGACCCGGAGACCGGCGGACCAATCATCGACCTGGAAGGCGAGGATTCGGGACTCTTGATCGGCCGCCGGGGACAAACCCTCCAGGCCCTCCAGTTCCTGGTCAACCTGATCGTCCGGAAACAGTTCGACGGCGTTCGAGTGGTGTTGGACGTTGAGAATTACCGGCAACGCCGGGAAAGTTCCCTGCGAGATATGGCGGCCAAGGTGGCCGAAAGGGTCACCCAGACCCAACGGGGCATCACCCTGGAACCCATGCCACCGGCAGATAGGCGTATCATACATACAAGCCTTTCGGACCACCCGTCGGTGTCGACCGAGAGCACGGGCGAGGGCGATAACCGCAAAGTCATGGTCATGCCGAAGCGCGACTGACCACCGAGGAGCTACGGCAAGGTCAAAGTAACGGGAACTAAAAGGCCAGAAAATTGACCCTTCTGCGGCTATTAAATGGGAAGGGTTCGCGGCATTATTGATACCCAGACGTAACCGGGCGATTTAACCGGGCAAAACATGGCCGCGCCAAGGCGCGGGAAATTCTTTTAGATAAAGTCGTCTAATCGGAATATCTCAATCTTGACTGCCACAATCCGGATTACATAAAATGATATCGTGAGTAGCGAGCTGGATTTTTCCTTCGGTCGCGCCCCGTTTGATACCCCCAACGAAGAGTGCGGGGTTATTGGCGTATATACCCCGGAAGGGGAGGCCAGCCGATTGGCCTTCTTCGGCCTATTCGCCTTGCAGCACCGCGGGCAGGAAAGCGCTGGCATCGCCGCCGCCAACGGTAAGAATGTGGTGGTCCATGCCGATATGGGCCTGGTCACCCAGATATTCAGGGAACCCGACTTCTATCCCCTGGCCGGCGACATGGCCATTGGGCACACCAGGTATTCCACCACCGGCACCAGCGAGCTCTGCAACGCACAACCCCTTTTGGTTGACGGCCACTACGGCCAGATCGCCGTTGCCAACAATGGCAACATCATCAACGCACTCCAATTGAAAGAGCAACTCCAAGACGAGTGGAACTGTTCCTTCTCCTCCACCACCGACACCGAAGTGATCGGCTACATGCTGGCCAACTCCACCGGCTCAACCTGGGCGGAACGCGTCTTCCAATGTATGCGTCAATTAGAGGGCGCCTACTCCATAGTGGCCCAGACCAAAGACACGTTGATCGCCGCCCGCGACCCGTTGGGCATCCGGCCCCTCTGCTTGGGCAAGCTGAACGGCGGCTGGGTCGTAGCCTCTGAGTCCTGCGCGCTGGACCACCTTGGGGCCGAATACCTCAGGGAATTGGAACCCGGCGAGGTCATCACCATCGACGCCAATGGCCTGCACACCGAAACCTGGTCGGGCCGGACCGGGCGCCGCTCCCTCTGCGTGTTTGAACTGATCTACTTCGCCCGCCCCGACAGCGTCATGGACGGTCATCTGGTCCACTTGGTCCGCCAGCAATTGGGCGCCCAATTGGCCCGCGAGCATCCGGTGGAAGCCGACCTGGTCATAGGGATACCCGACTCATCGACCGCCGCCGCGGTGGGTTACGCCCAGGAATCGGGCATCCCGTTCAGCGAAGGGTTGGTCAAGAACCGCTACGTCGGACGAACCTTCATCGAGCCGGAGCAGCGTCTCCGCGACCTGGGCGTGCGCCAGAAGTTCAACCCGCTGGTGGAAGTTATCCAGGGCAAGCGTCTGGTTGTTGTCGACGACAGCATCGTCCGCGGCACCACCACGCCCCATGTGGTGAGCCTGCTGCGGAAGGGCGGCGCCAAAGAGGTGCACATGCGGGTCTGCGCGCCTCCGATCAAGCATCCGTGTTTCATGGGTGTGGACATGGCCTCCCGCGACGAACTGCTGGCCGCCAATAAGACTCTGGCCGAGATACGCACCTTGGTGAACGCCGACTCGTTGGGCTATCTCAGCGTTGAGGGCCTGCTGAAAGTTGTGGGCGGCACGGATGGCGGATTCTGCGACGCCTGTTTCACCGGCAACTACCCGGTGCCCGTCCAGTTGGAACTGACCAAATTCAGTCTGGACCATGGCGTTCAAGGGTCCGATTAGCGCTGTCGTTATCACCCTGCATCGCCCTGCCCACCGGCTCCCCTGCAAGCTTTCTATCACTGGTTGCCCCTTGTCATCGCGCACGCCGTGAATTAACCTTTTACAGCGGCAATCACCGGCAAGCGTTGGGACTCAGAATTGGCCTGCCGCTGGGCGGATGGGAACGGGAGGAGCCTCAAATTGGCAAGTGAAGCGTACCGGCAATCTGGTGTTGACCTGGACCAGATGGATGGCCTGAAGGAGCGGATCAAGGGATTCGCCGCCAGCACTCATGGCCCGGAGGTACTGGACAGTTCCGGAAGCTTTGCCGGTCTCTACCAGCTAGCGGGTTACCGGCAGCCGGTCCTGGTGGCCAGCACCGACGGCGTGGGCACCAAGATTAAGATCGCGGCCCAACTGGGCCACTTTGAATCGGTGGGCCAAGACCTGGTCACCCTGAACGTCAACGACGTTCTCACCCGGGGCGCCAAACCCCTGTTCTTCCTGGACTACATCGCCTTCAGCAACCTGGACACCCAGCGGATGGACACCCTGATGCGCGGCATCGCGTGGGGCTGCCGGGAGGTCGGTTGCGCATTGATCGGCGGCGAGACCGCACAGATGCCCCAGGTCTACTCCGGCGGCGATATGGACCTGGCCGGGTTTGTGGTCGGCGCGGTGGAACGGGACGACCTCCTGGAATCCCGAAACATCAAGGCCGGCAACGTGTTGGTCGGCGTGCCATCCAGCGGCCTGCACACCAACGGGTTCTCGCTGGTGCGCCAGGTATTCGGGACCGACGACAACCCCAGCGTGCTGCACCGGCGATTTGACGGCCTGCACCACCGATTGGGAGAAGAGCTGCTGATAGCGCACCGCAGCTACTATCCCCTGATGGCGCCGGTGTTGGGACTGATAAACGGCCTGGCCCACATCACCGGAGGAGGCCTGCCCGGCAAACTGCCCGCCATACTGCCCGACGACCTCGCGGCCGAGATACAAAGCGGCTCCTGGCCGGTGCTTCCCATCTTTCAGGTGATACAGAAGGAAGGCGGGATCAGCGACCTAGAGATGTACCGGGTGTTCAACATGGGCCTGGGCATGGTGGCCGTCTGCCCCGAGGAAAACGTACCCAAGATCCTGGAAATCCTGCCCGACGCCGTCGTCATCGGAAAGATGATTGCCAGAGGAGACGGCGAACAGGTTGTCTTCCGCGGGTAAGGCGTTAGCCGTCAGCCATCAGTTGGCAGCCGCAGGGTATTCCTCAGCCGATTGATGATTTAACCTCGACCGCAAAACTCAAACGTAAATACAGACGGAGAGAATTTGAAAGCTCTGCTCAGCGTCTATGACAAGACCGGAATAGTGGAATTCGCCCGCCAGGCGGCGTCGGCCGGACTCGAGCTGATCAGCACCGGCGGCACCCACCGCACGCTGTCCGAAGAGGGCGGACTGCCCGTGAAGCAGGTCGCGGAGGTCACCGGGTCGCCGGAGATACTGGAAGGCCGGGTGAAGACCCTCCACCCCATCATCTACGCCGGACTGCTGGCCCGGAGGGATTCCACGGAGCACATGGCCGAATTGAAGAGCCAAGGGATCGACACGATCGATTTGGTGGCGGTGAACCTATACCCATTTGTCGAGACCATCAGCAAGCCCGGCGTTACGCTGGCCGACGCCCTGGAAAACATCGACATCGGCGGCCCGACCATGCTGCGCGCCGCGGCCAAGAACTTTCCGTCGGTGGCCGTGGTGGTCGACCCCGCCGACTACGGCTGGGTTGGCGAGAAACTGACGGGAGACGGTCTGACCATTGAAGACCGCCGGGGGCTGGCCGCCAAGGCGTTCGACCACGTCTCCACCTACGACGCCGCCGTGACGGCCTACCTGTTGGAGAAGGAAGGCGAGGAGGGTCAAGCCAACGGGCTGCCCCAGAAGCTGACCATCTCGCTGAACAAAGTGGCCGGTCTTCGCTACGGCGAGAACCCCCACCAGAGCGGTGCGCTCTACGCCCCCAGTGGGGAACTGGCCGGCATGGCCGGGGCTAGGCAATTGCACGGGCGGGAGCTTTCCTATAACAATCTGATGGACGCCGACGCCGCCTGGCGCACCGCGTCGGACTTCGCCGACGCCACCGTGGCTGTTGTAAAGCACAACAATGCCTGCGGCCTGGCCAGCCGGGACGACATCGCCCAGGCCTATCTGGACGCCTACGAGGGCGATACCGTGAGCGCGTTCGGCGGCATAGTCGCCTTCAACCGGCCGGTAACCGCCGCCGCCGCCGAGGCCATGGAACCTGTGTTCTACGAGGTCGTGATCGCCCCCAGCTACGAACCGGCCGCGCTGGAGATACTGCAGAAGAAACGAAACCTGCGCATCCTGGTCATCGACAAGCAGCCGGAATCGGCCGGATACGACCTGCGGCCGATCAGCGGGGGAATCTTGGTTCAGGACCCGGATGTCATGCCCGAGGACCCGGCCACCTGGACCACCGCCACCAAGCGCGCGCCCACCGACGCCGAGATGAAGGACCTGGCCTTCGCCTGGAAGGCAGCCAAGCACATCAAGTCCAACGCCATCGTTTTCGCCAAGGGCCTGGCGCTGATGGGCATGGGCGCCGGACAGCCGAACCGGGTGGTCAGCGTGCATCTCTCCCAGCGCAGCGCGGGCGACAAGGCCAAGGGGTCGGTGCTGGCCTCGGACGCGTTCTTCCCCTTCGCCGACAACATCGAACTGGCCGCCGAAGCTGGGATAACCGCCATCGTGCAGCCGGGGGGGTCCATCCGTGACGACGAGGTGATCGCCGCCGCCGACAATGCCGGAATGGCCATGGTCTTTACCGGCGTCAGGCACTTCCGGCATTAGGCCGTCTCGCCCAAATGGGCCGTTGCTGAAAGGGCCGTTGTGAGAACCGGCTGTAATCTGGCGCGGGATGTGTTCAAAGGTAAGTGAGATGAACGCCAATCCAAGTGGTCAGCGATCTTGGGAACCCGGCGGGCCGACGGTTGACATAATCATTCCCGTTTACAACGAAGAAGAGGCACTTCCCTCAACCATCGCAGCCCTTACCGGGTTTCTGCGGGACAACCTGGCCAACCCCTGGCAGGTGGTCATCGCCGACAACGCCTCATCCGACAGCACCCGCGCCATCTCGGAAGCGCTCTGCAAACGGCACGAAGGCGTAGGCTATCTCCGCATCCCCCAGAAAGGCCGGGGCCGCGCTTTGCGGACCGCCTGGTTGGATAGCCATGCGGACATAGTCAGCTACATGGACGCCGATCTTTCCACTGACCTGTCCCATTTCCCCCAGCTGGTCCAGGCCATCGAGGCAGGCAGCCACATCGCGGTTGGCAGCAGGCTGAGCCGGGGTTCGCAGGTGACTCGGCGGTTCAAGCGGGAAGTGGTTTCCCGGGGATACAACCTGCTGATCAACTCCATGTTCTTCACCGGCCTGCCCGACGCCCAATGCGGCTTCAAGGCGCTGACCCGGCGGGTGGCCCAGGCCATCGTGCCCCACATCAAGAACAACAACTGGTTCTTCGATACCGAGTTGTTGATCATCGGCCACAAACGCGGCTTTAAGATCGCCTCCGTGCCGGTGAAATGGGACGACGACCCAACCAGCACCGTCAACGTCGTCGGCACGGCCATGGAAGACGTAAAGGGCCTGCTGCGGCTACGGTTCGGGGGCGTCCCCCAAGTGGCCGTGCCTCCAGACCGGTCCGGATAGACCAGAGAACATCCTCCGAACGCGATATGATTCGTCCCTTCCCCCGGCAGTTACAGGCCTGATTAACAGTCATTCTCGCTGGGCAAACCGACAAA
The DNA here is from genome assembly GCA_002816575.1 of SAR202 cluster bacterium Casp-Chloro-G2. Taxonomy (GTDB): domain Bacteria; phylum Chloroflexota; class Dehalococcoidia; order Lucifugimonadales; family UBA3495; genus UBA9611. Next base: position 2,146 of record MUCI01000053.1, on the reverse strand, counting down.
TATTGCGCCGCCCTAAAGTGTGCGCCAAAATCTACACCCAACATCAAGGGGAGCACCAACATGGAACTGGGCCTTAAGGGCAAACACGTTATCGTCACCGGCGGCGGCAGCAACATCGGCCGCGCCATCGTCCACGCATTCGCAACTGAAGGGTCGAACATATCCATCGCCGAGTTGGTTCCCAGCCAGGGCGATATCGTGGCTGGTGAAGTGGAGGCCATGAACACCGGCAGCCGGGTGACGGTGATTCCCGCCGACGTGACCGACCCCGAGAAAGTCGCCACCATGATCGAGCAAGCCATCGCCACGTTCGGACCGGTGGACGTTCTGGTGAACAACGTTGGCTGGACCGTTGACCGCCTGTTCATGGAGAAGCCCCGGAGCGAGTGGGAGCGGGAGGTGCAGGTCAACCTGTGGGGCGCCATCAACTGCATCCACGCGGTGCTGCCGGGCATGATGGAGAAGCGGTCCGGGGCCATCGTCTGCATCAGTTCCGACGCCGGGCGGATGGGCGAGTACCGGGAGGCGGTCTACTCGGCCTGCAAGGCCGGGGTGATCGCCCTCAGCAAGTCGGTGGCCAGGGAAACGGGCCGTTACGGGCTGCGGCTGAACGTGGTCTGCCCCGGACTGGTGGTGCCGCCGGATGGGGAGTCCATCAGCGACGAGAGCATGTGGACCGAGATGCGGTCCATCTTCACCGAGGAAGTGAAGGAGCGGGTGGAGCGGAATTACCTGTTCCGGCGCATGGGCAAGGCATCAGAGGTGGCCAACGCCGTGGTCTTTCTGGCTTCGGATGCGGCCAGCTTCATCACCGGCCAGACTTTGAGCGTCAGCGGTGGGTATACGATGATGTAACGGCGGACTCAGATAAGCAGCAGCCGGTAGATAAAAAGCCCCTTCCCGAACGTATCGGGAAGGGGCTTTTGGGTTCGCGGGGTATGGCTGGCGGCTTACTTGTTGTTGAGCGCTACCAGTTCCCAGGACCGTGCTTCTATCTTGGGCAGCGTTGCCTGGAGCAGGTTTTCGTCCAGCTCTGAGGCGATGCTGGGGTAGCCGGCCCGCTCGATCATGGACCGCAACTTGCCACCCTTGAACTGGTCCAGCGTCCACTTGAGGGTCTCGCCGGAGGTGGTGACATCCCAATAGATGCGGACGTCTTGATTGCGGGGACCGTAGTGGTAATGGGGGCCGTTCTGGAAGCAGTCGAAGGCCAGCAGCTCAACTTCCTGTCCGGCGACGTCGGATAGCACGTGGATGGCCATTCCTTCGTCATTGACCTGGGGCAGGTGCCGATACTCCAGGCCGAAGCGGATGTTTCCGGCGACGATCATGTCTCCTTCAATCATCTCAGGCATCTTGTGGTGGACGGTGCGGCGCTCAGCCCGGACCATCTCGCGGGCCTTGGTTTCGACGCTGTCCAAGACCGCCGCCGAAACGGGGGTCTTCTCCAGCGAAGCAGCCAGGTCTTCGTACCCGGCGCGGCGGACCATGGCCGGCAAGTTGCCGCGGAGGTTCTTCAGAGTCCAGCCCAGCGGGTTGCCGGCGGTCGTTTTGTCCATGAACAAACGAACGTTGTGGTTCTCCGGCCCGTAATGATAGTGGGGGGCCTGGTCGAAGCAGTCGAACCGAAGAATCTCGGTGTCGGCGCCATCGATCTTGGAGTAGACCTGAACACACAGGCCCTGGTCGTCCATTATCTCTGTGCGGTAGCTCATGGCAAACTCTACCGATCCGGCGTCTATCTGTACTCCACCCTTTTCCATGGTTAACCTCCTAAATCATCCATAACGCATCAAGTGTCTGGCCGATCCGGCGCCATAACGTCCTCGGCCACCGTTCGGGAAATTATAGCATGCAGATTGCACTCCGCAAATCGTTAAGTTACCGTTGCAATGGCCGTTGATTCGATACAGAGATACCGGGTCCTCCGGCGAACACATGCCGGCAGATTTCCCAGCCGAGCCTGTCGGGAGCGCGGCCACCCTTGGAGTACTTATTTGAATACTGCGTTGGTGCATACCGCGTGGGCCATGGCGATGCGGTTGAGCGGCAGACCCAGACTGCTGTGGCCGGCAACGGTCCTGGTCTTACTGACTCTGGCCGTCGCCTGTGGCGGCAGCAGTCCGCCGGGACGGACCGTGGTCCG
>MUCI01000052.1 GCA_002816575.1 SAR202 cluster bacterium Casp-Chloro-G2 | reverse complement strand
CCGCAGCGGCGAAGGATCTGCCAAGTCCGAGGACTGCAGGATTAACCGCTATTACGTGTCTGCCATGACCAGTTAACAGAGGACTAGATATGCATAGGAATAACCGATCATTTACATCGAAGCTTGGCAGACCCTTCCCTTCGCTCAGGGTGACAGATATAGCTACCATTCTTGGATGCTCAGATCCTTCATCCAAACCCTAAATTCAGACCGCTGACCACTAACGCCTAACCCACCATGTACGCCGAACTACATTGCCACAGCAACTACTCCTTCCAGGAAGGCGCCTCCTCCGTGGAGGACCTGCTGGTGCGTGCCCGCGGCTTGGGATACCGGGCGTTGGCGCTGACCGACCACGACAACCTGTGTGGGGCCATGCACTTTGCCCAGGTGGCCAAAACCCTGGGCATGCAGTCCATAACCGGCGTGGAGATGACGATCAAGGGCCCGGACGCGTGTAAAGACGGCCAGGGCAACTCGCATCTGACTTTTCTGGCCGAGGACCAAGACGGCTACAGCCAGCTTTCCAACCTGATCTCCTACTCCTACGTGGCCGGAGGCCGCAGGGACCCGGCCCTGGACCTGAAGTACATGCCGGACCGCGTCGATGGCCTGCTGCTGCTGACCGGCTGCCGCGCCGGACGGCTGCCCAGTTTGTTAACCGAAGGCAGATTCGCCGAGGCCGAGACCCAACTGCGGCAGTATCTGGACTGGTTCGGTACGGACAACGTCTTCGTTGAGTTGCAGCAGAACCTGGTACAGGGCGACACCCAGCGCAACCGGCGGCTCATCGACCTGGCCCGCAAGCTGGGGGTCGGCACGGTGGCGACCAACAACGTCCACTACCACGTACCGGACCGCCACCGCCTGCAGGACGCCCTGGTCTCCATCAAGCACAACCGCAGCTTGGAAGAGACCCACAAGGAGCGCCGGGCCAACAATCAGGCCCATCTCAAGTCTCCCGCCGAGATGGCCGCCCTGTTCGCCGAATGCCCGGAGGCTATCGAGAACACCCTCCGCATCGCCGAGCGCTGTTCTTTCGACCTGACCAAGGACCTGGCATACCGTTTCCCCGACTACCCCGTTCCGGCGGGCGCCACGCCCCAGAGCCACTTGGAAGACCTATGCCTCCAAGCCGCCGAACGCCGCTATGGGGGCGTCAACCAAAAGGTCAAAGACCGCTTGGACGAAGAATTGCGGCTGATCGGGAAACACGAGCTGGCCGGGTTCTTTCTGATCTACTACGAGATCATCCAGATGGCCCGCCAGATCATGATTGAGATGGGCCTTAGCGACGCCGAGATACCCCTGGAAGAACGCCCGCCGGGCCGGGGCCGGGGCTCGTCGGTGGCCATGCTGGTCGGCTATCTGATCGGTCTTTCCCACATCGACCCCTTGGAGTACAACCTGTCTCTGGACCGGTTCCTGTCCGACGACCTGGGTTCGGTGCCCGATATCGACCTGGACTTCCCCCGCAACATCCGGGAGGAACTGATCATCCGGGTGCACCGGAAGTGGGGCTGGGACCGGGCCGCTCTGACCGGCATGATCAGCACCTACCAGATGAAGGGCGCCGTCCGTGACTTGGGCAAGGCCTTGGGTCTGCCGGCCCAGGGCGTGGACAAGCTGGCCAAGCGGGTCGATTCCCATGATGCCAAGGAACTGGAACTGGAGATGCTCCAACTGCCCGAGTTCCGGGACATGGTGGACGCTCCGGGCTGGCGCGACCTCATCGAGATGGCGGCCCAGTTGGACGGCTTCCCCAAGTACCTGGCCCAACATCCCGGGGGCATGATCATTAGCTCGTCGCCTTTGATCGACACGGTGCCGGTGCAGCAGGCAGCCATCGCCGACCGCTACATCTGCCATTGGGACAAGGACAGCATCGACCAGGCCGGCTTCGTGAAGATCGACTTCCTGGCCTTGGGCGCCCTTTCTCAGATGCAGGAATGCCTGCTTTTGATCGAAGAACGCGAGGGCAATTACATCGACCTGAGCCGCATCGACTTCAATGACCGGGCCGTCTACGAGAGCATGCACCAGGCCGACACGATAGGAATCTTCCAGGTGGAGTCGGCCGCCCAGATGCAGACCGTGCCCCGCATCAAGCCTTGGAACCTGACCGACATGGCCTACGAGGTGGGCGCCGTGCGGCCCGGAGTGGGAGTGAACGACGGCGTGACCCAGTTCATCCAGCGCCGTTCCGAGGGCATACCATGGGACTATGACCACCCCTTGGAGCAACGGGCCTTGGAGCGCACCCTGGGCATAATACTGTTCCAGGACCAGGTTAACCAGGTGGCCATGGACGTGGCCGGCTTCACTTCATTGGAGGCCGACCAACTGCGCCGGGCCTTCGGGAAGCGCAACAACGATGCCATGATTCAGCATTACTGGGAGAAGTTCCGGAGCGGGGCCGCCGGACTGGGCGTTTCCGAAGATGCGGCCCAACGTATCTTCAAAAAGTTCAATGGCCACTATATGTTCCCCGAGTCCCATGCCTTTGCCTTTGGCGCGACGGCCTACCACATGGCCTGGCTCAAGTATTACCACCCGCTGGAGTTCTACGTCGCCATCTTCAACCAGCAGCCCATGGGTTTCTACAACACCGAGACACTGAAAGAGGATGCCAGACGCCACGGCATCACCGTCTTGAATCCAGATATCAACCACAGCCGGGAGAAGTGCGTCATCAAGGACGAAAGCGTCTTGCTGGGGCTGCGTTACGTCCGTGGCCTGGGCGACGCGGCGGCATCTCAGGCGGTGGCGGCCAGAGACAGAGGAGGGGCGTTCAAGGACCTGGCCGACGCCATGGAACGCACCGGACTGCGGCGGGAGGCCATCGAGAACCTGGTGACTGCCGGGGCCTTTGACGGCTTGACGGCCAAGACTGCCAAGGCTGGGGCAACGCCAAGGGCCAATGAGAGAACGGGCCGGCGGCAGGCGCTGTGGGAAACGGGCTTGCGTTACCGGCCGGTCAACGCCCAACTGCCCCTGCTCCTGCCCGTGGACCAAGACATGGCCGAACTGCCCGAGCAGAGCGAGTGGGAGACCATGGGCGAGGAATACCGCATCATGGGCCTCTACCCCAAGGGGCATCTGATGGCCCTGGCCCGCCCTCACCTGCGGCCGGGGATACTATCCAGCCGTGATGTGGAGTCCAGGGCCGACGGCGATGTCGTCACCGTGGCCGGGTTGGTGATACGCCGCCAGCGCCCCCTGGCCAAGGCGGTTTTCCTCACGCTGGAGGACGAGTTCGGCCATATCCCGTTAGTCGTTTGGCCCGGCGAGTTCGCCAAGTACCGGCAGGTCATCAGAGAGCCGCTGCTGGTCATCACCGGCGAAGTCTCGCGCCGGGATGGCACCATGAATATCGTGGCCAAGCACGTGGAGCCCATGCCGGCCATGGACCATCTCCCCAAAGCCAAAAGCTGGCAGTGAGCCCGGCCCAGATCAGGGAACAATGAGCTGCTACTGCACGCAGAGTTAGTCCAGGGACTCCAATTTCTCTTTCATCTTATTTCGCAGGCTTTTCTATTGCCCGCCTGCGATCAACGGAATCATAAACCGCGCAGGCAACATGAAGATGGGGAATCAGGTCACATTGGCCCGCCTGCTCAGATCGTACATAGCTTCAAACGCTTTAACTTGCGGGCCATTGATTACGATGCTCGGCATTTTTATCCGCACGCCGAGCAGATTTCTAGTTGTTTATGCCATGAAAAATGCATGAATCAAGTGATATCTCAAAAAATCAAACGAATAAATGTTTTACAACAGATTAAATAAGCGAATATAGCCATATCTTTTAGCGGCTTTGGTCAGATGCTAGAATGTCCGCCCAGGCGCCAGGCACCAAGGCGCATTTACTACTGAGAAGGAGTTACGCCATGATTGATACGGTTATCAAAGGCGGAACAGTGGTCACACCCGCCGGTGTGGGCGGTTGGGACATCGGACTGGATGGCGAGAAGATCGCCGCAGTGGCCATGCCCGGAGTCCTACCCGCTGAAGGCGTTCGGCTGATCGACGCCGCGGGCAAGATCGTCGTCCCCGGCGGTGTTGAGGCCCACGCCCACGCCGCCGCCAACGTCCAAGAGGGACTGCGGGAGTTGGTCCCCGGAACGCCCAACGCCGGCCCGGCCGTGCATTCCCTGGGCGCCATCTGGGGCGGCACCACCACGGTGGTTGATTTCACTCCCGTGAATAACGAGGGCGACCTGGCCCAGGGCGTCCACGACTTCATGTCGGTATGGGAAGGAGAGGCCTACACCGACTACACCACCCATGTCATCTACCGCAACTCCAACACCCCCGATTCCATCGCCCGCTTCGGCGAGTTGGTCTCAGCGGGCTTTCCCAGCGTAAAGATCTTCACCACCGATATCCGTCCCCCAGGCAACGTAGGCCGCACCCTGACCCCCGGTGGACGCCTGGAGACTGGCCGGCTCTATGACCTGATGGAACAGGTGTCCCGCCACGGCGGCATATTGGCGGTCCACGGCGAAGACGACGAACTGGTGATGTACAACTACCTCATGGCCCAGCAGCGGGACCAATGGGACTGGTACAACGCCAATCTGATCCACTCAAAAGCGGTGGAAGATTTGGCTTTCAGGCACGTTACCCGCATGGCCGAACGCACCGGAGCCGGCATGTACTTCGTCCACGTGACGGCCAAGGACGGCGTCGATGTCATCGCTGAAGCCCGCAGCAACGGCCAGCCGGTCTACGGCGAGGTCCTAACCCTGGCCCTGTCCTTCGACGCCAGACGCTACCGGGAAGACGACGGCATGAAGTACCACACCTATCCTTCTCTCAAGGGCGAGGAGGACAACGTCAGTCTGTGGGACGGCATCATGAAGAGCGACCTGTCCTTCACCGCGACCGACAGCAGTTTCACGACCTACCTGGACAAGATCGCCGGAAGGAACGTAGAGGATATGCGCGGCGGCAACATCGGCATCGAGATCCGGATGGGGGTCAACTATACCGAGGCCGTGGTAAAACGCGGCATGTCCCTGGAGCGCTTCGCCGACGTTACCTCAACCAACGCCGCCAAGATACTTGGCTTGTATCCGCGAAAGGGCGCGATCGCCGTCGGCAGCGACGCCGACTTCGCCATCATCGACCCGTCGGTCAAGAAAGCCCTGGCCATGTCCGACCTGCACGTCCGCGACTACAGCCCCTGGGAGGGTTGGGAAGTGCAGGGCTGGCCGACCACCGTGATGCTGAGAGGCAAGATCATGGTGGACAACGGCCAACTCCTGGGCGATGGCAACGACGGTCGGATGGTCCTTCGGAAGGTCGACCAGAGCATCCTGCAACGGCCCACGGTTTAGGGGCGGCATCGGCGTCTCCTGACGGGCTCAGGAGGCCATCTTACAGTCTCGATTATTTTGGAAAGTCCCGCGCTCGGAGGAGTCGATCGGAACCGGCAAGTGCGGGAAAGAGGATGTTATGGCGGGTGCGCTAGAGGGCCTAAAGGTATTGGAGATTGCAAACTGGGTCGCCGCGCCGTCCGCCTGCGCGATCTTGGCGGATATGGGCGCCGAAGTTGTCAAGATTGAACATCCGGAGACGGGAGATCCCGTTCGCAGCGTAGACGTATCCGCACAAGGTATTGTCCAGTACTCCAGTGGTGTCAACACCGTGTTCGAGCTGCTCAACCGAGGAAAACGGAGCGTCGCGGTGGACCTTGGAGATCCACAAGGCCAAGAGATCGTCCAAAAACTGGCGGCACAGTCGGATGTGGTAGTCACTAATCTGACACCCCATAGACAAGAGCGGTACCGGCTGCGCTATGAAGACCTATCAGGGCTGAATCCGCGGACGATCTACCTCGCTCTCACCGGGTACGGGACCGAGGGACCCGAGCGTGACAGATCGGGGTTTGACTATGCTGCGTTTTGGGCGCGCTCCGGCATCATGGCTTCGCTGGGAGAAGACGGAGGACCGCCAACGCAGCAGCGTCCAGGCATGGGCGACCAGACGACGTCATTGGCGTTGACCGCTGCGATCGGCATGGCTCTATACGAACGGGAACGCTCGGGGCAGGGGCAAAGGATCGACTGCTCTCTACTTCATACCGGCATGTGGGTTATCGGCTGCGATGTCATGGCTGCTCTTAAGACTCAAGCTCCGGTAAATCGCGTGGCGAGGAAAGACGTGGGAAATCCGCTTGCCAATTTCTATCAGGCGGCGGATGGCAAGTGGCTGCAGCTCGTGATGATCGAGTCGGAGCGGTTCTGGGATGGCTTCTGTGCCGCTCTCGGCCTAAAGGAGATTGCCGACGATCCTCGATTCTCCAGCCACGTGAGCCGCGGACAGCATAACGGCGAGCTGGTTGAAACCATCGAAGACCGTTTTGCATTGGAGAGCTTTGACCACTGGGCGGCAAGACTCGATGAACAAGGGTGTATCTGGGCGCCGATACAGACGGTGGACCAGGTCGTTGATGACCCACAAGTGCACGCCAACGGCTACACAGCCACGTTAACCCATCTTGAGGAAGGCGATTTCAAGATTCTGACCCCGCCGGTTAAGTACTCGCGAACGCCCGGGAAAGCAGCTTCCGCCGCGCCCGAGCTTGGCCAGGACACCGAAACGACGCTGCTGGAGCTGGGCTACACCTGGGACGACATAATCGCTCTCAAGGAGCAAGGGGCAATCATCTAAAGGATTCCATCAAAATGCCCGTGATGGGCGGCCTTATCGGATTGTCCCCCGGAGTCCTTCTGGGGAAGGACTTCACTCGACAGAGCTGCAGGCCTGTTGCGACGCCCCCGCGAGCGGGCCTGTCGCTCTTCCCTCGCGCACGGGGAAAGGTTACGGCATAGGCGAGAAAGAAGGCTAGCACGATTGCCAAGCGCCGTTTGGCTTCGCCTGCGGCAAGCGGCCGCGGCGGATCAGGAAAAGTGCGTTTTAAGAGCTTAGAAGTGTCCGGCAATATGTGGGGTCGCTCCACAGGGATGCCCGCGTACGAAAAATGACCTGCTAGCGCCTGGGTATCATCATGCTGGGGTCTGACGAAGAATGGCAGGCCCGGGAAAGCGAAGTTCCGCAGGCCGCGGGGGCGCCGGATGAATCATTTTTGCGCGGGTATTTCCGGATGTCTCAGTCTGAGGTTGGAAGGGCCAGCGTACTTAATGTATTCAATAGGTAGCTTTCCTACCATATGACCTTATGACCGATTCTGGCCGATAAGCAACTGTGAGACGCCCACAATTGCCAAGATTTTTGGGGGGGCGCGACCGTCGCCACGCCCCCCGCGGGATGGGGTGAAGGGGAGGAAAATGACTGGTTAAAGGGCCGATTCATTAGGCTTTGCACTATGGCCACCAAGACCCGGGTGCGGTGAGACGCCGACGCACGTTGCAGGTTTAATGGCGGCGTGTGAGATGGCTAAATGAGTTGAGGGAATTGCTGGGTTTTTCTGTTGTAAGGCGATTCCAGTTCGGCTGTCAGGTGAACACCGTTGCCCGATAAACCAATAAGAGCCTGCCAGAGCATAAGCACGAGCGAACCGGGCGTGCGTGCCAGGCATGAACGTGGGTGACGACAGGGTCAAGTTGCCCATAGTAAACACTATTCGCCAGACGCGCCAGCCACCCTGATTACGAGAAAATCATAGCATCAATTAATGCACTATTCCAGTTGGATGCCAGCTTAAAACGGAGCGATCCTGAGACGGAGAAAAGAGCCGTACCCGCGCCGTACCCGCCAGCGAAAAATTTGAATAAAACCGAGCAGCAACACCGTGGGTATGGCCTATTTACGGTCACTGGTTCGGTCCGAGACCGAGTTAGTAACGATATTTACGGTAATAAATATGACTAAATCAGAGATTCAACAGTAGTATATTTGCTATAATTTCCCTCTGTATCAGGTAGGCAGATCAGGTGGACGATGGAATCGGAACCGCAAAAAAAGATCCTCGTTATTGAGGACGATGAAGATATAAGGACCGTCGTGGCAACCCGCCTAACCAAGGCTGGCTATGACACCACCATAGCATCTGACGGTAAAGACGGGCTGCGTCATTTTTATGGCGACCGGCCGGACCTGGTCGTGCTCGACATTGCGATGCCCGTCATGGACGGCTGGCAGGTGTTGGAACGCCTCAGAGAAGTATCTGACGTGCCTGTGTTGATCCTCACCGCCGCGATGCAAGAACGGGACAAGCTTCGTGGGTTGAGGTCTGGCGCCGACGATTACATCACCAAGCCGTTCTCCGGCGAAGAATTATTGGCCAGAGTTGAAGTGGCCCTGAGGCGGGTTGGCGCTCCTGTCGAAGAACCGGGAAGCACGACCTATTCAGATTCCGAGATTGCCATAGACTTCCCAAAGCATGAGGTCTTTGTCCGCGGTGAGCCAGTCCAGTTGAGCCCCACCGAGTTTCGTCTCTTGGCAGCCCTGACTAGAAACGCCAACCAGGTGCTGGGTCAAGACCAACTGCTGGACCAGGTGTGGGGCCGGGAATACGTAGGCTCATTGGACGTGGTCCGCCTGTACGTCGGCTATCTGCGCCGCAAGGTAGAACGGGACCATGAAGCGCCAAATCTGATAGAAACCGTCAGAGGCTTCGGCTACCGGTACCGTAGACCGGCCTAGCGATACTCCACAACCTTCCTTCCGCCATCCCCTTCGGATTCGGCATAATTGTTTGAGTCCGGCAAGCAATTACACCACCCTGCCGAACATGGCAATCGATCCCCGGCGACCGTTTGCCTTGATTCTGGACGCCCTCCTTATCGTTTCCTATAGCGAATGACATTGCATTTAGCAAATGGATTCGTAATAGTGTTTACAGACCACATCGGACCGTGCGCGCTGAAACCGCTAATGCGGGGATTCCGGTGGGCTAATCCGCGCCATTTTTCTGTGGCCAGCCAATCTGGTACCGACCCGATGGACGAGACTTGTGCCAACCATTCACCAGACCCGAAGCAGCGTTGACCTGATTCCGGTGGGTGAGCTCAAATCCGTTCTTTCTAAACCCTACGACTCGGGAATAATCAATCAATGACAAAAATCAAACGGCTCGGCGTTTTCGCCATATTCTTGGCCCTCGTCTTGGCAGCTGCCTGCGGTGGAGATGCCACATCAGTTCAGGCACCCGTTTCCTCGACCGAAGCCACTGTGGCAAGCCCAACGAGCACGGCCGATTCCACAGCCCATTCCGATGATGCCATCCGGGCCAACCTGGGCGGTGAGCCGAACACACTGGACCCGCAAATGGCCAGTTCCTTGCTGGAGTTCTCAGTGCTCCGGCAGTTGTCCCAGGGCCTCCTCGGCTTCGACAAAGACCTGGCCCTCACCCCCCTGGTTGCCTCCCAAGTTCCCACTGTGGAGAATGGCGGCATATCCGCCGACGGCCTGACCTACACCTTCAAACTGAAAGACGGCGTTTCTTGGAGCGATGGACAACCGCTGACGGCCGGAGATTTCGTCTACATCTTCAAACGCCTTCTGGCAGCCGAGACCGCCGGACCGTACTCCGACTTTTTTACGGCGATCCGTGGCGGGGAAGAATCCCTGAAGGCCGCAGACGCCGAAGCGGCAGTCAAGGCACGTCTTAAGGATGCATTGGGCGTCTCTGCCCCTGCCGACGATACCCTGGTGATCAGCCTATCCGCTCCCAACCCAACGTTCCTGCAGAAAGTGGCCTTGGTTGCCGCGGCGCCGGTGCGCCAGGACTTAATCGAGGAGTACGGCACAGCGTGGACTGAGGCGGGGAATCACGTTGGTAACGGCCCGTACGTCCTGGCGGAGTGGGTCCATCAAAATTACATCACGTTGAAAGCAAACCAGAACTACTGGGGCAAGCCCCCCAAGCAAAAACGGGTTCGGTTGACCATGATTTCTGACGTTAACGCGGAGTTGACGGCCTTTAAGGCTGGGGACCTGGATATCGCCAGGGTCCCACCCGGCACCGAGGCTGGGATACTGAAAGACGACGCCTTGAAAGGCCAGGTGCTGCTTTCATCCCAACTCGCCAGCCTGGCCATGTTCTTGAACACCACTGTTGAGCCACTGGCCAACATGAAGGTCCGACAGGCGATCGCCACTGGAATCGACCGCGCGGCATGGACTGAAAAGGTCAAAAATGGAGTTGGTGAATCGGCCACCGGCTGGTTGCCGCCCGGGCTTCCTGGGTTCGATCCCAGCGCTGGCATGGAGTACATCTTCAACGTTGAGAAGGCCAGGGGCCTGCTGTCCGATGCCGGCTATCCCGGTGGAGACGGCTTCCCTGATATATCACTGACCTACGTGGAAGCCGGCGATCAGGGGTTGATCGCTCAGTTCCTGCAGGCCCAATTGTCCGAGAACCTGGGCATCGAGATCGAGCTTGATCCGCTGGACCCGCCTTCCTACGGGCAGCAGGTGATCGGCGGACGTCAGTTCGATGCGGCGCTGGTGTTCTGGACCGCGGACTATCCGGACCCCGAGAATTTCTTGGCGGCTCTATTCTCGTCTGAATCATTCCTGGACATCACCGGTTACGCCAGCGAGGAATTTGACCGTCTGGCCGGACTGGCGGCAACCGAGTTGGACCAGAAGACCCGTGTGGCGCTCTGGAGCCAAGCTCACGAGGTCATGCTGGCCGATGCTCCGATCGCGCCGTTGATATATGTCGAGCGCTACTACCTGAAGAGTTCCAAGGTAGATGGACTAACCTTGACCGGCATCGACGGAGAGATTCCTGGCGACACCAGGTTGGCTGAGGTTACCATCGGCCGCTAGGCAGCCGATTGGCCGCAAAGCTACGTGACCTCCGGTGTTGAAGGCCGGTTTGGGTAAGAAGATGCGACATTCATGCTGAGGTACACGGCCCAGCGATTGTTCTGGATGTTTCCGGTGCTTTTTGGCATCGGCACCATCACCTTTGTGCTGATGCACGCGGTCCCCGGCGGCCCCTGGGACGAGAACAAGAAACTTCCGCCCCATGTCGTGGCCAACCTCAACAACCGCTACGACTTGTATGACTCCCTCTTGGTCCAATACGGTAAATTCCTGGGCAACACCGTTCGCGGCGACCTGGGCGTCTCCTACATCAACCAGGACCGCGACGTTGCAGATGTGATTCGCCAGGGCCTGCCCGCCACGTTGACCCTTGCCGGTCTGGCATTCCTGATCTCGGTGGCCGGTGGCATCCCCTTGGGCGTGATGGCAGCCGGCCGGAGAAACAAGACCGTAGATGTCCTTTCCATCGCCTTGGCCACGGTTTTTGCCAGTGTGCCGGGCTTCATCTTGGGGATATTGCTGGTCATGACCTTCTCCGTGGCCTGGGACCTGCTGCCCAGCGGAGGATGGGGGTCCCCCTCCCATGTGGTGCTGCCGGCGCTGGCCCTCGCTTTGCTGCCGATGGCGTTTATCGCGCGAATCACCAGGGCCAGCGTTCTAGAGGTGTTGGACGAAGACTATGTGCGCACCGCCGAGGCTAAAGGGATGCCGCCGTTGGTGGTCCAATACCGCCACGTGCTGCGAAACGCCTTGGTTCCAATCATCACCATAATTGGCGCCGAAGCCGGCGCTCTCCTCACCGGATCATTCATCATCGAAACCATCTTTTCCGTGCCGGGCATCGGCCGGTTGTTCGTACAAGGCGTGATGCAGCGGGACTACGGCCTGGTAACGGGCCTGGTTTTGTTCTATGCCACGGTCATGACCGTCGTTAACCTGATAGCAGACCTCCTATACGCTTCGGTTGAGCCCCGCATCCGGTTTACCTGATGAGAACAAGACCGGCGGGACCTGAGCGATGAGTGGGTTACAACCAGCCGGCGGACCGGCGGCGGGGTTGAAAGACGCCTTCTTCACCGTGTTTCGGCTGCAATGGCTCCGCTGGTTATGCACCAGTAGAATGGCCGTTTGCGGCGGAATTCTGGCCGTACTGTTGGCGGTTGCCGGTTTGACGGCGTCCGTCGCGTCTCCCCACGCGCCGGAACGTCAAGACTACGATGCCATACTCGCCTCACCTAGCGCCGATCATCCCCTGGGTACGGACCGGCTGGGGCGCGACACCCTAAGCCGGCTGTTGTATGGCGCCCGAACTTCCCTGTCAGTCGGGGTGCTGGTGCAGGTTGTGGTGTTGGCCATTGGCCTGCCAGTGGGGCTGATAGCTGGGTTCGGCTCGCCCAGAGTGGACAATCTGCTGATGCGCGGCGTGGACATGGTGTACGCGTTCCCGGACCTGCTGCTGATCATATTGCTGCGTTCCATCTTCGGCGGAAGCGTATTCACCATGTTCCTTGCCATCGGACTGGCGTCTTGGCCGACCATCGCCAGGCTGGTCCGCAGTCAGACCCTGAGCATCAAAGAGCGGGAATACATCCTGGCTGCCCAGTCCATCGGGTGCCGGCCCGTCCGCATCGTTCTCACCCATCTGGCGCCCAACGCCGTGGGTCCGGTGATCGTGGCGGTGATATTCCTGATCCCCAGAGCCATCTTTGCTGAAGCCTCTCTTAGCTACATCGGGATCGGCGTAAATCCTCCCACGCCCAGTTGGGGGTCCATGGCCCAGGAGGGATACGGCGTGATATCCGTTGCCTTTGAGCAGGCGTTGTACCCGGTGTTGGCGATCATGTTGGCCATGTTGGCTTTCACCCTGCTGGGGGAGGGGTTGCGTTGCTTGCTAGACCCCAAGAACCGGCGCCGGCCTGCCAGAGATTTCCGGTGATGCCTTCCCGGAGATGCCTTCCCGGAGATGCCTTCCCGGAGATGCGCCTAGATTCGAGCTGAATAGGACGCACACCGTTCTCACACTACTTAAAGGCTGGGCTGGTAAATACTGACCGAAGCCTACTAATAATCAAACTCCAAAGAGAAGGAGCCGTACATGTGGCGAATGAAGGCGATAGCAATTTCTGTGGTTGTGTTGGGTGCTCTGTTATTCGGAGCAGTGATTGCCTACGCGGGCTGGGGATGGAACGCGAAGGTTGACGTCAATGGAACCGTGGTTAGCACCGCTTGGACTGTAGTCGGCGACGAAGACGGCGCCAATAACTATCGGGCCAAAATCAAGATCACCGTGCCGGAAGACGCTGATGCAGAGATAGTGGAGACTGCGGTGGGCATTGAGAAAGTGTCTTTGCGCAGTAGCAAAAAACTGCAATGCACCGAAGCCGGGGCAGAGTCGACCGTTAGCTACAAGGTCAAGCACGTCGGTGACGGCGAGCCCGGCGACCATGTCGAGGTTACTGTCTCCCAGGTTAGCGGGGGCGCGGTATTAGCCTCTGCTAGTGGCAGTCTCGGGGAAACCATCACCGTAAACGCCCTGATACCGGGCGTATGCTAGGACGATGACGGTGGCAGGAGGCAGGGGTCACTGATTCGAGCCACGATACTGGGATCTTCACCTCGTTCGACGCGAGGATCCCAGGACGGTCGTCTCGAGGCACCCCTTCCTCATTTCGGCCAGTCTAAGTGCATGAACCGGGCGCGCCGCGCCAGTTCGTGACAACTTAAAACAACCGGAATCTCTCCCGCCACTCTGGGACACAAACCGGCCGGCTCGGGCGCGACCGAAAGGTCT
>MUCI01000051.1 GCA_002816575.1 SAR202 cluster bacterium Casp-Chloro-G2 | reverse complement strand
CCCACGGCGCCCACCGGGTCCGGCGCGATGGATTCTTCAATGAGCGAGCAGACGTCTGGGAGCGGGGTTAATTGGGCGCGGAGCCAGTCGAGACCGGGGCTGTCCAGCATTTCCCGAAGGCTGGGCACGGAACTCAAGCCGTCTTTCAGTGCGATCAATTCTCTGGGGGCCACCGTTCCCGACACGATACGGCCGACGATGCGCTCAAGGTCCGATACTTTGCCCAGCGAGGTTATAGCCGACGCCCGTTTCAAGCCGTCCAGGTAGAAGTGGTCGACCGCATCCAGACGTTGTTCCAACTCCGGCAGGTCCAGCAGAGGTTGGCCCAGCCACTGCCGGAGCAACCGGCCTCCCATGGGGGTTTTGGTCCGGTCCAACGCGGCCAGCAGGGACAGTTGTTTGCTGTCATTGCGTCCCGCCGAGAATAGTTCCAGATTGCGGCGGGTCTGGGTGTCCAGGGCCATGAACGTGCCGGTGGAGTAGATACTGAGGTTGGCGAGCTGGAGTTTGGCGGCCTTCTGCGTCCGGGCCAGGTATTCCACGATGGCCCCGGCGGCGGATACGGCCAGTTCCATCCCCTCGCAGCCGAACGACTCCAGGGTGAGGATGCCGAAGTGAGCCAGCAGGGCCTGCCGCGCCTGGTCGGGCCGGAAATCCCTGGAATCCACCGTGGTCAACTCGTAACTGGATCCTCCGCCGCCGTTCCATCCATCGGCCCACACCGGGGGACCGCCTGTGTCTGGGACCAGCACCTCGGCAGCGTCGATGCGTTCCAATTCCAGAGGAAGACTGCCGGAGGCCAATTCGGTGGCCAGGAACTCTCCGGTGGTGATATCCACGTAAGCCAGGCCGGCCATACCATTGTGTTCGGAAACGGCGGCCAGGTAGTTGTTGGTCTTTTGGTCTAGGAGCGCGGACTCTAGGATGGTGCCGGGAGTGACGATGCGGACCACGTCACGGTCGACCAGCCCCTTGGAGGTGGCCGGGTCGGATAGCTGTTCGCAGATGGCGACCTTGTGGCCTTTCTTGATCAGCCGGGCCAGGTAGTTGTCCAGAGCGTGGACCGGCACCCCGGCAAGGGGCACGCGGTCGCCCTTGCCCATGCTGCGAGAGGTGAGGGTGATCTCCAATTCCTTGGCGGCGAGCACGGCGTCGTCGTCGAAGGTCTCGTAAAAATCGCCCATCCTGAATAGCAAGATCGCATCCGGATGGGCGCTTTTGATCTTTTGATATTGACGGCGGATCGGCGTCACAACACACCCATGCCCGATTGAATCACACCACCATTCTACTCCCAATCCAGGCGGTCGGAAGTCTACGCCGACCATAATGATTAGATGCGGGCGGCGGAAAGTCTGAAGCTATCTGGGAGCTACTCTTTCCAGAACCGTTCTTCTATGAAGTTCCAGCCCTGGGGCGGCAACTTCTCCTTCATCTCTTCGATCATGCCCGGGTGACCGCAGGCGTAAACCTTGGTATCGTCCTTGGGCAGGCCGAACTTGGCCAGGTATTCCTCGGCGATGGTGTTGACCCGCCCGGTAACCCCTTCCCAGCCGTCGTTCCTGGCTTCCGTTGGGCGGCTGATGGTGGGCACGAATTTCACGATATCCGGGTGTTTCTCGGCCAGGTCCTGGAATTCCACGTCGTAAGTCAACTCGTCCACGTAGCTGGCGCCGTACATGATGTAGAAAACGTGTCCCTTGTTGGCGCCGTCACCGGACTCCAGATCGTGGAGATACTGACGGACGATGCTGACCGAAGGCGCCACTCCGGTAACCGTGGACAGCATGAAGTGGTGATGCATCTTCGGATCGAGGGTGAAGATACCCTTGGCCCGAGGCCGGACCGACATCTTGTCACCAATCTCCAGGGCAAACATCTTGGGAGTCAACTCGCCGTCCGGCACCAACTCCACGAAGATCTCCAGGTATTTCTCGTAGGGGGCTGAGACTATGGAGTAGGCCCGTTCGATCTTGCCCAGTCCCAGGGTGCAGTACTGGCCGGGTTTGAAGTTGAAATTCTCGGATACTTCCAATTTGATGACCATCAGGTCTTCGGTGACGTCGCGACGGTCCACCAATTTGCCCGTGGGGAACGCTGGATTGGGGGTCAGGTCGAGCCCTCCGCCCTGACCGGTGGTTCTTACTTCTGCCATGAATACTCCTCGGGTCGTTTTCCAATGACTATAGCTCGGTGGCTTTTTGGGTCGATCAACCGGTGGTTGACCGGTGATCGAACCGTGTTATCTGACTTTGTTGACACGCGCCCGGCGTATGTCCAAGCCGGGCACCCTGGATGCCGGTTCCATCTCTTCACTGCTTTGCAGGTCGATGGCCAACTGTCCAAATAGAGAGGTGGAGGCCACGACTCCGACGGGTACCGACTTGTTGATATGCGCCAGTCCGGCCAGCCGTCCGATCGCCATCTCGACTTCAACCTCGCTGCCGTCCTGAACGGACAGCAACTCGGCATCGGCCGGGTTCAGTTCCACAAATTCATCTCTCTGAATACTGTTGCGCCTTCCCTTGACGATCTTGATATCCCGCTCCTGCTGTAGCAGGACCCGTCCGGGCACGAACCAGAGCGGGTAGTCCGGGTCGGTTCCGTTATCCGCCGCCACGAATGCCGGCGTGATCGGCTCGGCCCGGCGCTCTTTGAAGCCGCCCTCGTATAGGATGGGAGTGCCTTTGCCGTCGGCGTTCGCCGGCCATTGCAGTCCCCGGTCCTCTCGGCTGGCGTACAGCATCTGGGTCGGCTGTGGACTTTCCAGTTGGGTCTTGAAGACCAGGCCGCCCTGGTTGGCCAGGCTCCGGTAGGAGACATTGGCGTAAAGCGGCGCGATCTTGGCGATCTCATCCATTGTCTCAGAGGGCGATGCCAGTAGAAAGCCGGGCGCTCCCATCTTGTGGGCCACGTCGCAGATCACCCGCCATTCCGACCGCGCGCCATCTTCGGGCAGGCTGCGGCCCGGCTTGATCCGCTGGATACGCCGCTCCAGGTTGGTGAACGTGCCGTCCTTCTCGGCGAAGGTTGCACGGGGTAGAACAACGTCGGCCAACTGGGCGGAAGGGGTCAGGAACGAATCGCAGACCACCAGGAACTCCAGGTTATCCAGAGCGGCCAGGCCGTCGCCCAACTTCCCGTTGCTGAGATTGGGGCTGTCGCCGATGACGAACGCCGCCTTTATCTGGCCATTTCGAGCGCCCTCGATGATCTGTGCCAGGCCCAGCCCGGGGGTTTCGGGGATTGACGAGTCCCAGAACGCCGCCACCGCTTGCCGGTCTTGAGTGTTGGCAACGCGGCGGTATCCCGGCAGCCGGTCGGGCACGCAGCCGACATCCCAAGCACCCTGTTCGTTGGCGCCGGAACGCATGGGGTAGATCCCCGCGCCAGGCTTACCCAAGTTTCCGGTCACCAGGGCCAGGTTCACCAGCGACAATACGCAGTCTCTGGCCAGGCGGGGCTGGATGTTGTCGAGAGCGTACACCAGCGCACTGGCCTCCGCCTCGCCGTACAACCGCGCCGCCTCCGCTATGTCTTCGGCGGCGACCTGGGTCACCCGTTCGACCTCGTCCAGGTCCAGGGCGCTCAGGGCGTATTGGAGAGTGGCTGGGCTCTCGCAGTTCTCGGCCAGCCAATCGTCTTGCTGGAACCCCTGGTCAATCACCGACTTGAGCAGTCCGCCCAGTAGCAGTTGCTCGGTGCCCGGCGCCGGCCGCAGCCAAACGTGGGCGTAGCGGGTCAACTCCACTTCGCGCGAGTCGATAACCACCAACTTGGAATTCTTCCGCGCGGCCCGTTTGATGGGCACGCCCACCACGTTATGCTCTTCCGTGACGTTGCTGCTGAACACCAAGATGCAGCCCGATTGTTCCAGGTCCCAGATGGGATTGGTCGCCGCGGAATAGCCCAGTGACTGCTCCAATCCGCCGGTGAGTTCGGGCTGGACGTTGGAGGTCTGGTCCACGTTGTTGGACTTCATGGCCGTCCGGGCGAACTTCTGGGCCAGGTAGTGCTCCTCGTTGGTGCTGTAGGGCGAAGTCAGGAAGGCGAAGGCCTCACCCGAGTATTCAGCCAAACGGGCGGCCACCACTTCTAGGGCCTCGTCCCACGTCGCTTCAACCAATCGGCCGTCGCGGCGCACCAGCGGGGTGTGCAACCGGCTGCCGTCATTCACGAACTGCAGTCCAAACTTGCCCTTGAAGCAGGCCTGACCGTGGTTGGCCGGAGAGTTTAGCTCCGGGACAGCGCGGATGAGTTTCTCGGCGTCGTCGTATTCGATATTCAGTTGGCAGCCCACCGGACATAGCGGGCAGACGGTGCGTTCCACCTTGCGCGGCTTGTCCCATTTGTTGTCCCGTTCCACCAAGGCCCCCACCGGGCAGACATCGATGCAGGCGCCGCAGAACTCGCAACCCGATTCCAGCAGCGACGTGCCGAAAGACGTTCCCACCAGCGCCTGCCCGCTGCGTTCGGTCATGCCGATGGCATCGTCGCCGCGCAATTCCTCGCAGGCCCGCACACAACGGGCGCAGACGATGCACAGGTTGTAATCGCGGTCGTAGAAGGGGTCAGCCACTTCCAGCGGGATCTCCCGGTACTTGTATTTAAGTGGCGATTCCAGGTCCATGCCCAGATAACGCACGGTGTCTTTGAGTTCGCAGCGTTCGTTCTTGGGGCAGGTGACGCAGCGGTCGTTGACCGAAACGTGGCGCAGGCAGACGTCGTCCGGGCCGCAGAGATCGACGCGGTGGCAGGTAAGACAGCCGCTGGGATGCTCGGCGATCAGCATCTCCATGACCGACTTTCGGAGGTCGTTTACCTCGGTCGACTCGGTCTGGACCTTCATGCCGTCGGCGGCCGGCAGGGTGCAGGAGGCTGGGAAGCCGCGCTGGCCTTCAACGCTGACCACGCACATGCGGCAGGCGCCGTAGGGTTTCATGCCAGGGTGATAGCAGAGGTAGGGAACGTAGACTCCGGCGTCGATGGCCGCTTGCAGGACCATCGTGCCCGGTTGAGTCTTTACCTCTTTGCCATCAAAGCTGATGGTTATATCGTCGGCCATTTAGCAGCCTCTTTTATCTTGTACGGAACTGGTTGTGCGAACCTGATTTTATCGAACTGATGGTATGAAACGGGCGGGTCGTCCGGCGTGGGCCGGGCAGATCTGGTTAGCGGCGAGACTGCGCCGGCGAGAACCGGGGCAATTCGCAGACCCCGGTTGGACATCTATGGTCAATGATATGGGCGTCGAATTCGGGACCGAAGTAACGCAGCGCCGAGGACACCGGGTTAAAGCCAAGCTGCCCGTGTCCGCAGAGGGAGGCCGCCTGCATGTTCTCGCCGATATTCCGCATCAGGGCCAGGTCCTCGCCGGTGCCCTCCAGACAGCAGATGCGCTCTAGTACCTCCAGCAGGTGGCTCATGCCCATGCGGCATGGGAAGCATTTACCGCAGGACTCGTACTGGCAGAAGGCGATCAGCGACCGGGTCAGGTCGACGATGCAGGTGGTGTCATCGGCCGCGATGATGCCCCCCGAGCCCATGATCGCCCCGGCGCCGCGCAGCACTTCAAAGTCCAGCAACAGGTCGATGTTGTCCGCGCCCAGCACGCCACCCAAAGGTCCACCGGTCTGCAGGAACTTCAAGGCCCGGCCGCCGGTCACGCCACCGGCAGCCTCGTAGATCACGTCTTTCAGATTGATGCCCAGGGGAACTTCCACCATGCCGGTGTATCTCAGGGACCCGGACAGGCACAATATGGCCGTGCCGGTGCTGGTGTCGTGGCCGATGTCCGCGAACCACGCGCCGCCCCTGGATACGATCTCGGGGACGTAGGACAGGGTTTTCACGTTGTTGATGTTGGTTGGCTTGCCGAAGAGGCCCACCTGGGCCGGGAATGGCGGGCGGTACCTGGGCATCGACCGCTTTCCCTCGATCGCTTCCATGAGGGCGGTCTCTTCACCGGCCACGTAGGAGTCGCCGGTGAGGGCTACTTCCACGTCGTAATTGAAGCCCGAACCCAGGATGTTCTCTCCGATCAGGCCCAATTCTCTCGCCTGGTTTACCGCCGCCCGGCAACGGTCGATGGGGCCGTTATGCCCGTGGCGGATGAAGATATACCCCTTGCTGGCCCCGGTGGCGTACCCCGCGATGATCACCCCTTCAAGCAGGGTGTTGGGGTCGCTCTCCAATATGTTTTTGTCGTTGAAGGCCCCGGGGTCGCCCTCCTCGCAGTTGCAGAGGACATACTTCTCGGGCGCCGGGTTGCCGGCCAGGAAACCCCATTTCACGGCCGTTGGGAAAGCGGCGCCGCCCCGGCCTCTCAGGCCCGACGCCTTGACCTCCTCCAGGGTTTCTTGGCTGGTCAGGCTGCCAAGGGCTTTGTTCAGGGCCTTATAGCCGCCGTTGGCGATGTACTGATAGATGTCCATCGGGTCGATGTTGCCGGCGTTCCTGAGGGCGATGCGGTTCTCCCAGACCCGCATGGGATGTTGGTTCAAGTCGGGGATGCCGTCGGGCAATGGGGCGTCGCTCTCCTCGCCGGGCAGGTAGCCAAGCGCCTTGCCAGCAACCGGGGTCCCGCCCGAGACGTGGGCTGACACGATCTCGGCAACATCTTCCGGCCGCACGTTCCCGTAGAAGACGCGGTGTCCGCCGGGCAGCTGCACATCCAGGAGGGGTTCGGCGAAACACAGACCCAGGCAGCCAACCCGGCTAACCTGGGCGGAAACGCCCTGACCCTCCAGCGCCGCCTCAACGGCGGTGGCGACCTCGAAAGCACCGGCAGCTTCGCCGCACAGGGCGGTCCCGATGCGTATCCAGGGACGATCACCCGCGACGAGTTCTTCCCAACGCCGGGCTGCTTCAACCCCTATCTCTACGAAACTAGACGCCATGGCTTTCCGTCTCAAGCAGGTCGGTTACGTTCTTAGCCGCCGACTCGGGCGTGACCCGTCCGGCCAGATGGTGGTCCATCGCCATCACCGGCGCCTGAGAACAGGCCCCGAGGCAGGTGTTGAGCTTAACGGTCAGGCGTCCGTCCGGCCTGTCCCCTTCCGATCCCATTCCGGAGGCTTCCAGGACCGATTTGAAGATACCCATCGCCCCGACCAGATGGCAGGAAGCCCCCCAGCAGACTTCTACGGTGTGCTCGGTTGGCGGCTCAAACCGGAAATTGGGGTAGAAGGAGGCCACGGCCCAGACATCGTTCACCGTGGAGTTGGAGAACTCGGCGACGAATTCCAACGCCTCTTTGGAGATGTAGCCCAGTTCGTCCTCAACGGCAAGCAGGGATGACAGAACCGTGACGGTGGCCTGAGTCTGGCCATGGACCGCGTCGTGGATCCGCTGTTGCAGCCCGCTCATATTCTGGGCTCCTGGTAAATCGGGCTTGGGGAGGGTAGTTGGACCGGTCTCACCGGGGGGAATTTCATCGAATCAGTCCTGAAAAGACCGGGGAATTTCGGTTCGTGAAATCAGTAACAATCCAATCGCGATGGTATCACAGGCCCAGGGGCGATTCAACCGGAAACCACACCTGGAATACCCGGTTGCGGAATGGCCCGGCAGAGGTTCTGGCTCCATTCCAGGCACGAAAAAGGGGCGAGTATGACTCGCCCCTTTTGGTTGCTCTTGGATCGCGCCGTGGCGAAAGGTTATTCGGATTTGGCGGCGGCGCTTCCGACCAGGATGCGCTCAACATCGGGGAACAAGGTTTCGGCCCGCTCCCGGCACTGCTCGTCGGTCAGACTCGACAGCGGGTGCTCGGCAACGATGTACTCGAACTCGGGCACTCCCATCATGCGGGTCATGGCCTTGGCGGTGTTGTTAAATACGTGGGTGATGATCGACGCGGTGGGCAGGCCCAGGCGCTCCATCTCGATCCCGTCGTGCACACTGCACGAACTGCAGGAGCCTCAATCACCGATCCCGGTGATCAGAATGTCCACCTTGTTGAGCATGTCCTGGACCACCTCGGGCTTGGTGGGCAGGGAAGCGGAATGCTTGCCGAAGTAGACGATGTCTTTCAGGTCGTACTTCTCTTTCAGCATCTGGCCCAGTTCGTGGAGGACCTTATCCGAATTGGCTTTCGAATTTTCCAGCAGGCCCAGGGTCTTCCCCTGAAGGGTATCGGGGCGTTCATTCAACCGGAAGTCACCGGACGACAAAGAGGTGCCGGTGGGGTTGACCAGTCTCATATTCCTAACGGTAACGGTCTCAGCCATATGTCCTCCCAGTATTTTGCCAGAAGTTTCGTGCCTGAATCGACTATTCCGGTAGCCGGAAGATCGCGTTCCTCTAATAATACACTTGAGTCCGATTTATACAAGGCTCCCACATGCCGGGTTCAGCCAAACGGCTGCGGGTTTCTCCGGTTGTTTTGTCTTAAATCTTGCGAGTCCTGATCCGATAGCGGGTGGTGTCTATGATGGCGCTGTTGCGGCCGCCGGTGCCGCCGCCCATGAGCACCAGGATGTCGTCCGCGCTCTGGGCGCAGCGGCGAATGATCTTGTCGTCGCCGTCGCGCTCCGGACCTTGAGCGATGCCCAGGCGGATCAACTCGCTCTGGGGCCGGGCGGCGTTCTCAATCATGTATTCTTGGATGCCGCGCCGCGTCCAGCCGTCGTCGTTCAGCGTGATGGCATGCTCCGGGCCGATGACCAAAACCCATTGGGACGGGAAGCGGAAGGCCATGGAGGCCGATTTCAGCGTGTCCGCAATGGACGCCAAGATGGACTCGCCGGTGTGGCCGTAGGCGTTGTTCACGGTGATCGGGTTATACGCCACCGCCACGGTCACGGCGCTGTCTTCCTTATTGAGACCGCGGGAAACGTGCAGCGGCTCCCAGGGAGAGTCCTCCTCGTTCTCGGCGAAGCAGAGGGTGTACTTGCTGGGATTGCCCAGCGTGCCCCGGTCCAGGGTTCCGGGGCGGGCATCGAAGCCGTTCATGAAACAGAGCCGGATGGCCCGGCCCAACACGGCGTTGGCGCGGTTGCCCGGCCCGAGAAGTCCGTCTCGATAGTTGGCGTGTATCTGGTCGCGGATCGGCCCGTTCAGCACCATCATGATGGCCGGCGAACTGGTGGACGCCGATGCCATATGCACGAAGTTCTTCTCTTCTTCCAGGGCCGACAGAGTGGCGGCCAAGACGGGAAAATACTCGGGCAGGCAACCGGCCATGACGGCGTTGGCCGCCACGTTCTCGGAGGTCAACACCCGGTTCCGCATCTCCAGGGAGATGATCTCTTCTTCGCCGGTGAGGCCGGCCATCTCCAGCATCTCCCGGACCTTGTAATCGACGGGCGGCACCACCGGCAGGCCGTCGCTCCATCCCATCCGGTAACACTCTTCGATGGCCTCGATGGTGTCGCTGGACTCCACAATCTTGGACCGCTCCATGTCGTTGGTTGTCATCTCATATCTCCGAAAAATGGTCTGTTGGCCGGACGGGCTTAGTCCAGAAGCCTAAGCTGGATGCCTGATTTTTCCTCTTGGAGCTTGGCTACGGCGTCCGAATCCTCGGGGCCCCAGCCACGGCCCAGGGCTTCGACGTGGCGTTGGTCCACCATGTTGGACAGTTCCATGGGGATGCCCAGTTCGCGGCCCAGGTCGGTGGCCAGGCGCACGTCCTTGGCGGCCAGGGCAGTGGCGAAGCCGGGCTGGAAGTTGCCTTGGAACAAGAACCGGGGAAATTTGTCGGCCAGGCGTTTGGAACCGCCGGTGCTGTTGTTGATCACATCCGCCAGGGTGGCCAAATCAACCCCGGCCTTGACTCCCAAAGTCAGGGCTTCGGCCAACAGGACTCCGATGCCCATGCTCATCAGGTTGTTACAGATCTTGCAGACCGACCCGTTGCCGATGTCTCCGCAGTACACGACATGGGTGCCGATGGCCTCCAGCGTGGGCTTGAACCGGTCGAAGGTTGGCTTGTCGCCGCCCACCATCACGGCCAGCGTGCCGGCAGCCGCGCCGTAGGTCCCGCCGCTGACCGGGCAGTCCAGCAGGGTCACGCCCTTGGCCGCGCATTCCTGGTTCAGCCGCCGCACCATGGTCGGCGAGTTGGTCGAGAGATCGAAGAAAACCGCGCCGCTACTTGCGCCCTCCAGGATTCCGTTTTCGCCCAGGACCACTGCTTCCACGTCCCTTGGCACCGGGAGGGACGTGAACACCGCCTCGTTGCCCTGGACGGCCTCCTTTGGGCTGTCCACCCAGTTTGCGCCCATCTCCAGCAGGTTGGTTGCGGCCTCGCGCCGCAGGTCGTGAACGGTTAGCTGATGGCCCGCTTTGATCAGATTGGCGGCCATGGGATTCCCCATGTTGCCGGTCCCGATGAAACCCAACTTCATCTCGTTCTCTCCTACTCATGTCTGATGGACGCCGGCCGCTCTGTCTGCCCGGGGGCCGTTCCGCGGTTAATGGCGGCTGCCCAGAGCCTCTCGCGGGTGGACGTCCCGGCGCTCTCAGCCGTGGCGGTGTATCGTCCGGGCGGCCGCGGTAAGGCGGGGCCTGCGGTTGTGACGGCGCCGGAGTGGGCTGGGCTTCTGGTTCGTCAGGCTTAACTTCCTCCGGTTCCGGGGGTGGGGCAACGCCGTAAGCATCGCCGCTTTCTTTGTATTCGACCGTGTTCCGGACTTCCTCGCGCTGGGCGGGGTCCAAGCCATCGGGGGACTCGTCGAAGGCCTCCTTGGCCATGCGGAAGGCGTTCACCGCGGCGGGCATGCCGCCGTAGAAGACCATCTGGGCGATGATCTCCGATATCTCTTCCCGTGTGATGCCGATGTGCAGCGCACCTGAGATATGCCGCTTAATCATCTGCGGGCTGTGGCCCAGCACCACCAGAGCCGCGATGGTGCAGAGACTTCGCGTTTTGAGATCGACGGCGGGGCGGTTGTAGATCTCGCCGTAGATGACCTGGTCAACCAGGCGCATCACTTCGGGCGCAAGCTCAGCCATGGCCGCCGGCGGCACAGGGTTGTTGTCCGGGCCGTAGTAGCGCTGCCGGAAATCGACGGCAGCTTGGTACAGGTCTTTGGCGTCTTCTTCCAGACCGCCCTCTTCCAGATCTTCTTCTTGCAGGTCGTCTTCCGGACTCACGATATCTCCAGGATATGATGCATTTAGCTACTTAATCACTTGCCAGAACCGCTTGCCATCTCGACGGATCACCTTGCCGATGTGATCGTCGGGATGGAAATGTCCGGCGGCGATGACCGCGTCTTCGGCCTCGGCTTTCTCCAGGATCTTGGTTCGGTTGGCGCGGCTGGCCTCTTTATCGGTGTCCACCCCGGCGGTCCACTCGGGCCGCTCCACTTGGACCTTGCTGTGCAGCAGGTCGCCGACCACCATGGCCCGTTCACCCTGGGACGTGATGTCGAAGACCATGTGTCCGGGGGTGTGACCGGGCGTGGATATGGCGGTGACCTCGTCACTGATGACCTGGCCGTCGTCCAGCAGGTCCAGCAGGCCCATGGCTTCCAGCGGCACCACGCTGTGGGCCACCCACGGCGCGTTCTCAGCGAATTCGGGCTTCAAGAAATGCTCCCAGTCCAACCGGGGCGCCAGGTAGCGCGCGTTGGGGAAGTAGGGCTTGGGCTCGCCGCTGGTGTAATCCAGGTTCCAGCCCACATGGTCGATATGCAGGTGGGTCATCAGGACCAGGTCCACATCCTCGGGGTTCACGCCGGAGATCTTCAGTTGGTTCAACATGTCTCCGGTGCGGTCGCCGCGGCTGGGGTGCGGTCCTGGACCCATGCCGGTGTCCACCATGATCGTCTGTCCGCCGCTGCGGAGGTAGAAATGGCCGTAGTAGAGTTGCAGTTGGCAGTCTTCCAGCGCGTCGTGGTACGGCTCCCAATCATGGGCGTCGGTGGTGGGGAACATCACGGACGGGTCCCTCGGCGGTGGGAGCATATCCAAGACGAATGAGATCTCGACGTTGCCCACGTTGATCTTGTTGGCCATTATTCTCTCCTTAACTTCGGCGCTGGCGCGGCAGGCGCCGCGCGCCCTGGGGTTTCAAGGTTTGGACCGGTGGTCGGTGGACTTGGGAATATCCCTGGTTCACTACAATGATTTTGCCGACAGTTTGCCGAAGATAATGATCTTTCGGTTCAGTGCTTAAGTCCGGCGCATGAACTCAGTATTGGAGCATGGAGTAGACATTGTAACCGGCCAGGTTCTTCCGGCCATCCAAGAAGGTCAGTTCAATGATCACCCCGATCTCTGAGACCACGCCCCCGGCCATCTCCACCAGCTTGGCGGAGGCGCCCAAAGTGCCTCCGGTGGCCAGCAGGTCGTCCAGAATCAATACTTTCTGGCCTTTCTCAACACCGTCGATGTGTATCTCCATGGTATTGGTGCCGTATTCCAGCGCGTAATCGGTGGAGTGGGTGGCGGCCGGCAGCTTGCCGGGTTTTCGCACCGGCACGATGGGTTTGCCCAGTTCGCGGGCCAGGGGCGCTCCAAAGAGGAACCCGCGCGACTCCACCGGCACGACGGCGTCGAAATCCGCGTCCTTATAACGCTCCACCAACTGGGAGATGACGTAGTCGAAGGCTTTCGCGTCACCCAATAACGGGGTTATATCCTTGAATAATATCCCCGGCTCGGGGAAGTCCGGCACGTCCCGGATGTAGTCTTTCAGGTCCATCTGATTGGTTCGGCTCCGTCAAACTCGACCTCAAACACGCCCTGCGGGAGGCTGTTGGCGGGCCGGTGATTAAAAGGCGGTTTCTACCCGTGGCAGATAGGGGAATCGGCCATTTGGCCGTGCCTGAAAGTGTAGGTTATGGGCCAGTGCCCGTCAAGACAAAAACATGGCGCCACCGCCCCTGGCCGGTCGGCGGTCTAGGCCGGTCAGTAGACTCGAAGAAACCGCGCGGCGAAATCCGTAAACCGTGGGCGTGAACCGATTGACTTTCTCGGGGGCAATTTATATAATTTGTTTGGATTCCTGGTTACGAAATGGCCCCACGAATGCGGGGCTATTTTTAGTGCGAGTCGAATCTTTACTGAGTTCCAGAACCAGGGTCCTCGATGCCCCTGTGGCGCGCGTACTGGTAAACGCACATAATAGTAGTGCTGTTGGCCGGTGTTCGACCAGCCAGGGCAGCGACCCCCCTCTGGGGCTATCGAGCGGCAAACCCCGCCGGGCACGCCCCCAACGGGTGATTGGCGGCAAGACCAACGGCCCATAATCAGCCTGCTGACGATTGCGCCGAGCCTGTTCGATATGCGAAGATTCTTATGTCTGGAGGGGTGGGTGAGTGGTTAAAGCCACCAGACTGTAAATCTGGCGTCCGGAAGGGCTTCGCAGGTTCGAATCCTGCCCCCTCCACCAACCTAGAATATTCCGGACAATGCCCGAAAAAACGAAAGCACGAATACGCAACGGCATAAAAAACTAGCAACCATTTAGCAATCAGCCCAGTTAGCTCAGAGGTAGAGCACGTTCTTGGTAAGAACGGGGTCGGCGGTTCAATTCCGCCACTGGGCTCCAGCAAGAATCGGCCCACACATAAGGGCCCGAGTAAGAGTAGTAGGGAGGACATCTAGAAATGGCGAAACAGAAATTTGACCGGTCAAAGCCCCACTTGAATGTAGGCACGATTGGCCACGTGGATCACGGCAAAACCACTTTGACTTCAGCCATTACCAAGGT
>MUCI01000050.1 GCA_002816575.1 SAR202 cluster bacterium Casp-Chloro-G2 | reverse complement strand
GCTTATCGCAGCCTTGCCGCGCCCTTCATCGGCCTTTGGTCCCAAGGCATCCACCGTAAGCCCTTAATAACTTGACCCACGCAAGGAACTTCAAACCTTTGCGTGGTGATTTCTATAATTACGCAGGACTAATTGCAGTTTCTTATTCTCTTTTTAAAGTGCCACACAAAGGAAACGGCGGCCAAGGGTTTCCCCCGAACCGCCGTTCGAGTTTCCCATTTGATTAACTTATTTCAGGTAAGCATCATCATTCAAGCGAGACTCCGTACCCTTGCGAGAAGGTATTATAAGCGTGCCCACGACCGGAGTCAATAGGCTCACGCACCCATTTTTAGCCTCAGTCGGGCTGTGATTCCGCCGATCTTCGTGTTCAGACCGCGGATCCGCCCGATGTATCCCAAGACCAGGGGCCTGGCCAGGGCGCATCACCTCCCAGAGATGGTTCATCCTAAGAATGGACTTGCTCATGAATTTATTGAAGATCCCTACCGGCCCTTGAACTGCGCCGGCCGCTTCTCCAAGAAAGCCTGCACCGCTTCCTTGTGGTCCTCGGTCTTCCGCACCTGCTCCTGGGCCACGTGGGCCAGGTCCAGCGCGTCCTCAAAGTCCAGGGACAGGCTCTTGTGCACCAGGTATTTAATCAGTGCGTGAGACTGGGTCGCCCCCTTGGCCATCCGAGAAGCCAACTCGAGCGACGCGTCAAACAGTTCATCGTCGGGGAAGACCTTACTTGCGATACCCAAACGGTAGGCTTCGGCGCCGTCGATGCGGTCGCCGGTGTATTGGAGCAGCAGCGTGTTGCTCATGCCGATCAGCCGGGGCAGTTGCCAGCAGCTTCCGTCGCCGGGGATCAGGCCCATCCTGGCGAAGGCCTCCGAGAACACTGCCTTCTCGGCGGTGTAGCGAATGTCGCAGGCCAGCGCCACGCCCATCCCCACGCCGATGGCGTGCCCGTTGACCGCCGCGATGGACGGCTTCTGGAGCTTGTGGATCCGCAGGGGTATGCGGCTGGCCTGGCCGCCCAGGGAAACCTTCTGGCCCCTGCTGGCGTACCGGCTCTCCATCTTGCCCCAGGGCAGGGCCTCGGCTTCAGTATCAGCCTTGCCGGATTCCCGGTCCTGGATGCGCTGGTTGAAACCGCGCACGTTGGCCCCCGAGCAGAAAGACGGTTCGACGCCGCTGAGCAGCAACACCCTAGCCGACGGATCGTCCTCAAAGAGATCGAGGCACTCCATGATCTCGTCGGCCATCTGGGGCCCCAGGGCGTTCCTGGTGGGCGGGTCGTTCATGGTCAGGATAAACACCCCTTCCCGGTTCTCGGTTTTGATAAATTCGTAGGCCATTACTCTCACCTGCTTAGTTGATTGGCTAGCGGCTATGGCAAGCACATCACGCTGCTATCCGGAGGCCGGAGGACTGTGGCGCCGGTGTCATGCAACAGCTATAATCCCTGCTACATGCTAGCCGTGGCTGACACCCCAAACGGGCCTCAGACTAGCATACGCCCGGGCACTAAACAACAATCTAAAAACAACCATCGAAATCGTCCGCAATCGTCACGGAGCCGCTGAGGAAGGAGGCACAACGCCATGCAGCAAGGAATAATCACGAACCTGCATATCGCCAGGGTCAAGGGGACCCCGTCCGACCCCGTTCAAGAGGCGACCGCCATCTCCGGCCTGGGGCTGGAGGGCGACCGCAGCGCCTACGAGGGGAACACGCGCCAGGTGCTATTCGTGGACAAAGAAACGCTGGACGGCGCTGGTCTCGCGCCCGGCCAGGTGAAAGAAAACATCACCGTCACCGGCATAGATCTATCCCAGGCGAAGGCCGGCCAGGTATTCGTCATCGGCGACGATGTGACCATGGAGATGGTCGGCGAATGCGAAGCCTGCGGCAAGATGGACGCCATTCGGCTGGGACTAAAGGACCAGTTGGACGGCAAACGCGGCATGCTGGCCATGGTCAAGAACGGCGGCAACATCAAGGTCGGGGACTCGGTACGGGTCAAGTCGTAAGCTAGAGCCACCAGTACCAGATGAAAAAGCCCCGGAGATTACTCCGGGGCTTTTTTTGCGATCCGCCGATTACGGTTTACGGCCGGCGTCCCGAAAGACCCAACATCCGGTCTTGGAAACTGGCCGTGTCAGTCACCACGACCGCCGGCCCGAAAGCGCCAGACTCTCGGCCTGAAGCCGCAATACGCGATCAAGGACCAACGGCCCAAAGTCTACTCGGGACGTTGGCTTCTCCTTAAGCGAGACTAGGCTTTCCCGGCCACCAGGGTGCTGCGGATGGCGGCGGCGATGTCGGTCATCTCCGGGATGTTCTCCCAGGTGTCGATGGCCTTGGCCGTCCCGTCAGCGGAGAGCACGCGGGAGACGTTGTCTTGGAACTTCTCTTTGATGGCGTCGAAGCCCCAGGGGTTCTTCTGGCTGCCCAGGATGTCGGCCCTGGCGGTGACGTGCTCGAAGACCCGGCCATCTTTCAGGGTTATCTTGACCTTGAGGCCGTCGGCCGACTCAGTCAGCAGCTCCTCGGACTTGGCCATGACCCGGGTCCGCACCTTGCCCATGGTCTCGTTGATCGTGCCATCCTCAATCTTTTCGCCGGTGAAGGTGTCGATGCCAACCGCGCCGTCAACCAGGGCCGCGGCCACGTTGTACTTGGCGCTGAACTTGCCCTTCAACTCGTCGTCCGGCTCCTGGTAGAGCATGACCACCGAGAAGTAGGACTGGTCGATCTCGGCGTCGGCAACATCTTCATATGTGAAGTCGTTGTCCCGCATCAGGCTGAACAGGCTGTCCAGCATGGCGTGGTTGCCGCCGCAGCAGGGATATTTCTTGATCATCAGCGCGTCCTGGGTGCGGAAGGGCTTGCCCATGTTGTCGGCCATGTGGTCAAGGTTATAGATGCCCTCTCCCAGCACAACGTTGGTAAAGCCAAATGGATGCTCGATAACCTGGTCGCCGGCGGTCATTCCCATCTGGGCTAACTGCGCGGCGGTGACGCCGTCCCGACCAACCAGGCCGGCATGCAGCGGCTTGGTCATCGTGCCGAAGTTGTGGATCAGGCCGGAAGACATGGAGCCCGCCATGCCCAGGGCCATGATTGTTTGGTGCTCGTCAAGTTTCAGCAGCTTGGCGCAGGCGGCGGTGCAGGCCAGCCGGCCGATGACGGCGGTACTGTGAAAGCCCTTGTCCATCTGCTTATACTTTGTCTCGTGCTGCAGCGCCAAGCCGATCTCGCAGCCCACCACGTACGCCTCAAGCAGATCCCTCCCGGTGGCGCCGGTGTGCTCGCCGATGGCCAGCAGGGCGGGAAAGATGGCGACGGTGGGGTGACCGAAGCCGCCAAAGTCGTCGAAGTCCAGGGCATGGCCCATGGTCCCGTTGGCCAGCGCAGCGTTGGCCTGGGTGCTCTGGAACCCGCCGGCCAGGATCGTGGACTCGGGGGCCGCGCCCTGGCTGCTGGTATACTTTTGTATGATTTCTCCCACGGGTTGGGTCGAGCCTGCCAGGATGACCCCTAAGAGGTCAAAGCAGGACTCGTTGGCCACGCGGATGGCGTCGGGCGGAATATCCTCGTAACTGGTGTTGATGATCCATTTGGCGATGGTTTCGGTTGCGCCCATTTGCTGCCTCCTTAATATCGCTTTTACTGAATCCACAATGAGGGAATCCTGGAGGGAATCCGGCTCCAATTTTGCGCCCATTATATACCGGGTAGCGGCGCAATCAAGGGGCCGCTACCAGCGCCCAGATCGCTTGCAACTCCTATGATTACCGGGTGGACCCACAAGCATGAATCCCCGTTATCCCAGACTGCATAAACCGGCAGCGCTGCTTCCCGCGATGCTCCTGACGTTGGCCGTTCTCCTGGCCTGTGGCGGTGGTCTGAGTGAGGCCGATAAGCATTACGCCGCCGGGGAAGCCCTCGCCGCCGCGGGCGAGTTCCAAAGGTCGCTTGAGGAATTTGACCAGGCCATCCAACTGGACCCACGGAACCCCGACGCCTACATCGCCCGGGGCAATAACTATGACCGCTTCGGCGCCTACGCCAGGGCCATACAAGACTATGACCAAGCCATCGCCTTGGAACCGGATGACCCCAACATCTATTTTGACCGGGCCGTAAGCTACAGCAACCTGCGGGAGTATCAACTGGCGGTTGATGACTACGGCCGCGCAATCGAGTTGAGCCCGGATTTTGCCGGAGCCTACATCAACCGGGGAATCATTTACCGCGACCTGGGCTATTTTGAGGACGCCATCGCCGACTTCGGGCAGGCGGTCCGCATCAACCCAAACGACGCCGCTTCCTATTTTGACCGCGCCTATAGCCAGGCCGCCGTGAACCTCCCGGAGTTGGCCGCCGAGAACTATACCCAGGCCATCCGGATCAATCCTGGGTTCGCTGACGCCTATTCGAACCGTGGATTGATCTACATCAACCTTGGCGACAATGTGAGGGCCATCGCCGACCTCAACGAAGCCATCCGCCTCAACCCCGAACTTGCCCCGGCCTACGTGAACCGCGCCTGGGCCAACGCAACATTGGGAAGAGAGAAAGAAACTCTGGAAGATATAAAGCGGGCCGAAGAGTTAGGGGTTGAGCAAGAGGTCATAGACCGGATCCAAGAGGTACTCAAAAAAGCCCTGGAATCGTAACGCCAAACGGGTCGCCGGACAGTAGGCATTCGAGAGGCTGATCCACTGGTGACGCCGTTGCGGAAGTGCCTCTTGAGACGGTGCGCCACATTGACACTCGATATTGGTTGTCCTACGCTTTCACTATGAAATACGAACACTTGATTACGATTGAGCCGGACAAACGGGGCGGAAAACCCTGCATCCGTGGCATGCGTATCACGGTGTATGACATACTTGAGTATCTAGCATCTGGCATGTCTAATGAGGAGATTCTTCGCGATTTCCCTGACCTGACGCAAGAGGATGTCCTCGCCTGTTTGGCGTTCGCCGCCGACCGGGAACGACGATTCGTTTCCATTCCTCCGGCATGAGGCTGCTTTTCGATCAGAATCTTTCTCCTCTGTTGATTGGCCTCCTGTCCGATCTGTTTCCAGGCTCCATCCACGTGCGAGACGTAGGTTTACAAACCTCCGGCGATACTGCGATCTGGGATTACGCCATTCGAGAGCAGGTTGCAATCATCTCCAAAGATTCCGACTTTCGCCAGCGCAGTTTTCTCCTCGGAAGCCCCCCGAAAGTTGTCTGGATCAGACGGGGCAACTGCTCAACCAATGATGTAGAGGCAATCATTCGTGCGCATCACGGCGACCTACTCGCCTTTGACCAAGCTGAGACAGCCACGTTCTTAGCGCTGGAATAGGTCACCGGTTCCGCCACAGCTACTAACCCTCCCATTCCGTAAAATATCGCCCCCATAAAAGTCACCGGAGAGAACCGGCACATGCCCTCCACAACAGCCGAGGCGGTAATCATCGGTGGCGGGGTGATGGGCTGCTCCATCGCCTGGCATCTGGCCGCCAAGGGCATGACGGATGTGGTACTGCTTGAGCGCGATGTCCTGGGCTCCGGCTCCACCGGCCGGTCCACCGCCACCGTCGACTCCCACCATTCCTCCGAGACGCTGGTCCGCATGGCATCGCATAGCCTCCAAGTATTCCGCAGCTTCAAAGACGCAGTCGGCGGCGAGTGCGGCTTTACTGAAACCGGCCATCTGGTGTTTGCTGGAATAGATGACTACGCCCGAACCAGCGCCACGGTGGCTCTTCAACGGAAGGCCGGCGTTAAGGCCCGTATGATCACCCGCCAAGAGGTCGCCAACAACTTCCCCGGTTTGCACCTGGACGACTGTGCCGCCATCTCCTACGAGCCCGCGGCCGGCCACGCCGACGCCTCCGGGACCGCCTTGTCCTATGCCACCCGCGCCCGCCGATCCGGCGTCAAGACATTGCTGCGATCACCGGCTACCGGGTTGGAGTTCGCGGGGGGCAGGGTTACGGCAGTCGTCACCGAGAACGGCCCCATCAGCTCCGGCCGGGTCATTGTCGCCGCTGGACCGTGGTGCCGCGGCTTTCTGTCGCCATACGGGATCGACCTGCCGCTGACGGTTACGCGCCATCAGGTGGCCGCCTTTAGAGTGCCCGACACCAGCCCACCGATACCTGCCGGGGCGCATGACCTGATCAATCAGATATACCTCCGGCCCGAAGGCTCGGGCCTAGTCCTGGCCGGTGATGAAGGCGCCGAAGAATTTAGTGAACTAGCTGACCCGGAGATGTATGCCCACCGGCCCACGCCGGGTTTCATCGGATCGGTCTGGACCCGGCTGGCCCGGCGTATCCCCGAAATGGCCCAGGCCGAATACGCCACCGGATTCGCCGGATTGTATACGTCCACTCCAGACCGTCTTCCAATCATGGGCCAGGTCAACGGCATCGATGGACTTTACGTCTGCGGAGGGTTCAGTGGTCACGGCTTCAAGCTAGCACCGGCAGTTGGACTGGTCATGGCCGAGATGGCGATTGATGGCCGTGCTTCATCCTTCGACGTATCACCATTGAGCCTGTCCCGGTTTGATTACCCCAAGAATTAAAAACCCCACGGGTGGTATATCTCCTGGCGGTATATCTATCGTGGTTGTTTAGACATGGATGTTTAGCATGCAGGTCTCGATCAAACGGCTCCTAACCGTGGCGGCAGCGGCATCTCTCCTTGGCCTTGCCGCCTGCTTGGGTCTGAGTGAGGCTGACGAACGCTACAACGCCGGCGTGGAATCGCTGTCCGAGCAGCGGTTCAATGACGCCATAGCCCAATTCGACCTGGCGATCTCTCTGGAACCATCGTCCGCCGCCTTCCACAACCGGGCGCTGGCCAAGGAGCGGGCCGGCAACCTCACCGGCGCGGTAGATGACTACACCAGGTCCATCGAACTCGGCCCAGACCTGGCGATCACCTACGCCAACCGGGCCGGCGTCTACAACCAATTGGGCGACTTCCAGAGCGCCCTGGAAGACCTGCGCCAGTCCCTGAGCTTGGACAACGATTCGGTGGCCGCTCACACCCAGCTCGGCCTGGCCTTGGTGAATCTGGATAGGCCGGAAGAAGCCCTGGGCAGCCTGGACCGGGCCATCGACCTGGACTCCAGCTACGCCTTCGCCTACAGCATCCGTGCCTTGGCCCATCTATCCCTGGGAGCGCCGGAATCGGCCATCGCCGATCTGGACCGGACCATCCAGACGGACCCCGAAAACGCATCGCTCTACCTGAACCGTGG
Organism: SAR202 cluster bacterium Casp-Chloro-G2; assembly: GCA_002816575.1. Lineage (GTDB taxonomy): Bacteria > Chloroflexota > Dehalococcoidia > Lucifugimonadales > UBA3495 > UBA9611. The sequence continues at coordinate 7,034 of MUCI01000050.1, read as the reverse complement.
GGTGGCTCAAGAGGCTGCGCGAAACCTTGAGTCGGCGGTGGCGGATTACAGCCAGGCCATCTTGATCAACCCCACGTACCTGACCGCCTACGTCAAACGCGGTTCGGCCTACGATGATCTGGGGCGGTTCGATGATGCCGTCTCCGATTACAACGCGGCCCTTTACCTGGCGCCCGACTCGCCCGTGATATACACCAACCGGGGCGCCAGTTATCACGCCCAAGGTCAATCGACAAAGGCATTGGCCGACTTTAACGCCGCAATCTCCCTGGACCCCGATTCAGCCCTGGCCTGGTACAACCGTGGTATCGCCAACGAGGACCTGGGCAGGCTGGAGGAAGCGGTCGGCGACTACGGCCGGGTCATGGCCATATCCCCCGGCAATATCGACGCTTTGATTAACCGCGCCCTGGTCTATTCCACGCTGGAAAGGTACCGCAGCAGCATCACCGACATGGACCGCGCCGTCGAGATCGACCCCACCTACGCCAAGGCCTATCTGATCCGCGCCAGAGCGTATGCCAGACTGGGGCTGGAAACCCTGTCTCAGGCGGACATAGACCGCGCCGTGGACCTGGGTGTCGACCGTGCCCAAGCGGTACTGAGCATCGCCAGGCCAGCCCCTTCCCCCTAGGCGTATAATCCCGGTTATACTGCCAGGTGCTGGCGCCGCTCCCAGGAACTTTCCCGGTGATTTTCCGGTAACTTTCCAGGGGCTTTCCCAGTAGCGTGCGGACGCCGCACCGGCCCGGGGGTCGATTCAAAGATGCCACTTCGTTTCCTCATCATCGTTCCCCGCGTCTTAGGGCCGTTGTATGGCGGTCTGAAGAATCTGTCCAGCGGCTTCTACTACAACTGGGGCATGACCTACGCCCGTTGGGGCCAGCCGGCCAAAGCCATGTGGTATCTCAACCGGGCGGCCAAACTGAACGCCGGAAACGCCCAGATATTCTACCAACGCGGCCTGTTGTTCATCGCCATGGGCCAGACCCGAGAGGCCATTAGTGACTTCAGCGCCGCCATCAACTCCAACACCCATTACATGGAAGCCTATCTGAACCGCAGCCTGCTCTACACCCTGCAGGGGAGGCACGAAGAAGCCAGCAGAGACGTTGACAGCGCCGTGGCCCTTGGCGCCAACCGCCCCAGAGCAGAGAACCAGATCGCGGAGTTGCGAAATGACTCCGCTTAACCCCGGCAAAAAAGACGGGCCGAAAACCCAGCAAAAACACGGGCGAGAAACCGGGCGGAGAGCCGGACGATGAGACTCTTAGCCATCCTTCAAGCGTTCTTCAAGCTCTTTGGCCGGATGCTGCCCGGCCAGGTCAGCATGTCCCCCGCGGAGAAGACCTACGACTCCGGAGTGAGGATGCAGCGCCAGGGCCGGCTGGACGAAGCGGTGGCCCGTTACACCGACGCCATCCGCCAGGACCCCAAGCTGGTCCAGGCCTTCAGCAACCGAGGGTCCGCCTACCTCAACCTGGGAAAACCTGAGATGGCCATCGCCGATCTGGACGAGGCCATCAGGCTGGACCCGGCACTGGCCGTAGCCTACAGCATCCGGGGTCTGGCCCACACCAACCTGGCCGATTTCAAGACGGCCGTTAAAGACCTGAACGAAGCCGTGCGCCTGAATCCCAAGTTCGCCGACGCCTACAGCAGCCGCGGGTTCGCCCACCGGGCCGCCGGAAATCTGAAACGGGCAATCAGCGATTTCGACACCGCCATCCGCCTGGACGAGAAGTTCTCGGTGGCCTACAACAACCGGGCCGACGTATTCATCGAGATGGGAGAGCCGCGCAAGGCCATGCCCGACCTGGACCTGGCGATCAAGCTCGACCCCCGGTTCGCCGTGGCCTTCGCCAACCGGGCCTTCGCCTGGACACTGCTGAAGAACGACGGCCGGGCCGCCAGAGACGTCGAGACCGCGGTGAGGCTGGGAATCGACCGAGACCTGTTGGAAGCAAAAGTCGTGGAATTCCGGGCCAGAGCCCGGTAGCCGCGTCCCTATCATCAAACGCCTTCACCGTTCAATACTGTAAATCAAACGAGGCCGATGTCATGCCCCGGTTTTCCATTAACGCACCCCGGATCAACCAAACACTGGACGAGCTGGGCCACCTGGGCGAAAGCCCCGATGGCATGGACCGTGTCGCCTATTCCCAGGAAGATATCGCCGGGCGCGAATACACCATTAAACTGATGCGGGAAGCCGGTCTAGAGACCCGCATCGACACGGCAGGCAACATAATCGGCCGCCGCTCCGGGTCCGATGACGACCTGCCCGCCATCGCGTTGGGTTCGCACACCGACACCGTGCCCAAGGGAGGCAAGTACGATGGCGCCCTCGGTGTCATGGCCGCCGTCGAGGTTGCGCGGACGCTGCAGGAGCATGGCCACCTAACCCGGCATCCCCTTGAAGTGATCAGCTTTACCAACGAAGAGGGCACCCGCTTCCACCGCTGGCTGGTGGGCAGCCGTTCCATGGCAGGCCTGCTGGAGCAGGAGGACCTGGAGGCCGTCGATGATGACGGCTTCGGCCTTGGCCCCTGCCTGGCCGACATCGGAGGCGACATCTCCCGCATCGATGAGGCGGTCCGCAAACCCGGCGAATTGGCCGCCTATCTGGAACTGCACATCGAACAGGGCCCGAACCTCTATCAGACCGGCACACCCATCGGGGTGGTCACCGGCATCACCGGCCGGGCGGTCTTCGAAGTGGAGATCGAGGGCAAGGCCAACCACGCCGGGACAACGCCCATGTCCACCCGGCGCGATGCCCTGGTCAGCGCCTCCAAGCTCGTCCTGGCGGTCCAGAAGATGGCCGCCGAACAGGAGATCTGCCGGGTGTCCACCGTGGGTTCGATCAAGGCGGTCCCCAACGCCGTGAACGTCATCCCCGGCAACGCCAGCATCGGTCTGGAGTTCCGAGACACAGACATGGAGGCCCTGGCCGCCGCCGAGCAGGAACTGCGCCGAATCACCAACCAGGCCATCGCCGATGACGGCGTCGATATCCAGGTCCATCGTCAGCGCTTCACATCGTCAGTCCCGATCACGCCTGGGATGCAGGCCCTAGTGGCCGAGGCGGCCGAGAACTGCGGCATGACCTGGGAGCCGGTCGCCAGCGGCGCGGGACACGACGCCCAAGCCATCGCGACCATCGCCCCAGTGGCCATGATCTTCGTGCCCAGCGTGGACGGCATCAGCCACGCCATCGAGGAATATTCCACGCCGGAAGACTGCGCCAACGGAACCCAAGCCCTGCTGGAACTGTTGCTGCTGGCCGACCAGCGTCTATAAGAAGCTGATGGGCGGCGGTTGCCATCTATCAGCATAATGAGGAATCTGGATGAAATTATCTGGCTCTTATGAATTCAACGCCTCCCCGGAGAAGGTCTGGCAGAAGCTGACCGACCCCGCCTCCCTGTCCGCCTGCATCCCCGGCTGCGAGAAGATGGAGGCCGTGGGCAACGATGAATACCGGGCCACGGTCACCGTATCGATGGGACCCATCCGCAGCAAGTTCGGCGCCACGGTCAAGATGCTGGATCTGAACCCCCACGAATCCTACCGGCTGATCATCGAAGGCAGCGGTCCGTCCGGGTTCGTGAAGGGTGAATCACAAGTCAAGCTGACCGCCAACGGTGGCGCGACCACGGTGGACGTCGACTCTGAGTCGTCATCTGGGGGCCTGCTGGCCAGGGTTGGGCAGCGCATGATCGAGAGCTTCGCCAGAGGCATGATGGACCGCTTCTTCACCTGCCTCCAGAAGTCAGTCAACTAGCCGCCAAGCCCCGTTCCGCCGGCCGGTGCGATTGCGTCCAAATCTGGCCTCTGCTATCGTGTCCGCGAATAACGTATCCGGCAACTAGGCTGGTGCGCCTGACGCCAAATCAGGGGTCGAGAGCAAGAATACTGGCACAATTACGGGCACAACTACGGAGGAAAGCATGGAGCGCCGAGTACCGACAAAAGATGAAGTCCTGGCCTATCTGAAGGAAGACCGCAACTGGGGCCGTTGGGGCAACGACGACCAGATGGGCGCCATGAATATGATCACACCGGAGAAACGCCTGGCCGCCGCCGCCACGGTGAAGTCAGGCCGGGCCGTCTCCCTGAGCCGCGAGTTCCCCAAGACGCCGGCGCCCAACAACCCCACCCCGGCGCACCACTACATGAAGAAGGTGTTCCGCAGCGAAACCTCGGGGTTCTCCGCCGACTACTACGGCATCTCCTATCACGGCACCGCCACCACCCACCTGGACGCCCTCTGCCACGTGTGGGATGAGAACGGCATGTGGAACGGCCGCACCCACGATGACACCGTCACCATGGACGGCGCGGTCTGGGGATCGGTGGAGCACTGGAAAGAGGGAATCATCACCAGGGGCGTGCTTTTAGACGTGCCCAAGTTCCGTGGGACCCCCTACGTGACCATGGACACCCCCGTCCACGGCTGGGAGTTGGAAGACATCGCCAAGTCCCAGGGGGTCACGATGCAGCCTGGCGACGCTCTGATCGTCTACAGCGGCCGCGAGAAGTGGAATGAGGACGGCAACAAGCTGTGGGGCGGCGACCCCAACGAGCGCCCCGGACTCCACGCCTCCTGCCTAAAGTTCATCCGGGAGTCTGACTGTTGCCTGCTGGTCTGGGACATGATGGACTTCACGCCCAACGGCTACGACCTGGCCTGGTCGGTGCACGGCTCCATCTTCGCCTACGGTATCGGCCTGCTCGACAATGCGCTGCTGCAACCCCTGGCCGAGGCCTGCGCCGAAGAGGGCCGCTACGAGTTCATGCTCACCGTCAATCCCCTGCGTGTGGTGGGCGGCACCGGTTCTCCGGTCAACCCGGTTGCCATCCTGTAAACGGCTGGTCAGCCACACGATCACCGGCGCAAAACAAGAAGGCCCGGCAGAGTTGAAACCCTGCCGGACCTTTCGTCTCCTATCTCCGGAGACCGTATCGCATGGCTCGCACATGGCTCATCGGTTGACCGCCACCTGAAGCCCGGTTCCCTCGATTCTAGATGATCGACGGCTCCACCAGACTGTCGCTGACCGTGTGGTGCCTGGAGGGCATGGAACCGTTAAGCTCTTGGACCCGCTTCCGCATCTGGTCCATCCGTGTGAAGTCGGTGATGCCAGAGACGATGGTGATGGCCGACAGGTATTTGGTGCGGCGGTCCGGGAAGTCGCCGTAGCGCACCTTACCCACCGTGGTCAGGTCCTCCAACCGCGACTTGCCAACCGAGATGGCCTGGGTGAACAGGTGCTCGGGCCTGCCGTGGACGATGAGCGACGCCGCCCTGGCGCCGGAGACGTCTGCCGGGAACGTCAACGCCGGCTTGTCCACGCTTCGCTCGATGATGCTCTCAAGCTCGCGGGTGCCGGGGTCCATCCCCGCCCGCCAGAATTGCGACTTGACCTTGATCTCCTCAGAGCAATAGCCGATGGTCGAGATATCCCCGATCAGTCCCAGCGTGGCTTTGATCTCCGATGAACTGAACACTTCCTGGGGCGGAGGACGAATCTCGCCGGCGCTGAGGATGGTGGTCAGCGTCTGGGCCAGGTTCTCGTTGACCCTCTGGAACATCATTTCCACTGATTCACGGGTCACGTTGGGCTGCTCGAACTGTTGGTTGTCCACCAGCAGGATGTTGTTGAAGTAATGGCTCCATAGTTCAAAACTCTTGACCGTGTTTGACAGGTTCAGAGCCTCTTTGTCGCTGGGCATCCCGGCCACCGAAGGCACCACTCCGATGCCGTAGACCGGGATGTGCTTGTAGATCTTCTTCAGTTCGTTGGCCAGTACGAAACTGCCGCCGGCGCCCGTTCCGCCGCCCAGACCGGCGGCGATCCAGATGGCTTCCGGGTCTTTTCTCCGGACCATGTCGTCGATGGAGTCCATCATCTGGGCCAGCGACTTCTCGGCGATGCTGGCGCCCAGGTCAATGTCCGAACCAACCCCTCGGCCGCGGAGGGCGTATTTCCCGATCAGGACTTTGTGCCGGATATTCTGCAGCCCCGATAGGTCAGCCTCTTCCGTGTTGATGGCGATGGCGTTATAGAGGCGGCGGTTCATCCCCATCAGGGAATTCACTATCTTGCCCCCTGCCTGTCCGAAACCGATCCAAAGCACTCTCATATCTTTCCCTACCTCCAGTGTTGGCCCCCGGCAAGCATCACCCTCCGGCAAGGCTTGCGGACCGCATATCCCGCTAAGATTCTCGAGTTGACGAATCCGGCGGCTGACACAGCCACCAGACCGGCGCGCCGCCTTGGCGTCAGAACGCCGCCGGGCCGCCGCACAGATTCCGGACTATCAAGATCAACTCCGGACTAAAAAGACCAACTGAAAAGACCAATGGTCGAGCAGTCTAATAATCCCGGTCGCCGTCGCCGATGGAATTCTTGAATTCCTTGCCCTCATGGCAGACCTGGCAAACGCCCCAACTAACGGGACCGCGTGCCGTTTCGATAACCCAATGGTGCTGGCAAGCCGGCTTGGACTGCTCGGCCGGTCCTTCGGTTACCGCCGGCTCCCCCGGAACCTCTGGCGCTAGGACCGCCTGTGCCGCTCCGTCCTCCACCAAGTCTTTCTCGATCACCATGATCAACCTCCCCGGCGCAAAGGGCCTCTCGCCGGCACACTGGGCCAGGTTAGGCCCATCTAATGCTAGCGGCGTGTTGTTTGAAAAGGCCGGACCCGCCGGTATTCTTTTCCACCGCCATGTGCTTCCTGACGTTACTTTTTAGTCGGCCTTTATGTCAACGAATATTAAAACTAATTTTAATCAATTTTTATACTTTACCCAAGAAAATGCCTTTCCAGGCGTGGTTAAAGCTAAATCAAAAGACCGGTAGCAACTGCTGCCGGTCTCATACTATGGGTTTACTTCCGCCGTTTTCTTAGATTTTTGTCAAGGGTTAATCGGAGTTAGGCCAGGGCAATCGCATCTCATAGGGATAACACCTTGAGAAGGTAGTCCTCATCCCAGCCGGCCCTCAATCTTCTGGCCTTGACCCCAC
>MUCI01000049.1 GCA_002816575.1 SAR202 cluster bacterium Casp-Chloro-G2 | reverse complement strand
ACTCCTCTTTTCTCCATCGCGGGGGCGGTGGTCGCCGACACCGGCGGTCCGCTCAGCCACTGCGCCATCGTATCCCGGGAGTACAAGATGCCCTGCGTGGTCGGCACGGTAGTGGGCACGGCAGTCATCACCGACGGTATGACCCTGACAGTCGACGGGGCCAAGGGAATCGTGAGGATTGACTCCAGAGGCTGAGCCCACCAAACCCGCGGATACGGGGGCAGGCACGGAACCGGCCGGCATGACCGTCAGGGGCGAGCGCCTCATCTTACTGACGGTCATGCTTGGCATCGTTCTGGCCCCGCTGAATTCCACCATGATCGCGGTGGCCCTTCCCGATATCATGACGGACTTCGATGTGGCCATCACCAGCGCCGGCTGGCTCATCACCGCGTATCTGATCTCCATGGCGTCACTGCAGCCTCTGGCGGGCAAATTGGGCGACCGTTTCGGCCACCGCAACATGGTGCTCAGCGGCCTATCGGTCTTCGGGTTCGTTTCCATCGGAGCGGCGCTGTCCCCATCACTGTCATTGCTGCTGGCCTTCCGGGTGTTGCAGGCCGTCTGCGCGGCGCTGATCGTGCCCAACAGTTCAGCCTTGCTAAGGGAGATACTGCCGGCGCACCGCCGTGGGGCTGGGTTCGGTCTGCTTGGGGCTGGCATAGCGGTGGCGGCGGCGGGCGGGCCGCCCCTGGGCGGGCTGCTGGTGGAACTGGCAGGGTGGCGGTCCATATTTTATGTCAACTTAATATTCGTCGCCCCTGCTTTATTGATCGGCTTCAAGGCGCTTCCTTCCATCGCGGCCACTCCCGCCAAGCCCGGCTTCGATATCTTCGGCGCGATGGCCTTGCCCGTCGTTCTGGTGGCCGCCGCTTGGATATTGATCTCCTTCTCCAAGGGCGCGGAGGTGTTGCTGATCGCCGTCGGAATACCGATCGTGGCAGTGGGCGCCATCGCCTTCGGTTGGTACGAAAGGCGTCAACCCGACCCGATAGTCCAGCTTAATTTCTTCCTGAATAGGTCATTCAGCGCCGCTGCCGCCGGGATAGGATTCGCCAATCTGTCGATGTATTCCCTGCTGATCGCGATACCGTTGCTCCTATCGGCCAGGGACGATTCTTCATTGCGTATCGGACTGATCCTGACGGCGATGTCGGCCGGGATGGTGGTCTCGTCTTTCGCCGGAGGCCGCATGATCGACCGTCTTGGGCGGCGTCTGCCAACCACCGCCGGGATGGTGCTGTTGACTGTTGGCGTGGTGCCAATCGCTTTGGCCGGTCAGGATGTGTCGCTATCCCAACTCTTGGCGGGACTGTCACTGGTGGGCCTTGGCTTGGGTCTGTCCACCCCCGGACTGCAGACGTCGGCGGTGGAGGCGGTTAGCCGCAAGGACTCGGGTTCGGCGGCCGGACTCTATTCGACGAGCAGATATCTTGGCAGCATCATCGGCTCGGCCGTGATCGCGGCGATTTTGGGCGCGGATAAGTCCGATGTGGGCGGCTTGGGACTGGTGTTCATCCTATCCCTAGGCGCCGCGGCCATCGCCATCTTCGCCAGTTTGGGTCTCAGCCGGGGCAGACCGGAGAGTTGATCGGGCCGGCGGGCTAAGTCCAGCGGATGAACGACGAAAAGAGGGGCGTCCCGACACACCGGGACGCCCCTCTTGATCTGCCTTGATCTGGGTCCGCTTGGGTTCTTAGTTGGGGGTGACGGCCAGAGACCGGATCTCACCGAACTCTTTGCGGAGCTTACTCCAGGTGTCACCGCCGTCTTCGCTCACGTAGACGTAGCCGAAGAGGGTAGCCGCGGCGACAACGTTGGGAATCTCAGGGTTGTTGGCCAGCCAGTAGACCACCGAGTTGGGCTCCACGGGCAGGTTGGCCGGGGCCCAGGTCTTGCCAGCGTCCTTGGTCATCTGGACCGTGCCGATGACGCCGGGGATGAAGTCGCCGTTGCCCACGTACATGACATCGGGGTTGTCGGGCTTGATGATCATGCCGCGGCAGTACGAGCGGGCGTCTTCGGGGTTGAACTTGGGGAAGTAGTGATAGTCCCAGCTCTCGCCCTCGTCCAGGCTGGTGGCGAAACCGAAGGGGCTGGTGCAATAGACGGCCGAGTTGGCGCCGGGCTTCACTGCCATACCGTGGATGTCGCCGTGGAACGGGTCGGGACCCAGGTTGGGCATGTGCACCCAATTGTCGCCGCCGTCCATGCTCTTGTAGACGCCATCGACCTCGATGCCGGCCCAGATGGTGTTGCTGTCGCGGGGGTCAACGATGACATTGGTCGTGCGGGGCGTGCCGATGGGGCACTCCTTGTTAACGCCCATGGACAGCTTGTCCCAACTCTTGCCGCCGTCGCGGGAGCGGAAGCCCTCGGGGCGGGTGCCCGCAAAGATGGTCTCAGGGTTGGATGGGTCAACGGCCACCGACCAGATCTGCAGGTCGCCGATGGGCGAGTCAACACTCTCCCAACTGATGCCGTTGTCGTCGCTGCGGAACAGGCCATGTCCGTCGGAACCGGCCAGTATCCGGTGAGGGTCGTTGGGGTAGGTGCGGAGCGCCCGAATGCTGCACTCCGTGGGGATCGGCTGCCGGATCTTTGTCCAGGTCTCGCCGCTGTCGCCGCTTACGTTCATCCCTTGACCGACTGTGCCTACCAGGATCGTAAAGTCGTTAGCCATCGGGTAACCTCCTATATTCCAGGGTCAGATTGAGTACCGGATGCCGGGAAAATGGTGCGCATATGATAGCCCCGGCCAGCTAAAAACGCCAGCGATCATCTACCGGTTGGTTCTTAGGGTGCATCCCCGGGTGCTCAATCGCTTGCTTCACGGGGAAGGCCGAGATCGATCGGTTGACGACTTGAGCGCCGGATAACGAGGTCCGCGACCAGTTACCATTAACAGATCGGCGATTATCCCCAGGCTGTAATATCACGGATGTCACGTTGACACCGCGGCGTCATCCCATCAGAATGAAATACTTACAATCGCCGAGACCCAAGATTGGACTGATTGGAGGATCGTGATGGCACAGACGCAGACGACCAATTACACCATGGAAGCCTTCGTAGAAGATGTTAGAGACATCTTTAGGAATGAATCCGACCCCCATGTTCAGGCGAAGACCGTGGCTGGGTTATTGAAGCGGTTGCTCGCGGTCCCCGGTTGGTTGGAAGAGAAGCTGGAACTTCCGGAAGAGGGCGGCTACGGCCGGTTCTCCCTGCATCTGGACGAGGAGACCGGGCACCCCGGCAACGGCTGGTGGCTCATGGCCTCGGTCCAAAAGCCAGGCCAAGACAACCTGCCCCATGACCACGGAGTTACCTGGGTGGTCTACGGCGTCTACAAAGGCGCCATCCAGCAGCGGAAATGGCGTTGGGCGTTCCCCGGTGAGGGTGTGGAGAAGGCCCAGATCGTGGAGCATGGCCGGTTCGTGCAGGAAGACGGCTCGGTGGCCTACTTCATGCCCGGCGAGATTCACGACACCCTGAACGTGGAAGACGACCGCACGCTGGTCGTTCGCCTGGAATCCCAGAAGTTAGATCGGGTGACGCGTTTTCAGTACAACCCCGTGGATGGCTCCATGAAGGTCATGGGCCGCTGACCAAGGACCATCAGAATCCCTAAGCGAAATTACTCTTAGGGGGCAGAAAAGCTCCTGGCGCAAGCCGGGAGCTTTTTATCTATCTTGCGTGCTTTGGCGCCGAATGTTCCCCGCCGAATGTTCCCCGTAAGATCAATCCCCGGCCGCCATCTCCGCGCGCAGCTTCTCGGTGGCTGACACATCCAAAGCAAAGGTCTTGGGGTCCACCACCACGCCGTACTCCCGGCGGACGTATTCCGCAGATAGCTTCTCCTGTTCCACGTCGTCGGCCACCGCGTGCATGTCCCGCTCCAGCGGGTTGCCGTAGCCGCCCGCGCCGGCCTGCACCACCCGGTAGAGGTCGCCCTTCTTGAGTTGGCGCAGGGTCTTGCCGGGCAGCTTCTCCTCGCAGTCGGTGCCGGGGTTCAGGTAGTTCTCGGTGGGGGTGCCCGGCTTGCCGCCCAGGACCCCCCAGGGGGTGAAGTCCGTCCGGTCGGAACGCAACTGGAACGTGGCGTCCTCGGCCAGCAGACGGAACTCCCGCTCGATGCCCAGGCCGCCCCGGTACTTGCCCGCGCCGCCGGTGTCGGGCACGAAACCGTAGCGTTCCACCATCAGCGGCTGCTCCGACTCGATGCTCTCGATGGGCGTGTTGGCCATGTTCAAGATGGGCGCGGCCAGTCCGTCGGCGCCGTCCAGTTGTGGCCCGCCGCCTCGGGGGCCATCGTTGGCGAACTCCAGGTAAACCCAGGCTTTGCGGTTGGGATAATAACCGCCCCAGCTAACGCCGATCTCGCCACCGCCCCAGGCCGCCGGGACCTTGCCGGGCAGGGCCTGGGCCATCGCCCCGAAGATGGTCTGGCAGATGCGGAACCCGGCCAGCCCCCGCGCGGCCACCGGCGCCGGATGCTGCGGGTTAACGAAGCAGCCCTCGGGAGCGGTGATGTTGAAGGGCCGGAAAAAACCGCTGTTGGACTGGATGGCCGGGTCGATGAGGCATTTCATCACGGCGTAGACGTTGGACTTGGTGTAGGCGAAGTTGAGGTTGATCGAGCCCTTGGCCTGGGGCGATGTGCCGTCAAAGTCCACAAAGAATTCGCCGCCCTCGATCTTCACTTTGGCGTGTATCGCGATGGGATGGAGGTCGATGCCGTCGTTGTCGATGTAGTCGGTGAACTCCCACTCGCCCTGGGGCAATAGCTCTATCTCGGCCCTGGTCAGGCGCTCCGTGGTGTCCAGGATGTCGGTCATATAGCTTTTCAGCTCTTCCAGGCCGTAGTCGTCCACCAGCCGCAGCAGGTCGCGCTCGCCGAACCGTACCGCGGCCAGCAGGGCTTGAACGTCGCCCAACACCTTGTCGGGCACCCGCACGTTCTTCTCCAGGATGCGCCAGACCGCCTTGTTCAATTCGCCCTTTTCGTAGAGCTTGAGGGGCGGCAGGATCAGTCCCTCCTGGTATATCTCGGTGTTGTCGCAGGCGTTGCCTCCGGCCACGCGGCCGCCGATGTCCGTCTGATGGCCGATGCAGCAGCTCCAGCCGACCAATACGTCATTCTTGAATATGGGCTTGAACAGGAAGATGTCGGGCAGGTGGCTGGCTCCTTCATAGGGGTCGTTGTTGGCGAAGATGTCACCCGGCAGCACGTCGTCGCCAAAGGCGTTCATCACCCCTTCCAGCGCCGGCGCCATGGAGCCCAGATGGGGCGGCAGGGTTAGCCCCTGGGCCACCTGCTGTCCCTCGGCGTTGAACAGTGAGGTGGAGAAGTCCATGCCGTGCTTGATCACCGCGGACCGGGCCGTGCGCACCACCGTCAACGCCATGGTGTCGGCGGTGCTCATCAGGGCATTCTTGATTACTTCTCTCGTGACCGGATCGGTGACCTGTTGCATGGGGGCTCCTTTCGGGATTGCGGGTACGGGTTTACTGGTCCGTGCTAGCAAATCTAGGCCGCCGGAGTTTTCTCTAGCACGATGTTGCTCCACCGGTCGGTGGTGGCGTTCCAGCCGGGGGGCACCACGGTGGTCGAGTCGTATTCCTGGACGATCAGCGGTCCTTGGGTGGTGTTTCCGGCCAGGGCCTGGCGGTCGACCACTGGGGCGCTGGACCAGCCCTTGTTGGGTCCGAAGTAGACATTCCTTAGGGAATCGCCGGCGCCATTGGATGATTTTGGAAGTTCCAGCCGCTCCGGCATGCGGGCGACCTCTGGCAACCCACGCGCGATGACCCGCACGTTGACCAGTTGGTACCCCGAGTCGGGGCTGCTGTACCCGAAGCTCTTCTCGTGTTCTTCCTCGAAGGCGCCGATCACTGCCTGGATGGTCTGCCGGTTGACGGGGCCGGTGGGGAAGGGCACGGTCAGGTCCGATACCTGGCCTTCGTATTTCATGTCTATCTGGGTCACCACCTCATGGCGGGAGTCGTCGAAACCCTCAAGGCGCAGCTGGCTCCGGCCCTGCTCCCAGAGGCTATCCAGCAAGCCCGCCAAAGCAGTTATGTCAAGTTCAGCAAAGGTCTTGAAGTAAGTCTGCACGAAATGGTGCTCCACATCGGCCACCAACAGGCCGAAGGAGCTGAACACGCCGGGGAATGGCGGCACCACCACCCGAGAGATGTCCAGCATCTCGGCTAGGCCCACGGCGTGCACCGGCCCGCTGCCGCCGAAGGTGATGAGATCAAATCTTCGAGGGTCCCGACCCCGCTCGCTGGAAACGGCCCGCAGCGCCCGGCCCATGTTTGAGTTGACCAACGTGTGGATGCCGTAGGCAGCCTCGACGTCGGACATGCCAAGGGGCCGCGCCACATTGTCGGTGATGGCTTTACGGGCCAGTTCCGAGTCGATCTGGAAATCACCGCCCAGCAGGTGCTTTGGATGCAAGAAGCCCAGTAGCACATTGGCGTCGGTCACGGTGGCGTCCTGTCCGCCCAGCCGGTAGCAGGCCGGCCCGGGGTCGGCGCCGGAGCTTTGAGGGCCCACCCGGAGGGATCCGCTGCGGTCAACGGCGGCGATGCTGCCGCCGCCCGCGCCGACCTCAGCCAGGTCGATGGCCGGCACCCGCAGGATGTGGCCCGAGCCGCGCAGCAGCCGGTGGCCCACGCTGATCTCGCCGCCGACCTCGTACTCGGGGGCCTGCAGCATCTCGCCGTCTTCAATGATCGATGCCTTGGCCGTGGTCCCGCCCATGTCCAGGGTCATCAGGTTGGCGATGTTCAAACGCTTGCCCAGGTGATAGGCCCCCACCACTCCGGCGGCCGGGCCGGATTCGATGCAGTAGACCGGGCGTTCCTTGGCGATGTCGGCAGTGGCCAGGCCGCCGTTGGACTGCATCACGGTCAGAGGGACTGTGACGCCCATCTCGGTGAGGCCGCCGGTCAGCAGTGTCAGGTAATTCTCGACCACCGGACGGACGTAGCCGTTGATCACCGTGGTGCTGGTGCGTTCGTACTCCTTCATCTCAGGAAGCAGGTCCGAGGATATGGTGAGGTTCACGCCCGGCGCTTTCTCGGTCAACACCTGGGCGATGTACTGCTCGTGTGCCGGGTTGGCGTAGGAATGCAGCAGGCAGATGGCCACCGACTCGATGCGGTTGTCCAGCACGTATCTAACGGCGCGGTCCACGTCGGCCTTGTTCAGCGGCCTCAGCACCTCGCCCTGAAAGTTCAGCCGCTCGCCGACCTCCAGCCGGAATTGCCGCTTGACCAAGGGCGGCGGCTTCTCGTAATGCAGGTCGTAGAGGCGGGGGATGCGGTTGCGCCGGAACTCCAGAACGTCCCGGAAGCCCTCGGTGGTGATCAGGGCGGTCTTGGCGCCCTTCTGCTCGATGATGGCGTTGGTGGCGACGGTGAAGCCGTGGCTGACCTCGGACACCATGTCGGCGGTCAGTCCCAGTTCTTCTATGCCGCTGCTGATGCCGTTCAGGACCGCCCGGCTGTAGTCGCCGGGCGTGCTAGCGACCTTGCGGGCCAGCACCTGGCCGTCATCGCCCAGAAAGACGATATCAGTGAACGTGCCGCCGATGTCCACGCCAATCCGGAATCTCTGCATCCTGGACGCTCTCCGATGGGGTAATGGGAAATCACTTTGGGGGAATGATACTTGCGCCTCGAACGAGTGACAAGCGCGCCAGAGGCGATTCAGTACCTTCCTCCGCCACCTGCAGATGGACCGCCGTGTTGATCATCGCCATATGGGAGAACGCCTGAGGGAAATTGCCCAGCATGGTGTTGGTCGCGTCGTCATATTCCTCGCTGAGGAGGCCCAGGTCGTTGGCGCAGCTCATTGCCGTCTCAAAAAGATGCCGGGCCTCTTTCAGCTCTCCGATCTGTATCAGGTTGTCGGCCAACCAGAACGTGCAGATGGTGAACGTGCCTTCCGATCCGCCCAGACCATCGTCGAAATCCCGGTAGCGGTACACAAATCCGTTGGAGTTGGTCAGTTCCGATTGGATCGCCCGGATGGTTGAGCGCATCTTAGGGTCGGTGACCGGGATGAACCCCACCAGAGGCAGCATCAGGTTGGCGGCGTCCAGGTTCTTGCTGCCGTAGGACTGGACGAACGCCTGACGGCTCTCCGAGTAACCCTTGTCCATCACCTCGTCCCGGATCTGGTCTCGGACCGTCCTCCAGACTTTAACGTCGCCGGGCAGCCCCATTGTGTCGACGGCCTTGATGGCCCGGTCCATGGCCACCCAGCACATCACCTTGGAGAACACAAAGTGTTGGCGCCCGCCTCTGGTTTCCCAGATGCCATCGTCTGGCTCCTGCCAGTGGTCGATCACGAAATTGACCACCCGGCGTAGATACTCCCAGTATTCGGCGTCCACTGAGCCGCCGAATTTCCGGAAGATATGGGCCGAGTCCATGATCTCGCCGTAGATGTCCAACTGGAACTGGTTATAGGCCCCGTTCCCGATGCGCACCGGTCTGGAGCGTTCGTAGCCGTCCAGCTCCGGAATCTCGATCTCCGTGAGCCGCCGTTCTCCTCCCAGACCGTACATCACCTGCAGGTCGCGCGCCCGGCCCGATGTGCTCCATTCCAGCCAGTCCTTGAACGCCCTGGCTTCCCCGGTGAAGCCGATGATGGAAAGGGCGTACAGGGCGAACGTGGCGTCCCTGATCCAGGTGTACCGGTAGTCCCAGTTACGCACGCCGCCGATGGTTTCAGGCAGGGACGTGGTGGGCGCGGCGACCAGACCGCCGGATGGTGCGTAGGTTAGAGCTTTGAGGGTCAGCGCACTGCGGACAACCGCGTCGCGGTGTTCACCACGGAATGTGCATTGGGCCGCCCAACCCTCCCAGAAGGCCGTGGTGTCGTCCAATTCCTGGTCCAGTTTTTCCGGGGTTAGAGGCTCGGTATGGTGGGAGAACGATGACTGGTTGGAGACCGTGGCGTAAAGCTTTTCCTGCTCAAAGATGGCTCCCCTGGCCCGGAACCCGTCGTTGACCAGGGTTAGTGGGGCCGAGCAGAAGACCGACACCGCATCGGAGCCCCCGTGGGCGATGCCGGTATGGGGAGTGCTCAGCGCTGCGTGGGGCACGATGGTCCCGTAGTCGAACTTGGGACAGCATTCCATCTCGAAATCCAGGCGGCCTTGAGTACAGTGGAGGATGCGCACAACCCGCTGAGTCTCGGTCACTTCCCGCGGCGCCCGCGGCATGACCGAGTGATGGTGGACCGGCATGAAGTCGTAGAGGATCCCAGAGCCGCTGGAGGTGTTGAAACTGGTCTCCAAGACGTTGGTGTCAGGACGGTAACGGCGCGTGACACTGTGGATATTGCTGGGCGTTAACTTGAAGAACCCGCCGTTGTGGTCGTCCAATATCTTGCTGAAAAGCGCCGGCGAGTCGAACCTGGGGATGCAGCACCAGTCGATGGAGCCGTCGGACGCAACCAGGGCCGAGCCGTGCATGTCGCCGATGAGACCGTATTCGTGTATCTGCTTATAGGTCAAAGAAAGATTCCTACGTTAATAATCATCGATAATCATCCGTGTTAATCATCCCCCACGGATCTGCTTGAATCAAACACCGGGAAAAGAACCGCCCGGCGCCCGGCCTTAGAACCTGGAGTGGGGATCCAGCCACCTTCGACCGTCTTTGGCCAGGAGGTCATCGGCTGCTTCCGGCCCCCGGCTGCCCACGTTATAGTGGTCCGGGGCCGGCAGCGACTGGATGATTGGGTCAATTATCTCCCAGGCTTCCTCAATCTCGTCGCTCCGGGTGAACAGCGAGGCGTCGCCATTCATTGCATCCAGGAGCAGGCGTTCGTAGGCGTCGGGCAGGTCCATTCCGCCGAACGAGTCCTCGTAATGAAACTCTAGGTCCACGGGTCGCATCTCCATCTTTTCGTCCGGGGTTTTGGCCTGGAACTCGATGTGCAATCCCTCGTGCGGTTGCACCTGGATGGCCAATATGTTGGCGGTGATTTCGTGGGCGAACATCATGTGGGGCGGCTTGCGGAATTGAATGATGATCTCGGTGCGTTTGTCCTCCAGCGCCTTTCCGGAGCGGAGGTAGAACGGCACCCCCTGCCAACGCCAGTTGTCGATGTCCAAACGGACCGCCGCGTAGGTGGGAGTCCGCGAGCCGCTGGGCACGCCCGGCTCGTCAAGATAGCCGCCATACTGGCCGGTGACAGCGATCCTGCTGGTTTCGTGGTTTCCCCTGGTTCCACCGTGTTCGATCAAAGTGGGCCGGCGCACGGCGTTCAGCACCTTAACCTTTTCATTGCGGAGCAGGTCAGCCTGGAAATTGGAGGGCGGCTCCATCGCAACCACGGTCAGCAGTTGAAGCAGATGGTTCTGGAACATATCCCGGAGCACCCCAGCCTGATCATAGTAACCGGCGCGCTCGGAGACCGGCACGGTTTCTGAGACGGTGATCTGAATGTTATCGATGTAGCTCCGGGACCAGATCGGCTCAAATATGGTGTTGGCGAACCGGAAAACCAAGAGGTTCTGGACCGTCTCCTTGCCCAGGTAGTGGTCGATGCGGAATACCTGGCTTTCGGAAAAGACCGAGTGGACCACCTGGTTCAGTTCTTGGGCCGTGGCCAGGTCGGAACCGAAGGGTTTCTCGATGACCACCCGCCGCCAGCAGCCGGTCTCGCGGGCCATTCCAGTGGCGCCCAGGTTCAACACCGCCGGTCCGTACAGGGAAGGCGCCAATGCCAAGTAGTACAAACGGTTGGCCGGTTGGCCGGGCGATTCGATCCCCCGCAGGGTTTCATCCAGGTTTTCCAGGTCGTCTTGGGAAGTGACGTCGCCATAGCAATAGCCGACGCGGGAGATGAACTCATCCCAGGCGTCAGAGCCGGGGCTGAAGTGGGCGAACTCCTCCATCCCCTCAGCCAGCGACTCGCGAAACTGCTGTTCCGTCTGGCGGGTACGGGCCATCCCCACGATCCGCACCTCCGGCCCCAACCTGCCCTTGCAGAACAGGCTGCACAGCGACGGGATCAGTTTGCGGCGCGCCAGGTCTCCCGAGGCGCCCATAATCACGATCGTGGTTGTTTGCGCCGGGACCTGGTCCCCGGAATCAGACGTCATTGACCGGAGCTTTGGCCGGGAGGTGTACTGGGGCTTTGACCGGATTTTCGAACGGCATGACCGCCGAACTGGTTCCGCAGCGCGGCCAGCATGCGGCCTCCGAATGGCCGTTCCTGCCGCGACCGGAACCGGGCTTGCAGGGCCATGGTGATTACCGGGATGGGCACGGCCAACTCCACCGATTCGTCCACCGTCCAGCGGCCTTCGCCGGAGTCGTCAACGTACGAATCAAGGGTTGCCAGTCCGGGGTCTTCTGCCAGGGCAGCGGCGGCCAGGTCCAAAAGCCAGGACCGCACCACGCTGCCGTAACGCCAGGTCTCGGCGATGGACTGAAGGTCCAGGCCGAACTCCTCTTTGGCCTCCAGCAACTCGAAGCCCTCGGCGTACGCCTGCATCAGGCCGTACTCCACGCCGTTGTGCACCATCTTGGTGAAATGACCGGCGCCGCTGGGCCCGACCCGGCTGTAGCCCTGGGTTGGGCTGGGGGCCAGCGTGCGGAAGATGGGTTCCAAACGGGTAACCGTCGCTTCTTCGCCGCCGACCATCAGACAATAGCCCTCGGCCAGGCCCCAGATGCCGCCGCTGGTGCCGACGTCGATGAATTTTATGCCATGCTCGTCCAACTTGGCGGCCCGGCGCATGCTGTCCTTATAGTTGGCATTGCCGCCGTCCAATATGGCGTCACCCGGACTGAGCAGCGGGGCCAGCTCGTCGATTGTGTCCTCGGTCGGCTGCCCGGCCGGCACCATGATCCACAATGCGCGGGGAGTGGAGAGCCGGGAGACCACGTTAGCCAGGGAAGAAGCCCCCTCCCCGCCCAGTACCTGAAGTCCGGCGATGGCCATCGGGTCGCGGTCATAGGTGACCACCCGGTGGCCCCCCACCAAAAGCCGCTGGGCCATGTTGCCGCCCATCCTTCCCAGGCCAATCATTCCCAATTCCACAGGTGAACTCCTTTATATCTAAACCGGGCTGTCTAACCCGGGTCGCCGAAACCTCACTGCCGGCTCGGCGTTTATTCGAGCGGTAGTTGGCCGAAGGCCCTTTGCACCACCTCGGGCAGCGCGGGATGCACGTAGATCGACTGGGTGATTGCGTCCACGCCCAACCGCAGCCGCATCGCGTTGGCGGCTTCCTGAATCAGGGTTGCCGCGTCGGTCCCGATGATGTGGCAGCCCAGGATATCGCCGGACCCAGGGTCGGCCAGCACCTTGACGAAGCCGTCTTTGTCCTCGATGGACGCCCCGTAGGCGGTGTCCGAGTAGTTATAGCTGGCGGTGACGTAGGATGCGCCCCGGCCCTCGGCTTCTTCTTCGGTCATGCCCACCGACGCCACCTGGGGTGAGGCGAACACGGCATGGGGCATGGCGTGGTAGTCCACCGCCGCCGGGTTGTCTGGGTTGAGGATGTTGTTGGTTGCGTAGGCCGCCTCCAGGTTAGCGCTGTGCTTCAGCAGATACCGGCCCACGATGTCGCCCAAGGCCCAAATGCCGGGCACGTTGGTCTGCAAGAATTCGTCGGTCTTAACGTAGCCCCGTTGGTTGACCGCCACCCCGGTCTTGCCCACGTCCAGTATGTCGGTGTTGGGGACGCGGCCGGTGGCCATCAGCAGGGTGTCCGAGGTAATCGTCTTAGGCCCGTCCGGAGTCGTGACCGCAACCGTTATCTCCCCGTCTTTGGACGAGACACCGGATACTTGGGAGTCCAGCACCATGTTGAAGCGCCGTTGATAGACCTCGGTGAACCGGCGGGCGATTTCGTCGTCTTCCTCCCGGAGCATGGTTCTCCGGCGGTGGATGATGGTCACCTCCGTGCCCAAAGCCCCAAAGAAATGGGCCAACTCCGCCGCGATGTACCCGCCCCCCACCACTGTGAGCCGTTTTGGCTGCTCGGGCAGGCGCAGTGCTTCGTCGGACGTGACGTACGGAGTCTGCGTCAGGCCGGGAATCTCGGGCACCCATGGCCGGGCGCCGGCGGCGATCAGGACCGTTTCGGCGGTCAGTTGTTCGCCGTTCACTTCAAGGGTCTTTGGGCCGGTGAAGCGGCCACGGCCCTTGAAGACCTCAATATTCTCGCTTTGGCGGTTGCCCCGCTCGATCATCGCCGCGTCAGCGTCCACCTCTTCAAAGGCGCGGTTGACGATGAAAGGCCAGTCGATGCGCTCGACCTTAGCGTGGATACCGAATCTGGCGGCGTTCTGGACGGTTTGCATGACGTCGGCGCAGTGGATGAGCAACTTTGAGGGGATGCAACCGCGGTTGAGGCAGGTGCCGCCGAAGGGGCCCTCTTCGATCACCGCGACCGACCAGCCTTCATCCGAGAGGTCGGAGGAGACTTCCAGGCCGGAGCCGGAGCCAATCACAATGATGTCAAACTTCCGCATCACATCCCCAGATCAGGTGGCGGTTGGACCCCCGCCCGTATTTTCCCCGTTGTCAGAAAGGCCGATTCGCGGAAGGGCCCGTTCGCGAGCAGGCCGCACTTCAGTTGAGATGCAATCACCGGCAGAAGGATGCGCCTCCGAGGCTCGTTGGCAGCGGGAAAGCTAACCGGCCCCGTTGATCAACTTCCGGGACTCATCGGCGACGCGCTCGGCGGTGATGCCGAATTTCTCGTAGAGCACCCCGGCTGGGGCCGATGCGCCGTAGCCGTTCATGCCGACGCAGGCGCCGTCCAGACCTACGTACCGCTCCCACCCTTTGGTGGATCCGGCTTCAACGGAAACCCGGGCTCGCAGCGAGGGGGGCAGAACTTGGTCCCGGTATTCCTTGGGCTGATTGTCGAACAGCTCCCAAGACGGCATGGAGACCACCCTGGCGGCGATCCCCTCGGTCTCCAGAATCTCAGCGGCTTCCAGTGCGATGTGGACCTCGGACCCGGTGGCGATGATGATCAACTGGGGCGGGCCGCTGCTCTCACGAAGGATGTAGGCGCCTTTCAGCACGCCGGACGCCGGGCTCAGCTTGGTCCGGTCCAACACCGGCAGGTTCTGGCGGGTAAATGCCATGGCGGTGGGGCCTTCTTGCCGGGTCATGGCGGCGCGCCAGACCTCCACCGTCTCGGTGGCGTCGGCCGGCCGGCTGACCACCAGGCCTGGTATCTCGCGCAGCGCCATAAGGTGTTCGATGGGCTGATGGGTTGGGCCGTCTTCGCCAACTCCGATGGAATCGTGGGTGAAGATGTAGGCCACCTGCTTGCCCATGAGCGCCCCCAGCCGGATGGACCCGCGCATGTAGTCGGAGAAGACCAGGAACGTGGCCGTATAGGGGATAGCGCCGCCGTGGAGGGCCAGACCGTTGGCCACCGCGCCCATGGCGTGCTCGCGCACGCCGAAATGTATGTTGTGACCGGAATAATCTCCGGACGCGATGTGCCCCCGGTCGTTCAATATCGTCTTGGTGGATGGGGCCAGGTCGGCCGACCCGCCCAGGAACGCCGGCACGCCGTTGGAGATGGCGTTCATCACCCGACCGGATGCCTCCCGTGTCGCGATGGGCTTGGGTTCGTCGAACAGGCCGTCTAGCCCGGCATCCCAGCCGTCGGGAAGCCGTGCGTGGAGTGCGTCGTCCAGCTGTTGCGCTTCCTTGGGGTAAGCTTCCCGGTACTCACTGAAAGCCGCATCCCAGGCCGCCTGTCGCGACTTGCCCCGCTCGCCGGCCAGACCCAGGTGGGCGCCGGCCTCGGCGGGGATGGAAAATGCTTCATCGAATCCAAATCCCAACGCTTGTTTTGCCAGGCTAACCTCTTCATCGCCCAGGGGGTCGCCGTGGGCTGAGGCTTTGCCTGCCTTGTTGGGGCTTCCGTAGCCGATCACCGTGGTGCAGACGATGATGCTGGGCCTGCCGGTTTCGGCCTTGGCCGCGGTCAAAGCTGCAGTGACCTGCTCCACGTCCATGCCGTCGATGGGTCCGATCACGTGCCAGCCGTAGGCCTCGAACCGCTGGGACACAGTCTCTTTGAAAGTGATGTCGGTGCTGCCCTCGATGGACACTTCGTTGTCGTCATAGAGCGTGATGAGCTTGCCCAAACCCAGGGTGCCGGCCATGGACGCGGCCTCCGACGCGATGCCCTCTTGCAGGTCGCCGTCAGAAACTATGGCGTAGGTATGATGATCGATGATCTCGTGGCCCGGCCGGTTGAAACGCCCCGCCAGCCACCTCTCGGCCAGTGCCATGCCCACGGCGTTGCCGAAACCCTGCCCCAAGGGGCCGGTGGTGGCCTCAACTCCTGGTGTAATGCCGTACTCTGGGTGGCCTGGGGTGCGGCTGCCCCACTGACGAAATTGTTTCAGATCGTCCAGAGACAGGTCGTAGCCCGTGAGATGGAGCAGGGAATACAACAGGGCCGACGCGTGGCCGGAGGAAAGTATCAAGCGGTCGCGGTTGGGCCACGTCGGGTCGGCGGGGTTGTGCTCTAGGAAACGGTCCCACAATGCGTAGGCCATGGGCGCCTGTCCCATGGGTGCGCCGGGGTGTCCGGACTTGGCCTTTTGGACAGAGTCCACGGCCAGGAATCGGATGGTGTTGATACAGAGTTGGTCAAGAGCCTGGTCAGCCAAGGTGGAACCCCCTAAAGTCTGCGAGCCTTCACCGAGATTCATCGACTGGCTGAACCCGGAATCTCGACACACGAATCGAATCTTTGATCGAGTCTATAGGGAATCTAAATCCCCAGGATATGGTAGCGAACCGGGGACAGGTTGTCACTACCAATCGGGCCGGGAGACGGTGCATTTCCACCCTGGCGACCGACGGGTTAGCCGCCGGCGTCGACCTCTGCTTCCGGGGCGGTCGATCGGGAGAGGGCGGCGTACTCATCCAGCCGTTTCCGAAGTTGGACCCTGGCACGGTGCAGGCGCGATTTCATGGAGGCGATGGAGATATTCAGGGCTTCGGCGGCTTCCTCGGTTGAAAGCCCCTGGATGTCTCTCAACACCAAGGCAGCGCGGAGGTCGGGTGGAAGCCGGTCCAGGCCCTCCTCCAGATTCGAGCGTAGCTCGCTGTTTACCGCCGCATCTTCCGGGTCATTCTTCCAATCGTAGACGATGGCGTCGTCGAAGTTCTTCTCGGAGATGTACTTGGCCCGGGACTTGTCCTTGCGGATCTTCATCAAGCAGGCGTTGACGACGATGCGGTAGAGCCAGGTGGAAAGCTTGGACTGGCCCTTGAACTTGGGCAGGGCCTTGAAGGCCGAGATGTATGCTTCCTGCACGGCGTCCTCAGCGTCTTCAGCGTTCCGGAGCATGCGGATGGCGACGCTGTAGGCCAGGTCGGAATATTGCTCAACAATCTCGGTGAATGCGCGCTCCAGGTCTGCCGCCGTGGTCTCTTCTTGACTCGACATCGGGGTCTCCTGGGGAGTGCCAGAGAGGCTATCTGAAAGTGATTTATTTAGCGGGTGACTATTGATAAGTCGGCTTGCAATCAAGTGTATGCGTCCTAGAGACCGCCTGCAAGGCGTTGGTCCGGTTTTTGCTTGGTTCATCCCGGCCTAAATCACCGGTTCCGATCAACATATGGAGCAATATATCGAGCGGGGCGTCAGCGCCGCATCAGCCCACGCCGTGGTAGATCAGAGTGTCCGGTTTGAACGCGCCCCAGGCGAACCAGAAGTGCTCGGCGTGGACCATCTTAGTCAGCCGCTCCCCGGTCAAAGGGCCGTTAGTGGCCTCGCCCAGGATGTTCCAAGTGGAACCCGTCTCGGCGTCGGTGAAACTGCCGTCGGTGGCGGTGAATGTCAACTTTTGGCCGTTGAGTTCCGATTTGAAAACCCCGGTTGAGCCAATGTCTTTGGACGACTCGATCCGGGCGCCGTCCAGGGCCGAGTTGGTGCCGGACTTGAACAACACGGCCAGATCAACGCCGTTAACTCGATAATTCACGGCGCCTTCCTCGGCGAGAACGGCGAAGGGGAACGCCGCGTTCACCCCATCCACGGTGACGGCGGCAACCCGTTCTTTGGGCTGCAGGCGGCCGTCGGAGTCCCCCAGTAGAAGGAACGGCGGCTCGTCGACGCGGTCATAGCCAACGTAGGGGTTCTGCCCGTACCGGCGGTCGAACCCGGTGTCCTTGCTCAGGACTTTGCCGTCGGGCTGATAGGTCATGAAGTCCTGCCAAGACACGATGGGCGCCGGCAGGAAGGTCAATCTGGTCCCCGCCATGACGCCGACGATGGCTTCGCCCGTGAATTGCTGCCACCAAGACTCGGTCTGACGGTCCCACATGACCAGGTCGCTGTTCCGCAGATTGCCTGTGGTGCCGAAGTCCAGGACCCGGCCGCCCACCGTGCGCTCGAAAACGATGGCGCTGTTGCAGAGTGGGCAGAACGTAACCGCGACCGGCACCCCGCCCACCACGTCATTCACGATCTCGTGCCAGATCAGCACCTGCAGCGGATAGGCCCGCTGGTCTCCGTTTATCTCAAAGGAGATCACCGGCTCCATGCCGGCCAGCCAGCCGTCGGCCTGGTCGATGGAATCGAATCGAGGGTTATCCAGCGGGGGTATGCCGTCCCTGGGCGGCCCGCCCGAGAGAAACTCGTCATAGGGCACGGTATGGTAACTGAAATCGGTCTTCCAACCGCCCAGGCTGAACCTGGCGGAACGGAGGCCATCTTCAAAATCGAGGTCTTGCTCAACCAGTCCGGTCGGGTCGATTTCCACGAAAGTTCCCTTCACGCTTTTGGACTCGGCCCCAGGCGTCGGCGTGGCGGAACTTGGGGTGGCGGTTGCAGCCGAAGAGCCGGCTGGAGAGGGTGAAGCCGCGGCCGGGATGGCAGCCGGACCGCTGCCACAGGCCACGGCGGCGAGGGCGACGGCCCCGGAGATCAGTCCAAGAATTCGAATGTTTTGCATCAATTAACTCCTGTAAATAGTATGATGCTTCAATCTGCTGGGGGATCCAGATGAGTCGTTTTGCGGCGCCACGGCGTGATGCTATCGCTGCCATTTTTTCGGCAACGTAGGCGCGGCCCGAAGACGTGGGGACGCCGAGTCATCCCTCAGCCGCGCCCAGATCGTTCAGTACCGCTGCGAATCGGGAGTATCGACCCGGCGAACTGCCGGTTACGATGGTCACCCCCTAAAGACAAACGAAAAGGGGCAGGTTTCAAGCCTGCCCCTGGATATTCGGCATTCTTCCACAGACCGATAGATGCCCGATATGTCTGCCGTTATGCCGGCTGCATGGCCCGGCCCAGCGCCGGGAATATCTTGTTCCGGAAGGCGGCAAGCTCGCCGGTGGCGAACTCGTAGGTCTGGTCGGTCATCAGATAGATATGCTCCAGGCCGGCTTTTTCCGCCGCCTGAATGCGTTCGGCGACATACTCGGGCGAACCGATCAGCCCCATGGTGTCACAGAGTTGGGCCAGGGCATCGTCCGGCAGGAAGGCGCACAATTCCTTGGCCTTCTCCCAGTCCTCGGCGTGGGGTACGTCGGGGTAGAGGTCCCAGAGGCCCCGGGGCACTTCTAGGTCCGAGAAATCCATGCCGGCCGCCTTCAACCAGCGGACATAGGTCTTTTCCATCAACCGCTGCACCGCCAGGGGCCGGGCAATCTCGCGGGCCTCTTTCAGGTCGTCCCTGATGATGGTTGTGCAGGTGAAGATCGTCTCCAGTTCGTCGGGGTTCCGGCCCGCGCTCCTGGCCCCATCGGCGATCAACTCCCGGGCTTCCGCCACCGCCTGGGGGTGGATGCCGGTCATCAACACCGCTCCGTCGGCCACCTCGCCGGCCACCTTCATCACCCTGGGGCCGGTGGCCGCGATGTAGACCGGCGTGGCCCCGCCGCCGCCGTGACGCATGCGGCTGGAGACGCCGCCGAAATCGACCTGGTTCCCGGCCATGAGTTCTTTCATCATGGAGACCGCGTCCCGCATCTGGCGCACGGTGGCCGGAGGGATGCCGACCACGTTGGCCGAGCTGTAGCCCCGTCCGATCCAGATCTGGGCCCGGCCGGGAGCGACTTCGGAAACGGTCTGGGCGGCGGAGGCCAGCACCGACGGATGCCGGGTCACGGGGTTGGTGACCGCCGACGCCACGTTGATCCTGGAGGTGTTCATCAGCGCGTGGGCCATGGAAACGAACACGTCGCGCTCCAGCATCTGTGAGTCCAACATGCCCACGCCGTCGAACCCAGCGTCCTCGCATTCCTTGACGAATGCGGTGATCTCGGGGACGGGCTTGCACGGGGGCACCCTCAGGTCGATCTTGATGGCCATCTGTCTCTCCTTAGCGTGGTGGTTATCTATCGGTCGCTGACGATTCTACGAGGGTTGACGTGTCTAGCGGGTCAGTTCTTCACGCAGCCGCTGGATCACGATGGTGGTTTCTTCTTGGGTCAGGTTCAACGGGTCCACCGCCAACTCCTCGGGTTGGCCCAGTTGGTGCAGGTAGATGGGCAACTCGCCCTCTTCCATCGCCTTGGTGATCTCGTTCTTGCTGGGTCCGCGCCAGTCCTCGCTGAACCGCAGCAGCGCGTGGGGAATCAGGTAATCGTGTTTGTCATGCATCAGCGTGACGTCCAGACCTGGGACCTCGCTCAACGCGTCCACCACCTGTTGGGCCATTGCGGCGTAGGCCCGCATCTCGGCGTCCTCGTCTTCCTCCACGAACATGTTCAAGGCGGTGATCAGACCTACGATCTCTTCCTTGGCCACCTTCATGGGGCGTCCCAAGAACTGTGCCGGGTTGGCATGGGCGGCGGCCGCCTCAATGAGGTCGGCCCGCCCGCAGAGGATACCCGTCCCCTGAGGGCCGCGGATACCCTTGCCGCCGCTGAAAGCCACCATATCCGCGCCGTCGGCCAGGTATCTCTTGAGGTTCTCTCTGGGCGGCAGCATGGAGGCGGCGTCGACGATCACCGGCACGCCACGGCTGTGGGCGATCTCGCAGACCTGGGGCAGCGGTATCGCCCGCCGGTTGGTCAACGGGGCGCAGAGGAACGCCACGGCCGCCGTGTTCTCGCCGATGGCGCCTTCCAACTCCCAGGGGTGGGAGTACCGGGAGTCGCCGATCTCCACCAGCTTGGCGCCGCCCGCCCGGTAAGCCTGCTCGTAGGGAAAGCGGTGCATGTTCTGGATGATTATCTCGCGCTTCATGCCGGTGGTGTCGGGCAATCGGCGCATCTTGACCGGGTCCTTGCCGGCGATGCAGGCCGCGGCTTGCAGCACCAGCCCACCGGCGGCGCCGCTGCAAACGAATCCGGCTTCCGCGCCGGTGATCCGGGCGATCTCTTCCCCGGCCTTCCGGTTGAGTTCATCCACATTGACCATGATGCGGGCTGCCCCCGCCATCACTTCCATGACCTCGGGCCGGGTCCTGGTGCCACCGTACTTGGTGACTGAACCGGTGGCGTTAATCACCGGTTTCACGCCAAGACGTTGGTATGCTTGCGCAGCGCTGGACAAATCGATAGCCATTACGCCTCCTGGCGCGTACCGCCAGCTACGGGAAAGATGAGGCACATTATATCAATTAGCACATTGCTCGGGTTGGGCTGGTATTCAGCTGGTACTCGGCAGGAATGGGTCACAGGGGTTTTGCCAAAATCGTTTCGCTGCAAAGTCGATCTGGCCGCCGGTCTTGTGGGTATCGAGGGGCGCGCACCAATTAAGTTCCCGGTTAAGAAAACTGGGTGCGCCCTCGGCGGTGGTTCGACAAGCTTGTATATCAACAGCAAGCGAGAATTGGGTGACTACGATAGCGACTATGGTGACTCGAATCGCAACCCGGTGACTAGGATTGTGAGGTGGTCCCGTTCGTCCCGAGGCTCTCGAAGGGCGCGCATCAGTCAAGTTGCTGCCCGCAAGAACCCCGCTTGACCCAAACCAGTGGTTCGACGGGCTCACCATGCAGCAGAAGGTCCCGACGATGATTCCGGCGCGTGTCGAAGTAGCTATTACAAAGGAAGACACGGCGGAAGACACGGCCAATCCCATCGACCCGATAGTAACGCCTATCAGTCCCACGCACCAATGCTCATTTACCAGTCTGGCTATCAAATTGGGGTCTGTGCAGATGGGACAATGTGTATAATACCCGAAGCCCGCACTTTGGTGAATTTTACAGCGCGTTTTTCCACTGCGCAGAACAATGCGGGCGATTGTGCAAGCGTTGAATTCCGGGTAATGAAAATGGGATCGCTGGCGTTCTAAGGGAAAAGATGTCGGTTACGTCTCCACATAAAAGCACGGGGAAAATAATACAGTTCGCGCTGCTTACAGTGTTAGCTGTAGGGCTGCTTATGACCGTACTGGCCTTCACGGCGAGGCTTGTAGCCGATGGGGGGCCGTTGGAGTTCCTAGAGAGTTACCAACAGTACGTCCACGCCATCGAGGTCGTTGTCTTCGGATCCCTGGCGACCGAGTTCGGCGCTCGGTGGGCATATTACGTTGCTTTATCGCGCACATCCGTCGATGTTGCTGTGCCTCTTCGCGTCATCGCTCGAATCGTGGCGTATGCGGTCATTCTTTCTGCGGTCGTTTCTCTTCTGACCTCCAACGTGGCAGCCGCATTAACTGCTGGGAGTTTTGCGGGATTGGTGGCAGGTCTTGCCACACAATCGGTCATGGGTAACGCCGTAGCTGGTATGTTCCTGACTCTTTCCCGCCCAATCCGAATCGGGGACAATGTGACTATTGGGGGCAATTCTGGGAGGGTGACGAATATTACTTTGATGCACATCGTTCTGGGAATAGAAGACCGCGAGATCATGATTCCGAGCTCAAACGTGGTAACCAGCGTCTTGGTGCGGCATTTGACCTGAAGTACTTACTGCCGGCCATCTGAGGGAACCTAGAAGCCATATCTTGGAGCAGGAGTCTGACAATTCGAGGTTGTGGGCCCAACCGTACAAGCCACGGAATCGGGCCGATCTCTAGCGACCGTGGATTTCCAACAGCGGCCCACAGGGGAACCGATACCGGTTCGCGTGGGCCGTTTTCTTCTGTCCGTGGATGCAGCCATGGAAATCCTCAAGTCGCTCCTAACCCTGAGCATAAAGGGGTGGTGCTGGCATTACCGACACTGCCATCGGCCTGGTTTAGGAATGAGCACCGCTCGCCTCTCAATACGTGTTTCCCAGAACCTGAAACCATAACTTGTCAGATGGGTTGCTGCCAGAAACGGTTCGATTAGCGTCCCGGCTGCCTGGGGCTGGCTGGCCTAACAGGATTCGAACCCGAAGCACCCAGAATAGGAGACTGCCGCCGCCTTTAGCGTGTACGAACCAATGGCCTCTCCAGCGTGAACTGGAGCGGATAAATTGTGTACACTTCGTCACCATGAGCGTCCTTGTCATTGATATGCACCTTGAGCGTCCCCATCATCGTTATCCGCCGTTATCCCGAATGATTGAATGACCGGGAAGGGGTGACGCCTGACCCGTTTCCAGGCGGCCATTGTGATAAACTTTGCAACCAAAACCAAGGGCGATCTGATGAGGAACCACACGATAGGAGCGCGGCGGATGGACCAGCTGGAACTGCGGACCAAGATCGGACTTGTCGTGGTAAGCGCGTCCACCATTTCCGAGTTGCGGTACAACAGGGCCGCGCCTCCGGGGGTTGGCTTCTTCACCAGCCGGATGATGCTGGCCCCGGGCGAGAGCATCGAGGCGCTGATCGAGATGGAAGGTAACGCCGGCCGGGCGGTGGGCGAATTGGCCAGTGCCAAAGTGGACGCGGTGGCCTACTGCTGCACCGTCAGCGGCGCCCTGCGCGGTATGGAAGCCGACCGCGAGTTCTGCCGGGACCTGGAATCCGAATGGGGCACGCCCATCACGTCGACCATGCTGGCCGTGGCCGAGGCGCTGCAACACCTGGGCATGAAGAAGATAGTGGTGACCACCCCCTATCCCGACAGCCATCACGTGTCCGAGCGGGCCTACCTGAAGGAGGCTGGCATCGAGGCGCTGACCATGCGGGGAATGGGCCTGGAAACCGCCGAGGATTTCGCCGCCGTTCCGCCCCAGGAGATCTTCGATTTCTCCATGGACGCCTGGCGGGAGTACGCTGACCAGGCCGATGGCCTGTTCATCAGTTGCATGAACTTCGACGGCATGGCGGCCGCCCAGGCGCTGGAGGAGGAGACCGGGAAGCCCGTGGTGACATCCCATACCGCCACTCTCTGGCGCGTCCTGAGCCAGGCCGGCGAGACCGAGCCGTTGGCCGGTTATGGCCGTCTGCTGGCCGAACCCCGAGCGGACCTGCGCAAGAACGCCGCCGGTGTTGCATAGGATTTAACACAAGATATTGGAGGGCAAAGTATGACTACTGCCGACCGCTTAACCATGTCGCTGGGCGAAGCGATGTTCACCCAGCGCGCCATTCGCCGCCTCAAGCCCGACCCGATACCCGATGACGTCATGCGGGACATCATGGAGGCGGCCATCCGCGCCCCCAACGGCGGCAACACCCAGCAGTGGCACTTCATCGTGGTGAAGGACGCCGACACCCGCAAGCAGCTGGGCGAGTTGTACCACGAGGCCTGGTGGGCCAAGCGTAAGGACCAGGGAATCATGGGTCCGGAGGATATTCCCCCGGGCAAGAATTCCCAGCGCTCCGCCATGCGGTTGGCCAACGAGTTTGGCGACGCTCCCCTGATGGTCCTGATCTGCGCCCTCAACAAAGGCGGCGCCGGCGGCATCATCCCGTCCGCCCAGAACCTGCTTTTGGCGGCCCGGGCACACGGCGTCGGCGGCACCATCGCCACACTCCACGCCGTGGTTGAAGAGCGCGTCCACAAGCTGCTCAACATCCCCGAAACCGCCGAGATCGTTTATTGCATGCCGTTGGGTTATCCGCGGGGCGAGTTTGGCTCGGTCACCCGCAAGCCCCTGGAAGAGGTCTGCGGCATCGACCGCTGGGATAATCCCTACAAATAGTCAACCCCCACGGGTAAGAGACGCCTGCGGCACTGACCTGTGGGACAACCCCTGCCGATAACTGGGCATCCAGCACGGTGTCACGGATGAGTGGAGTTCCTTTGCGCCGCCCATCCGTAATCCCAGCCACGGGATTCGAGGTTCTACATGGTGGTACGGACCGGCGAACAATTCCTTCAGGGCCTGCGCGACAGCCGGGAGGTCTGGCTGGAAGGGGAGCGGGTCGCCGACGTTACCACCCACCCCAAGATGGCCCGCATGGCCAAGACCCTGGCCGGGCTCTACGACCTACAGCACCTGCCCGAGAACCACGGCCGGATGACTTTCAAGTCGCCCAGCAGCGGGGAGTCGGTGGCCCTGTCGTATCTGGTGCCCGAGACCATCGAAGACCTATTGCGGCGGCGGACCGCGCTGGAGATTACCGCCCGGTCCTGCCACGGCATGCTGGGCCGCACCCCCGACTATGTGAACATCCAGGTGACTGCATCTCGCCAACTGGCCCACCTATTTGGCCGAAACGACAAACGCCACGGCGACAATCTGCGCGGCTACCACGAATACGTTAGGGAACGCGACCTGTGTCTGACCCACGCCTTTGGCCATCCCCAGGTCAACCGGTCCCTCTCACTGGCCGAACTGCCCGACGCCTACACGGCAGTGGGGGTTGTCGAAAAGACCAGTGAGGGCGTGGTAGTGCGCGGCGCCAAACTCCTGGCCACGCTGGCCCCGTTCTCCGATGAGATATTCTGTCCGGTGTACCGCCCGCTCCGCCCCGGCGTGGAGGAAGACCGGAAGTATTGCATCGGGTTCGCCCTGCCGGTGGCCACTCCCGGCCTCAGGTTCATCTGCCGTCCCAGCCACGACTTGGGACGCCCCTTGGCCGACTACCCCCTGTCGGGCCAGTTCGACGAGATGGACGCCGTGGCCATCTTCGACGACGTGCTCATCCCGTGGGACAGGGTCTTCATATACGACGACGTGGAACTGGCCAACTTGACCGTTCAGAAGGTGACTCTCTGGCGGCAGTACATGCAGCAGGTGTCGGTCAAGAATATCGCCAAGCTGGAGTTCATCTTGGGGATCGTCCATGGCATCACCGAGTCCATCGGCATCGGCGGCTATGCCCACGTGCAGGAGAAGACTGCAGAGGTGATCGACACCCTGGAAACCGTGCGGGCCTATATGCGGGCCGCGGAGGCCGACGCCGGCAGATACGAGGATGCGGGCCCCGGAGCGGAAGGGATCTGGCCGGCCGCCGAGCCGTGGATCGCCATGCGCCACTGGTACCCCGAAGCCTACGCCCGGACCGCGTCCATCATCGAGCAACTGGCCGCCGGCGGGCTGATGCTGACCCCCACCGAGGCGGATCTGGCGGGACCGCTGGCGGAGGACATCGGCAAATATTACCAGGGGGCGTCGGTGGGCGCCAAAGAACGGGTGCGGCTGTTCCGCTTGGCCTGGGACCTGATCGGCACCCAATTTGGATCCCGGCAGTCGCTGTACGAGCGTTTCTTCAACGGCGATGTGGTGCAACTGCGCCAACGCCGCTACGCCAGCTACGACTACTCCCGGGCCGACGCCTCGCTCGCCACGTTCATGGATGAACTCGAAGGCGGCTGAACATTCCCAGGGCTGTCCCTCGAGAGTTCTCAGGCTTGCTTTCACTGGGCAACCAACTCCCTCAGCATGTCACCCTGAGCTCGCGAAGGGTCTTGGTGCATATCGGTAAGGCTGTCTCACCGGCATCGAGATTCTTCGGCTGCCGCCTCAGAATGACTCTCTGTTAGAAAATAGGTGAGGGGGAGTGGGGGTGGTTAGCCGGTGAACAGGTCCTTGACCTTGGTGAGGAAAGAGCGGGCGCCGCCGCTCTCCAAGAATGCGGACCAGGACTCCTCGGCGGAAGAAGAGCGTTTCAGGTCTTGGACACGTTGCTTCATCACAGCCAAAATCTTCTTCTCTTCGCCCTCGTCCAGCCAGTAACCGTGTTGGTTCCTGCAATGGTCGATGGGCAGGTCGTTGGCCCGGTAATTGAACGTCTCCATGACCTCGTGGCATTTGGGGCAAGAGATGTTGCTTTCGCGGCGAGCGTACTCCATCATGCCCTTCTTTTCATCCTCGTTCATGGCGTTGTCCTCAAGTTGGTCCATCTCGCGGAGATCCAACCAGAGCCCTTTGCATTCAGGGCAATGGTCGATATCGATATCTTTGAGGGACTTTTCGTCAAGGGCGACATCGTTGCAACGTGGACAGTTCAATCTATTTCCTCGCTAGATACCGGGCGTATCGGGCCGGTGTTTGTTAGGCCAGGATAGCATACGGGTTAGGACTGGGCACGCCAGGTCATACCGCCGGGCCGTATATAAAGTACGCAGAAGGCCGCGACTTGGATCGGGCCCCACGTTATTAGACCCCATCGTCGCTTGCCGTGTTGCTCGCCGTGCTACCTGCCGGTGAATCTTGGCTCGCGTTTCTCCAAAAAGGCGTCCACCGCCTCTTTCTGGTCGGCGGTTCCCCGGATCGCGACATTGGCCCGATGCTCGGACTCGATCACCTGCTCTAGGTCGGCATAGTGGGCGTTCAGCAGCTCTTTGGTTGCCTTCACCGCCAGCGGCGGATTGGCGGCGATCTCCTGCGCCATGGCCTCGGCTTCAGCCATCAGGTCTCCGGCGGGAACCACTCGGTTAACCAGGCCCTTGTCCAGCGCCCACTGGGCATCGTAGACCCGGCCCGTGAACGCCATCTCAGCGGCGATGCCCGGTCCGGCCAAAGCCCCTAGAAGCTGTGAGACCCCGGCGTCAGGCACCAATGATCGTTTGACGAAGATCGAGGTGAACCGCGCGGCGTCCGAGGCTATCCGGATGTCGCTGCACAGGGCGATGCCCAGCCCCGCACCGGCGGCAACCCCGTTCACCGCCGCGATGACCGGCTGGGGGATCTGCCTGAGATGGGGCGCCAACCGCATGGTGATCGACGGACCTTGGCCTGCGCTGGCGTCCGGACCCAGGTT
Source organism: SAR202 cluster bacterium Casp-Chloro-G2 (assembly GCA_002816575.1). Classification (GTDB taxonomy): domain Bacteria; phylum Chloroflexota; class Dehalococcoidia; order Lucifugimonadales; family UBA3495; genus UBA9611. The sequence goes on along the minus strand of MUCI01000049.1, from coordinate 28,906 downwards.
TCCATCCAATTGGTCGTCGAGACGCTTGGCTATGTCACCCACATCGGCCCCGGAGCAGAACCCGCGGCCGGCGCCGGTTATGACAACCGCTCTGGTTTCCGGGAACTCCCCGGCGAGCAGGTCGAGCGCGTCGTGCAGTTCCTGGGCCATCTGCCGGTTCAGGGCGTTCAACCGGTCGGGACGTTGCAACGTGATGACGGCCACCCGGTCCCGGCGGTCCAGGCCGATGTGCTGAAAATCCCGATTTCCAGGGTTCTTAGTGTTCATGGTGCTCGTGGTGATGGTACCCGTGTCCGGTGTCTCCGGTAAGTTGGTCGCGGGCGGTCTGAGCCCCACGGAAGAGGGCCGAAAGCTTGGCCCGTGCGCTGGCCTGCGTCAGGGTCGTCAACCCGCAATCGGGCGCCGCTTGGATCTTTTCGGGGTCGTGGTGCTCGGCGGCGGCCAGCAGCCGAAGGGCGATCTGCTGCGAGTCCTCGACTGCGGGGTTGGCGTTGTCGATACAGCCAAAGAGCACCGTCTTTGACGGACACAGTTCAAGCAGCGCCGGATCCAGTTGCGGCGCTTGGAACTCCAGGGCTATTTGGTCGATCTGCGACCGTTCCAGCTCGGCCAGGATCTGCGGGTAGCTGTTCTTGATGGGACGGGGCACGCCGGGCATGGCGTAGCTGTAGCAAACATGGACGGCGCTCTGGGCGATGAGGTCCTGAGAGCACCGGTTCAGCGCATCGATGCCCCATTCGGCCACCTTCTCCGGGTAGCGGCTGAACGCCGGCTCATCGAACTGAATGACGGCGGGTCCAAGGGCGTCCAGCGCACGGGCCTCCCGGTTCAAGGCGGCGGCCACCGCCATGGCGAAGGCGCGTTCGTCGCCGTAATAGGCGTCGTAGGTTGAATCGACCACCGTCATCGGGCCGGGAAGGGTGACCTTTACTGGCGAGGTGGTCTGGGTCAGCAGGAAGGCCAGGTCGGGCGTCACCATTGGGCCGAGCCATTCCACCGGCCCGATGCAGCGGCCAACCTGGGCCAGACGCCGGCCGTCGCGGATCCATTTCTCTGCCAGCGTCTCGTAATCGAAGCCGCTCAACCGGGAGGTCACGTAGGTCAGGTACGACTTTCGGCGCTGTTCCCCGTCACTCACGATCCGCACGCCAGCCGTCTCCTGATCGTAGACCGCTAGCCGAACGGCGTCGTTCTGCGCGTCGGTCAATTCCTGGCCGGATAGCAGCCAATCGGTGCCGCCGCCGTGGTGGTCCGACTCCTTGGCGTCCAGTGGGGCCTGCCGATAGAGCCAGGGCGGCTTGGGCATGCTGCCGATGACCGTGGTAACGAATGGTTCGGGCATCTAGGCCATCACTCGGCGGAATAGATCCAATGCATTGCCCCCGACGATCTTCTTTACGTCGGTGTCCGAGTACCCCCGGCGGATGAGTCCGCGAATGATATTCTTGCCGTCAGCGGGCGATTCTAGGCCGTTCAGATAGGGAGCTGGCAATTCGTCCAGGTCGCGGCCCAGCATGTAGTGTTGGAAGATAACGTGGTCGCCGATGACGGTGTCGGTGCCGATGCCAACGTGGTCGACGCCGATCAGGTTGACCATGTAGTCGTAATGGTCCAGCACGCACTCGATGGTCTGCTCCGGGTCGTCGCTGAGGGCGTTGGGCACGGCGGTGATGCAGACCAAGCCCCCCTTGGCGGCGCAGGCCTTGAGTTCCTCGTCCTTGCGCGTGCGGCGGGTCGGCCGCAGGGTGTAGGCGGCGTTGTGGCTAAAGACCACCGGCGCCTTGGAGAACTCGATGGCGTCCATGACGGTCGGGGTGGAGGCGTGGGACAGATCGACGGCCATGCCGATGTCGTTCATGCGGTGGATGACTTCGATGCCGAATTCGCTGAGGCCGCCGGGGTTGCGCTCGTACATGCCGTCGCCGATGAAGTTCTTGCGGTTGTAGGTGATGCCCGAAAGGCGCACGCCCATGGCGTGGAGCTGGTCCACGCGGTCCAGCCGGTTGCCGATGGGCAGGTGTTCCAGGGTGGGCATGAAGCCGACCTTGCCCGCCTGCTTGGCCGCCAGGATCTCGCCGGCGTTCCCCACTCGGACCACGTCTTGCTGGGTCGATACGTCGGCCAGCATCATGCCCACTTCGGCCGCCACGTCCTCGTACTCCACGAATGACATCTCGGTGGCGTTCTGGAGCGCGCCAAAGACGTTGGAAGTGGTGACGGTGGACCAGCCGCCATGCCGGACAGCTTCGAATCCCCACCGGTAGCGGTTGGTGCGCAGGAAGTCGACGAACCGGTCCATGGCTTCCGGCAGCACGAACGGGTGCTGGTGGACGTCGATCATGACCGCTTCTTCGGCCAGCGATCGGAAACGCACTTCTTCCTCGGAGTTAAGCGGGAGGGTGATAGAGGGGACGCGCCCGATCTCTTTAGACATTGGGAAATCGCTGATGCTAGTCATGTTTCCCTCACGAGGCGTTTGGCTGGAGAACGGGGTGTAAGGAAGTTGGGTTGGAGTGTAGTTTAGCCGGAGTTTGGAGTCAACGAGAGTGTGGCGGTTCCGTTAATTCACCGAGATGGACCCACCCGTCCCGTGGGTCTGCTCGTTGACCAGGAAAGATGCGTTGTCGTGGCCCCGGGATGTTTCGAGGTCGGCGTTGAACCTTTGGCCGCCGATGGTCCCGATAAGTTCATAACGTCGTTCGGTATAGAGCCGTCCTTCGTATTCCGCCGACCTGACGTTCCGCTCGGTTTCGCCGGCCAGGAACATCTCCACCGCCTGGACCATCAAACTCTGAAATTCCTCGGCGCTAAGGTAAGCCGCCCCCTTCAAGAAGACGTATCCCCACCTGAGCCCATTGTGTTCTAACATGCTTGCCCGGTACTCCTGATCTGCTCTGAGGCCGACTAGCTCGACGGCGGGCGGCGGCGCATCCCGAATTGCAACACCATTGCCGAGACCAACGCCGCGCCGAAACACAAAAATCCTATCGTAGAGAAACCGCCCAGGGCAAGAACCGCGCCGCCCAACGCCGCACCGCCCACGCCGCCAAGTTGGTTGCTGGCGCCCAACATGCCCACGGCGGTGGCCTGTGAGGCGCCGGAGATCTCGGTGCTGATGGCCAAGAATGTGGGCCAGCCGATGCTGATGAAGGTGACGCCGACCAACGCCAGGCCAACGCTGCCCCAGGCTCCCAGGTCGAGGGCGAACAGGACCAGAAACGCCAGGCCCCCTGCCAGGACGCACCCGGCGAGCACCTGGGCCCGCCGCTCCATGGCTGATACGGTCCCGGCCATCGTGCTGCCAACTACGACGCCGATGCCCACGACCGCCAACGGCGCCGCGGTCTCGCCCACACTCAGACCGTGCTCGCTGATCAGGAACGCCGCCAGGTAGCTGATGGTCCCGTAGAACGCCACCCGCTGTAGAAAGTTCGCTGCCAAGGCCGACCGGAACAACCCGATGCCAGCCATCTGTTTGTACCGCGCCAGGAAGGAGAACGATGCCAACGCTGGTCTGGGCGTCCTGGGATACCAGAACCAGGCCAAAACAGCGCAAACCAAGAGCAGAGACCCGATCACCAGGAACGGGACCCGCCACCCCCCGGCGCTGGCCACCGCCGCCACGAACGGAGCTCCGATCACCGACGACAGCGATGTGAACGCCATCAGGCGTCCGAACGCACGAGCCCTTTTCGCCGGAGGTAGAACGTCGGCCACGGCCGCCATGCTGTTGGGCGGGATGATGCCGCCGGTCAGGCCGGTGACGACCCGCAAACCGAGCAGGACCGCGAAGCTGGGAGCGAATCCCGACGCCAGGGTGCTTAGCCCCAACAGAGCCAACCCGGTCACCGCCACGGGACGCCTGCCGAAGGAGTCTGAGATCGGACCCGACGACACCACCGATATCGCCCAGGCGCCAAAAGTCACCGCCGCAAGCTGCCCAGCCGCGGCAACCGACACGTCAAACGCGGCGGCCAGGTCAACCAGAAGGGGGGCGAGCATCAACCCAACGTTCTGACTTAGGAACATGCCGACGGCGGTGACCGCCAGGAACCGGCCCTGGCCCACTGCCGGGGAAGTTGCTGTCTTCGCCAATCAGGGCCGCCGGATGCCGGTTGCCGGAATCTGCGAGATTAAATGATCAAGCGGCGAAACAGGCCGCGAAGGATGGTTCGGGTTCATCGAGATTCAGTTTAGCATCAGCCTAATGCCGCCGCATGAAGATCGCGATCACCACCGTCGAGAAAACCGCGGCGCCCAAACACAGGTACCCGATGCCGGGGAACCCGCTGGCCGCCAGCAGAACGCCGCCGATGGCCGCCCCGCCGACTCCGCCAGACTGGTTGCTGAAGCCCAACAGACCTACTCCGGTCGCTCTTGATCGTCCCGACACCTCGGTGCTCAAGGTGATCATCACCGGCCAACCGACGCTCAGCAGTCCGATCGCCAATGTGGCCAGGGCCACCACGACCCAGACGGGAACATTGATCGAAAGCAGCAGCAACGCGGCCACCCCTCCGCTCAAAGAACAAATGGATATCAGGGGCATCCGGTCGTCCCGGTTTCCCACGGTCCCGGCCATGTAGCTGCCAATCACCCGGCCGACGCCCACGATGGCCAGTGGCAGGGCGACCGCCGCAACGCTCATATCGTAGGTGTCGATCAGGTATGCCGCCAGGTAGCTGAACAGCGCGAAGAAGGCCATGCGCTGGGCCAGGTTCACCGCGATGGCCGCCCGGAATATCGGGAGCGACAGCAACGCCCGATACCGGGAGAAGAAGGAAAACGACCGCAGTCCGGAGCCCTCGTTCTTGGGGAACCAGAACCAGTTCAAGATGGCCACCGCCCCTAATATGGAACCCATGATCAGGAAGGGAAGCCGCCATCCTCCCCATTCGGCGGCAAGAGCCAAAAGAGGTATCCCGATCACCGAAGATAGGGTGTTGAAGGCCATCAACCGGCTCACCGCCCGAGCGCGGTGGGCGGGCGCTACAACGTCGGCCACGGCAGCCATGCTGTTGGGCGGTATCATGCCTCCGCCCAGTCCGGTAAGCACCCTGAATGCCAGCAAAGTGCCCAGATTGGGCGCGAAGGCCGATGCCAATACCCCGATGCTGAGCAGGGAAAGCCCGGTGAGGGCCACCGGCCGCCGGCCAAACGAGTCGGACATGGGCCCAACGACCACGACCGAGACGGCCCACGCCGCAAACGTGGCGGTGGCAAGCTGCCCGGCGACCGCCACCGAGGTATTGAACTCCGATGCGATATCGACCAACAACGGCGCCACCATGAGGGACGCGCTCTGGGTGACGAACAACGCCGCCGCGATGGATATCAGGAAGCGGGCTTGGCTCATGGGAGTCTAGGGCCGGAGGGGCGCGAGAGAGCGTTTGGATTCAATTACGCCGCCGGTTCCGGTTCCCGCATGAATAACCGCATCACCGATCCCGAGAATGCCACCGCCGCCAGGCAGAAGATTCCCACCGCCGCGTAGCCGCCAATGGCCAAGAACGCGCCTCCGATGGCAGACCCAGCCACGCCTCCCAGCCGGTTGCTGCCGCCCATCATGCCCACCGCGGTGGCCCGTGACTGCCCCGCCACGTCGGTTGCGAAGGTGATGAAGACGGGCCAGCCGACGCTCAAGAGACAGACGGCGCCAAAGGCGATGGCCACGGTTGCCCAGATCGATGGGTCGATGGCGAACACAACTACCGCGCCGACTCCGCCGGCCAAGGCGGCCCCCGCCGTAAAACTGAGCCGCTTCCGGTGATCGGCAATCATCCCGGCCCAGAGACTGCCGAGCACGGCGCCGGAGCCGACCACGGCCAGTGGCAACGCGGTCTCTCCGACGCTCATACCGTAGGTGTCGATGAGGTAGGCGGCGACATACCCGACAACCGCATAAAAGGCGGTCCGCTGGGAGAAACTGGCCAGCATCCCGATGCGGAACACGGATATGGACCCCAACTCGCGGAACCGGTCCAGATAGGAGAACGCCTTGGGGCCAACCGCGGGGCCTCTGGGATACCAGAACCAAGATAGGACGAACGTGGCCAAGAGCAGCGCGCCGCAGACAACGAAGGGCAGCCGCCAATCGCCCAAACTGGCCAGGACCGCGACCGCCGGAACGCCGATCACCGCCGCCGACGTGCTGATGCCCTGGGCCGCTCCGATTGCCCGGCCTCGCTGTTCGACCGCGACGACGTCGGTGATGGCGGCCATGCTATTGGGCGGGATCATTGCGCCGCTCAATCCGGCGCCGATGAGCAGCGCCATCAGGACGAAGAAATTGGGCGCGAACGCCGCGCCCAGGATGCAGGTCCCCATCAGCGATAGCCCGGCCAACGCCACGGGACGCCGCCCCAAGGAATCGGAAAAAGGGCCAGCCAATGGAGCAAATATGGCCCACGACGCGAAGGTGGCCGCCGTCAATTGACCGGCCACGGCGACGGAAGTGTCATATTCCCTGGCGATGTCCACCAGCAAGGGACCCAGCATCAAAGCGGCCGTGTTGTTCAAGAACAGCGCCGCCGCGATGATGGCGAATGCGCGGGCTTGGCTCGACGCAACGACGATGGGGGCTTGGGTGGTCATCGGAGCATTATAGAACGTCACGACCGGAGGAGGTACATGATGGATTATGGGCGGGAGAGGACGAAGTGGGACGGTCACGGGCAGTGGAGGCGAGGAGCCGGTTGGCAGCGGAACCATCTATGGGGAGAATCATTCTCCAACGCCCGATGCGGTCGAAAACTGCCGCCTGCTCACACAAACTTTAAGAAGAGCCAGTAGACCAGGGTGTTAGCCGCCACCAATGGCGCGCCGATGCGGAAGAACTCCCAGAAGGTGAGTGTCTGGCCGCCATGCCGCTCGGCGTACTGGATGATGATGACGTTGCTGGCGGCCCCCAAGATGGTCAGGTTTCCGGCAATGGTGCTGCCGGCGGCAACGGCCAGGAGGGCTTCCTGCGGAGCGCCGGCGTGCAGCAGGCTCGGTAGGTAGAGGGCAACCATCGGGACGTTGGACATGAGTTGGCTCAAGAGAATGCTGACGGCCAAGATCACGGGGGTGGACGTGATGTCGACGTTTAGACCGTCCACGCGTGCCTGGAAAAAGCCGGTGCCCCAGACACTGCCCATCAGTACGAACATGGCAGCGAAGAAAACCAGGGTATACCCGTCGACCGTGCGCAGGAGTTCCAGCCGCCGCCGGCTCAACAGTAGTAACGGAACAGCGCCGCTGATGGCGATGTAAGTAAGCCGTACCTCGACGCTAAGTAATGCGAGGCAGATCTTCGCCAGGATCAGGACGGCGATGATGAGCAGAGCCAACCGGGCTAGCCGGGCGAGAGACCGGTCGGTGATGACGGCAGGAGTGTTGTCCGGAACCAGCGGCTTGAACTCGCCCCGATAGTATAAACGCAGGAACAGGAAGGCTATCAGGAGGTTGAGAATGGTCGGCAAGGCCAGGCCCCTCAGGAACGGTAGGAAGGGGTTCCGCATATCGCCGCCCAGGGCAATCAGGAGGTTTTGGGGGTTGCCGATGGGGCTCATGACGCTGCCAATGGTGATGGAAAAGGCCAGCGCCAGCAGAAGCAGCTTGGGGGAGAGGTTGTACCGGCGGGCCAGGAGGATGGCTAACGGCGTGCCGATGATGGCCAAGGTGTCGTTCATCAGTACCGCCGACGCGAACCCGGCAGCGAAGAGGAGGGCAAGGAGCAGCATCGCCGTGCTGCGGACCCGTCCAAAGATATGGTGACCCACCACCGCCAGGTAGCCGCTTTCCTCCAAGGCCCGGCCCACCACGAACATGCCAAAGAGGAAGGCCATCACATCCAGGTTCACCGCGTCCAGAGCTTTGCTGGGGGTGATCTGGCCGGTAACAAGAACGGCAATTGCCCCAAGTGTCATGCTCTGCCAGATGGCCAACCTGAGCCGCCCCACCTGGCGGACAGCGATAAGAAGAAATACCGATCCTAGGACGACCAGGGGGATGTTCACTGAAATGTTACCTGCATCGCCCGTCGCCCTGAATGTATTCCAGGTCCCAGGGGCAAGCTGAACGGGTCGCAACGATAAATCTAGGATGAAGGCCACATTTGGTTAAGGTGAGTTTCACGACGTTTGTGTAAGTACCGCCGCTGTATATGATTCCATCATGAGACCACACCGGGACCCCTAACGCCGATGAGAGATGATACTTCGGCCGACAAGCAGGGCCAAGGTGATGCCGGTTAATGGCATGACGATTCCGGCCATCACCCAGCCGAACGGCTCGACGGCATCGTGGTCCGCCGCCCTCAGGATTATGTAGGTGACGTAGGATGCGAAATACCCAAGAAGCAACGCCCCTTCCCACCGCGAGATCTTACCGCCGGTGAACGCGATCGGGAGACAAATCACCGCTGCCGCCAGCATAATGGGCAGATCGAATTGTCTTATCGAATCCGGGATCGCCACACCCGCCGGGGCAACGATGCCGGAAACCCCCATAACACCCAGGATGTTGAATATATTGCTGCCCACGACGTTGCCCACGGCGATGTCGCGCTCGCCGCGGGCTGCCGCGACGACCGAGGTAACGACCTCAGGCATCGAGGTGCCGGCAGCCACGATAACCAAGCCGATGACAACTTCGCTGATTCCTATGGAGTCCGCCAACCAGACCGCGCCGTCGACGAAATACCGGGCCCCCACCGACAGGGCCACCAGACCGATGAGTATGAACCCCAAGGAGCGCCACAGTGGGCGTTGCGGTTCGGGAACAGGGGTAGCGGTTGAAGGACCAACCTCTTGTCGGCCAAGGCGGAACGTCAGAACGGTATAGATGACCAGACCCAACAGCAGGCCGATCCCTTCGATCCTCCCGACGCCTCGGGTCAACGCTAGGAGCAGTAGCAACGCCGAAAGACCAATCATCACCGGGATATCGAGGCGGATCAGCCGCGATTTTACGGCGAGTGGCGTGATCAGGGCGCTCAATCCCAAGATCATCAAGATGTTGAAGAGGTTGCTGCCGACAACATTTCCAACCGCTATGGCCGAGTTACCGGCGAGGGCCGCCCGCAGGCTTACAGCCATCTCTGGGGCGCTGGTGCCATAAGCCACCACGGTCAGACCGATAACTAAGGCGGGTATCCGTAGGCGTCTCGCAGCCCCGGTGGCTCCGCGGACCAGCAACTCCGCTCCCAAGAGGAGGAGTGCCAGGCCGCCGACCAAGGCTATTAAGGAGATCAATCGGAGATCCTCGGAAAGGGGGAGGATTAGAGGTTAGCGCGCGGGCCGCCGCCCCGGCGTTTCCGGGCAGCGGCATGGTGGCCCGCCGGTCCGTGGAGGGAATATTCGCAGAATTATGGTGGAGCTGCGGGGACTCGAACCCCGTAACTCTCCGATGGCAGTCGGGACGCTCTCCCAAATGCGCTATGCGCCGATGTCTAATTGGGCTTTTAAGTAAGGGCGGCTCTTCCAAGATTTTATCCGGAATTCCCGTTTCCCAGCCTCAGATAAAGTCCCGAACTCTTCGTGATGGACCAGCCGCCAGGGGCGATATGGTTTGGTGGACTTGGTCATCCCCGCGTTGTGCTGCTCCAGGCGAGTATTCATGTGCCGGTGCTCTCGATGTAATAACGCCCATTGCGCTCGCTGCGGAGAACGTACACATAGAACATGATTGCTGAAGGAAGGATTCTTATTTAGTGAGTGGTGGAGCTGCGGGGACTCGAACCCCGTACCTCTTCAATGCCATTGAAGCGCTCTCCCAGATGAGCTACAGCCCCACTGATATGTAAACCTAGGCCGCAAGTACTCGAACCCCGTACCTTCCCGATGAGCCATCGGGACGCTCTCCCAGATGAGCTACAGCCCCACTTCGGTGTGCGGCGACGAGCGTTCGGCCGTCAGGCTGGCCAGTCACCGCATTACAGCATAGCAAAACCACTATCCAGGTACAAGAACTTGGCCGCGACTAATCGGTCACGGAAGAACTATCCCTTGCGAGTGTATTTCACCACGCGGCGGCCTTTGCCCCAGTCGCCGGGGGTGACCACGTACAGGTCTTTGTGCGAGTCGGCCCAGATGCCGTGGCAGGAGCGGAACCGGGCCTCGCCCCACTGCGCCAGCCGGTTGCCGTCCAGGTCCAACACGCTGACCAAGCCGCCGTTGTGCTCGGGGATGTAGGCGATGTCCTCGTCGTCGACGAACATCAGGGCCGGGCCGATCAACTTGGAGGGCCAGGTGCTCAGGTACTCGCCGTCCTGGGTGAAAGCCTGGACGCGGTCATTCTCGCGGTCCGAGACCAAGACGCGGCCCTTGGGGTCGATCCACACGCCGTGAGGCAGGTTGAACTGACCTTCGCCGGAGCCGGGGTCGCCCCAGGACATGATCAGTTCGCCTTCGGGTGTGAATTTGTGGACGCGGGCGTTGGCGTAGCCGTCGGCGATGAATATCTCACCGGCGTCGTTCACCGCGATGCCCGCCGGCATGTTGAACGGAGGTCCGCTGTGGGTCACGCTGGACCAGGTGGTCGAGCTGTAGTCGTCGGGGGCGACTCCGGTGTCCGACCGGAACCCCTCCTCGCCGATGGTCAGCAGGAGTTCACCGTCTTTGGTGAACTTGTAGACCTGATGTTTGTTGCGGTCCACCAGCCAAACGTTGTCGTGCTTGTCCAGGTAGATGGCGTGGGCGAATGCGATCAGGCCCGCGCCCCAAGAGGAGATGAAATTGCCCTCGCGGTCGAAGATGCACACCGGATGTTCGGGGTCGCGGTTGAAGCAATATACCCGGTCTTGGGAGTCGCCGTAGACCGCCGCGGCGGGCATCTCCCAGCCCTCAGGCAGCTTGGCCCAATCTTCGTTTACCTCGTAGGTGTACTTTCCGGAGCCTACGGTACTTACTGCAGCCATGATCTAGTTCTCCTTAACGTTCGTCTCTGATAGGGCCGGCCTAATAAGGGCGGATGCCTGGCGTCTTAACCCGGAAGCTGTATAAGGATACTCCGGGTGTGGTGAATACGGTTCGGAAGTCGGGACCGCCGAATGCGATGTTTCGGGGGACTTCAGGTCCTCTGATGACGCCCAGATGGGTCCCGTTGGGGTCGAACACCCAGATGCCGCCGGAGCCGGTGCAGAAGACGCGGCCCAGGGTGTCGACCTTCATGCCATCCGGGACGCCCGCTTCGGCGGAGGCCATGCTGGCGAAGACCCGGTTATTGCTCAGGGTGCCGTCGGCGGCAACGTCGAAAGCCCGGATCTTCCGGTGCTCGCAGACCAAGCCTTTCTCGGCCTCTTCGAAGCAGACCTGGCTCTCCCGGCTGATGGCCACGTAAAGGATGGACTCATCGGGGGAGAAGGCGAGTCCGTTGGGGTACTCGCAACCGTCGGTGGCCACGGATATCTTCCCGTCGGGCGCCACGCGGAAAACGCCGGCGAAATCGTACTCCCGTTCGGCCTCGGGCACCCGCAGCGAGGGGTCGGTGAAGTAGATGCTCCCATCCGACCGGCAGACCACGTCGTTGGGCTTGTTGAACCGTTTGCCATCCCAGCGGTCAGCGACCACCGTAACCGTGCCATCGGCGTCCATGCGCGTGACCCGGCGGTGGTCGGCGCCTTCGCACATCAGCAGTCTTCCTTGGCGGTCAAATGTGCAGCCGTTGCCTTCGCCGGTGTTCTCGCGGACCACGCCGACCCCGGAGGTCTGGTCCCAACGCAGCAGACGGTTGCCCACCAGGTCAACAAAGGTCAGATAACCCTCAGGATGCCAGAGGGGGCCCTCGGTGTTGCCCAGGTCGGCGGCTAACCGGGTGTGTTCGGGGGACTCTAGGATGTCTTCCAGGTTGTCGGGCATATTTCTCTCCGATGGTGATGTGGCTGGCGGGTGGGCATTGGGAGTTAACAGGCGGGATTATAACAGCATGCTGGGCGTGGCGCACTCTCGTTTCGACACCTGATGTTGCGCACCCGATTGACCGGTCTGCGGGGCTTGTTTAGAATGCCAGGCACTTGGCCTGACACTGACCAAAAAGAGCGCTAGGGAGCACGAGATATCGCCGTGGTTAATATGAAGCCCAACGATTCGGTCCAAGAGATAGCCCAAGAACTTCGCGCCCAGGCCGTGCGCCTGTGGGGCGAGCAGCGGGCAGCCGAGTTGGAGCCGTCGCTGCAACAGACGGCCCAGCAACTGTGGGACGTGGGTCAAGTGACGATCCAGCCCGACCTGGAACCAGGTTTCTACCAATAGGCCCGGTCCCCATCCCATTCGTTATCTGAATCTGAGGTCCAATCATGGCCAAACCCCATGAGCTAACGGTTTCTCAAGCCGCCCAACAGATCAGGGACAAGAGCCTGTCTCCGGTGGAACTGGCCCAGTCGCTATTGGACCGCATAGAGAACACCGATAAAGACTTGCAGGCGTGGGTGACCATTGACCGGGAAGAGGTCTTGAGCAACGCCAAAGAGCTTGAGGCCGAGGCCAAGCTGGGCAAGTCCAGAGGGCTGCTCCACGGAGTGCCGGTGGGTCTGAAGGACATCTTCTACACCGCTGGGATGAAGACGGCGGCCGGGTCCAAGGTCTATGCCGATTTCGTGCCCGATTTTGACGCCACGTCGGTAGCCAAGATCAAAGCGGCCGGCGGCATCATATTGGGCAAGGCCGTGACCACCGAGTTCGCCACCTCCGACCCCTCTCCGACCTATAATCCCTGGAACTTCGAGCACACTCCAGGCGGCTCGAGCAGCGGGTCATCGGTCGCCGTCGCCAGCAGGACCGTGGGAGCCGCTCTAGGTTCCCAGACCGGCGGGTCAACCTGCCGTCCGGCGGCCTACAACGGCATCGTGGGCCTCAAGGCCACCTACGGGCGCATCAGCCGTTATGGCGTGGTGCCGGTGAGTTGGTCCCTGGACCATGTGGGCATCCTGGTGCGCACCGTAGATGACGCCGCCCTCATGTTGCAAGTTATGTCCGGTGAGGACGCCAACGACCCCGGCTCCGCCAGCCAACCGGTCCCAGATTTCCTCGAGCAGATGGCCCGGCGCAGCACCCCTCCCCGCATCGGAGTCGTGAGCCAGTATTACTCGGAGACGTCAACGCCGGAGGTCTGGGCGCACACCCAAGAGGTGGTCCGGAAGTTGGCCGGCGCCGGGGCCGAGGTTGTGGAGCTTGGTCTGCCAGATAGCTTCAACACCGCCCACAGTGTTCAGCGCATCGTCATGAACGTGGAGTGTGCCAGCTTCCACGAACAGTTCCACGCTACCCAAGCCGAGAAATACGGCCCCAGGGTCCGCGCCGGCATGGAGATGGGGATGCTGATACCGGCGACCAAGTATCTCCAAGCCCAACGTCTCCGCCGTCAGTTCCGACAGGACATGGTGCGGATGGTGGGGCAGGTGGATGCGGTGATGACGCCGACCACTCCGGCCCCCGCGCCCAAGGACCGGAATACCACCGGCGACGCGTCCTTCCAGTCGCCCTGGACGTCCTGCGGGCTCCCCACGGTGACCATTCCATCGGGCCTAAGCAAGGACGGCATGCCATTGGGCGTGCAGTTCGGGGGACTGCCGTTCGAGGAGGGCAGCCTATTGGGCGTGGCCAAGTGGTGCGAAACGGTCCTGGGAGTGCAGTTGTCCCCGCCCAATTACAGCTAGACCAGGTCCCTCGGGAAAACCCTCCCCCGATTCCCGGCATCCAAGATCATGGTTTAGCCGGTATCTTGCGGTAACCCTCCTCCGTATACCGGGTTGTCTAAGATTAACCGAGATTCGGGCCAGGGGAAGGACGTTCCAGTGAAGAAAGATTACGACCTGCTGATCATCGGCGGAGGGTCGGCGGCGCTGACCGCGGCCCGCTTCGCCAGGCAGATCGACCTGTCGGTGGCGTTGGTCGAGAAGGGGAGGTTGGGCGGCGACTGCACCTGGAGCGGCTGCGTGCCCAGTAAGACCCTGCTCAAGGCCGCCAAGTCGGCCCAAAGCGTCAGAGACGCCGCGAAGCACGGAATCACCACCACTGAGCCAAGGGTCGATCTCAGATCGGTCATGACCCGGGTGCGTTCGGTCGTGGGACAGGTATACGAAGCCGAATCTCCGGATACTCTCCGGGCGGAGGGCGTCGACGTGATCCAGGGCGAGGCCCGGTTCATCGGCCCGCGAACGGTGTCGGTTGCAGGCCGGGCCATCACCGCCCGCCGGTACCTGGTCTGCACCGGCGCCGGACCGGCTATTCCGCCCATCCAAGGCCTGGCCGAGATCGACTTTCTAACCTACGAGACCGTCTGGGGATTGGAGGAATTGCCGCCAAGATTGGCGGTCGTCGGCGGCGGTCCGATCGGCTGCGAGTTGGCCCAGGCGTTTTGCCGGCTGGGTTCGTCGGTGACGCTGTTGGAAGGCGCCGAACGCATCATGCTCCAGGACGAACCGGAAGCCGCGGATGCCCTAGCCCGGCGGCTAACCGAAGACGGTGTAGACCTGCGCAGCTCAGCGGTATTGGAGCGGGTGGAGAAGACGGAGACCGGCGCGCGGCTGGTCTTGGGCGGAGGGGGCCAGGTGGAAGCCGATGCGGTGTTGGTCTGCGTTGGCAGGTGGCCACGGGTGGATGGCCTGGGCTTGGCTGAGGCCAAGGTGGCCCATGGCCGAGCGGGCATTCAGGTTAACAAACACCTGCGCACCAGTCAGGCGAACATCTACGCCGCCGGGGACTGCACCGGTGGCTACCAGTTTACCCACTACGCCGGTTATCAGGGATTCATGGCCGTGCGGAACGCGTTCTTGCCGTTCAACAAGAAGTCGGTGTTGGAGCGGGTGCCGTGGGCCACGTTTACCGACCCCGAAGTGGCCCACGTGGGGTTGAGCGAATCCCAAGCCACTGAGCGGTACGGCGGCAAGGTTCAGGTGGCCAACTGGCCCATGGAGCGGACCGACCGGTGGCTGATGGAGGGCGACTCTCCCGGCTTTCTGAAGCTGGTATACCGGCCCAACGGCCAACTGCTGGGGGCGACCATCGTGGCCTCGCGTGCCGGGGAGATGATTCAAGAATGGGCGCTGGCCATGGACCAAGGCCTTAAGTTGGCCCACATGGCCGAGTCGCTGCACATCTATCCCTCCTACTCTCTGGCCTCGCAGCAACTGGCCTCAAAGCTCAGGGTGGACCAACTTCTGAGCGGGGTCATGGGCAAGATCGTGCGCAAGTACGCCCGAATGGTAGGCTAGAGAGGAATCCTCTGCTTCGTTCGCCGTGGCAGATTCTTCGCTTACGCTCAGAATGACATGGGTTTTGGCGGCGCACAAACGGAGCGCGCCGCCACTTATTTCGTAACCGCCGACCTCGCTGGCGTGCCGGAGGTAATAACCCCGGCTGTGCCGGCCGGTTAGAAGATGGCTATTGGGTTCACCGGCGAGCCGGTGGTGTTGTGCAGGCGGAGCGGGCCGATGGAGACCATGAACTCCCAGCGGTTGCGCTCCTTGCAGGCAGCGGCCACTCCTTCGAGGTCCGCGTTGTCCAGGATCCAGATGCCCATGGCCGTGATGCTCACCTGGTGGATGGGACTGGGCACCTTTTCGTATTGGGGCGGGCTGACATCGTTGCCAGTGTCCGAACCCATCATGGCGATGCCCCGTTCGTAGAACAAAGGCAGTACCGACGCCTGGCACGCCGTCGAGCCCGCGGACCGGTCCACCGGCCCCTCCACGTTGCGGCGGTGCAACTGTCCGGTGCGGATCAGCAGCACGTCGCCCTCTTCGACCTTGAACCCACAGCGTTCCTCGGCGGCCAGGATGTCATCGATCATGACGCCTTCGCCTCGTTCCACCCAGTCGATGCCCCGGATCATCGGAACGTCGACCAGCACCGCCCGGGAGATTATGCCGTCTTTGGCCTCCTCCACCGAGCCAAAGGTCGCCCCCAGGCTGGTGGACACCAGATGGGCCGGTTTGCCGTTGTAGGTCTTCCCGTTCCAGAAGAAGTGGGAGAGCGCGTCCACGTGGGTTACGGTGAACCCGTGGAAGATCATGCCGAAGTAGTCGGTGGCGGCGGGGAAGGCGCGGGAGCTGACCTTGTCACCGCTGGCCCAGCCCTCGCCGCTCTCCACCATGAAGTGGACCGGCGTGTTGGGGGCGTCGATGGTCGGCTCGAAACTGATGGCGCGGGCCATGGAGACCCTTACCCCCTCCTGTACCGTGGCGATCGCCTGTTTCACCTTGGCGGGGGTGATGTAATTGGGCGCGCCCAACTCATCGTCATCGCCCCACTTGCCCCAATTTGAGAACTTGTCGAAATAACTGAGGACCTCATCCTCGCTGGGAATGTTCGCCTGCGGCATATTCCGCCTCCTAGAAACCTGATTACTGATTACTGCTAGCTCCCGGCTATTCCCCGCTATTACAGTGGGGGAGCCAGATGCACGTCCATGACTTTCTCGCACCACCGGGCAGCCGCCAGCAGCCGGGCCTCTGCGAAGGGGGCCGCGATCAGTTGGACGCCCGTCGGCAGCCCCGATTCCGCTAGTCCGGCCGGCAGGGTGATGGTTGGCAGGCCGCAGGACGTCCACGGCCCTTGGAACCTGGTGTCGCCGGTGTTGGTCAGGTCGGCCAGCGGCGCGGTGGGGGTGGACGGCGTTAACAGGACGTCGGCCTGCTCCGCCAGCAGCTTCATATCCGCGGTGAACCTGAGCCTGCGCTCCAATGCCCTGGTATAGGTGACGGCGTCGGTCTCCAACCCCTGACGCAGCATCTCCCTTAGTTTGGGCTGGTAGTCCTGGGCCTGCTTCTCGTACATGGGCTTGTGGAAGGCGGCGGCCTCCACTGACATGATGAGCAGCTGGTCCTGGAACGCCGTGTTGAAACTCTCCGGCAGCGTCAGTTCGACCACCGGCGCCCCGGCCGACTTGAGCTTTGCCAGCACGGCTCTGGTGGAGTTCTGGGTTTCCCGGTCGGACTCCTCCATGAAGAAGGATGTTATGAGTCCGATCTTGGGTGGACCGGCCGATTCCAGGCCCGATAGGTAATCGCCGGCGGGCAGGCGTGAGGTCACCGGGTCATGCTCGTCCGGACCGGCCATCACCTGCAGCAGGACCGCCATGTCCTCCACCGTGCGGCCCATCCAGCCCACGGTGTCCAGCGACCAACTCACTGGAACCACGCCACGGCGGCTCACCCGCCCGTAGGTTGGCTTAAAGCCGACGATGCCGTTGTATGACGCAGGACGGAGCACCGAGCCGACGGTCTGGGAACCCATGGCGATGGGGCACATCCGGGCCGCCACCGAAACCGCCGAACCGCTGCTGGAACCGCCGGGGGTGTGCGCCGGGTTCCAGGGATTCTTGGTGTGGGACGGGTCCAGACAGGCGAACTCGGTGGTTACTGTCTTGCCCAGGATGACCGCACCGGCATCCTCCAGCAGATTGATGGTCACGGCGGTCTCGTCCGGAACGTAGTCGGCGTAGACCTTGGAGCCGGCGGTGGTTGGCACGCCGGCGATGTTGTAGATGTCTTTGATACCGATCGGCACGCCGTGGAGGGGCCCGGTCTCCCTGCCGGCGTCCAGGTCCTCCTGTCGGGCTTGGGCGTCGGCCAGAACGGTCTCACGGTCGACCCGCACCCAGGCGTCGAGTTGGGGTTCCAGAGCGTCCATGCGTTCCAGCAGAGACCTCGCCGCCTCAACGGGGCCGATGTTTCGCTGGCGAATCTGGCGCGCCAGTTCCGCCGCCGATAGTTCATGGGTCTGGGCCATGGCTCCTCCTGGCGAACTTGGTTCTTGTAATCTGATTGCCGGCCAGCAGATCCTGTCACCTCGACCTACCCTGTCACCCCGACCTACCCTGTCGTCTCGACCTACCCTGTCACCCCGACCTACCCTGTCACCCCGACCTACCCTGTCGTCTCGACCTACCCTGTCACCCCGACCTACCCTGTCACCCCGAGCGAAGCGAGGGGTCTCATTGCTATCGACCAACCTCGTACTACCCTTCGGAGAGGTCTTTCCACCCGGGATTGTTCTGTTCAATCAGGTCGATCTTCTTGGATCTTCTCCATCTCTTCATCCGTTTCTCGGTGGAGATTGCGCCCTTAACACTGCTGGTCGTTTCGAAATAGACCAGCCGATTTATGTTGTATCGCTTCGTAAATCCGTCAATAGCTCCAGATTTATGCTCGTGTACCCGGCGCTCGAGGTCGTTCGTGACCCCGATATATATAGAGCTCGTGATCGGTTGGTCATTATGTAGACTTAGTACTGGCGTGGCACGGTTTGTTGGGCAGCGACGGGATTCTTCGTCGCTTCACTCCTCAGAATGACGTTGGTGGGAGTGGATTCTGGTGCGGGCGGCTTTTCAATAGCGGCTATTCCCGCCTAGACAGGTGGGCGGCGGGTGTGCCAATCGGTGGCCTGCTCGTAGGCGTAGGCCACGCGGAAGACGGTTGACTCATCGAAGGGACGACCGGCGATCTGGAGCCCCACGGGCAGGTTGTCCGAGGTGAAACCGCAGTTGATCGACAGGGCCGGTACGCTGCCCAGGTTGAACGGGGCGGTGTAACTGCGCCGTCCGCCCAGCATCTCCATAAACTCCTCTTTGCTGGCGACGCCGGCCATTGCGGGTATGGGCGACGCCGGGATGGACGAGGTTGGCATCACCAGGACATCCACCCGTTTCAGGGCCTCCAATATCTGCTCCCGGAGCATGTGCCGCAGCCGCACCGCCTTCTGATGTGCCTGGGCCGGCAGGATGGCCCCGGTAAGCAGCCGAAGCTGGACGTTGTAGTCGTAATCGTGGAGGCGCTGCTCGATGCCCTCGCGGTGCACCCCGGAAACGTCGCCATATGTCACGGCGGTGGAGATGGCGGCCGACTGGGCCATCAGCGGGATATCAATCTCTTCCGTGACGGCGCCCAACTCGCCCAACTGGCTGATGGCTTGAAGAACCAGGTCGCGCACCTGCGGGTCGACGACATCGCTCTGCACCCGCTCGGTGATAACGCCAACTTTCAGGCCCCGGATGCCTCCCTCAAGGGACGCCAGGTAATCGGGCACCGGCACGTCCCAGGTGTGGCCGTCTTTGGGGTCGTGCCCGGCGATGGCGCCCAGCGTCATGGCGCAGTCGGAAACGGTGCGCGATATCGGGCCAACCTGGTCCATGGACCAGGAAGCGGCCAGTACGCCGTGGCGGCTAACCCGCCCCCAAGAAGGCCGGATGCCGACCAACCCGCAGAACGAGGCCGGGCCGCGGATGGAACCGCCGGTGTCTTCGCCCAGCGACGTGGCGCACAGGAAAGCCGCGGTGGCCGCGCCTGAGCCGCTGCTGGACGTGCCCGGGTTCCGGGACAGGTCCCAGGGATTGCGGGGCCGCCCGTAGGGGTGGTGGAAGGCGTCGCCCATGGCGAATTCGCTCATGTTCAGCTTGCCCAGCAGCACTGCTCCAGCCCGGTCCAACTTGCTTACAACCGTGGCGTCTTCGTCCGGGATAAATTCCCTTAATATGGTGGAGCCGCCGGTCGTGAGAATCCCCTTGGTGTTGAACTGGTCTTTGACCGCCACCGGGATCCCGTGCATCGGGCCGCGGTACCTGCCGGATGCGATCTCCTGATCGGCCAGGCGGGCGTCGGCCATGGCCCGGTCGCCGGTCACCGTGATGAAGGAGTTGAGCTTGCCGTCAACCTGTGCGATGCGGTCCAGGTATGCCTGGGTGGCCTCCACCGGGGATACCTGGCGGGACTTGATCAAGGATGCCAGTTCGGTGGCCGATAAAAAGGGCAGGTCTGCTTTGTCCATCAGGTCGAAATCGTCCTTCTTTTAACGGATACGGTGAAAGATGTGGGCGAAGCTGAAGCACGGCCATTTTGACTCCGGCCAGGCGCGTTGTCAACGTGAAACCGCCGCCCATGGATAAGCCGGTACGGGCTATGCGGCAGGCGAGGGGATCCCGGCTCTCACTGCTATAATCCTGACACCAGCCCACGCTGGACCACCGCTCAACGACAGGGGTAATGTAATGGACAACTTGGCAGGCATAATACTGGCCGCCGGCGAGGGAACCAGGATGAAGTCCCGGTTGCCCAAGGTGCTGCACCGGCTCTGCGGCAAAGAGTTGCTTCGGTATCCCGTGGAACTGTTGGGTAAGTTGGGCGTGGAAAGCATCGTTGTGGTGGTTTCGCCGTCCAATCAGGATGCGGTCAAAGCACTGCTGGGAGATTCGGTGCAATACGCCGTTCAACAAGCCAGGACAGGAACGGCCGGAGCGGTGGAAGCTGCGTCCTCCGTAACCGTCCGCGGCGCGCGCGATATCGTCGTCATGGGCGGAGATTCCCCGTTGGTGACTGAAGACTCGGTGCGCGAGCTTGTTGAAGGCCACATCGAGGGCGGCCGGCAGATGTCCATCCTTTCCGGCCTGGTGCAAGACGGCCACGGCCTGGGGCGCATCAGCAGGGATACCGGTTCTCAGCAGGGCGTTAACGCCATCATTGAGTACACCGATGACGCCGCCAGGGCCGGGCAGACAGTGGAGGTCAACTCGGGGGTTTACTGCTTCCAAGCCGATTGGCTGTGGGCGAACCTGGGCCAGGTGGCGGCCGGCGGTAGTCCCGAGCGTTACCTGACTGACCTGGCGGGAATCGCCTCTAGGCAAGGGGACTTGGTGGCAGCCCAGCCGGTAGACGACTCCGTTGAGGTCCTGGGGATCAATAACCGGGTGGAACTGGCCCACCTGGAGGACATTCAACGCCGCCGGATCAGGGAGCGATTGATGCTGGAAGGGGTGACCATCACCAACCCGTCTTCAGTGATGATTGACGACGGCGTGGTGATCGGACAGGACACCGTGGTGTTGCCCAATACCATGCTCTTGGGAAGAACGGTCATCGGCTCCGGATGCGAGATCGGACCTGGCTCGGTGATCAGAGACTCGGCCATCGGGAACGATTGCCGGGTGACATCTTCCGCGATGGAAGAGGCGGTCATGGAATCCGGGGTGGATGTCGGTCCGTTCAGCCATCTGAGGCCCGGCGCTTACCTGGAGTCTGGCGTGCATATCGGAAACTACGTCGAAGTGAAAGAGAGCCGTTTTGCGGCGGGCGCTGTAATGGGCCATTTCGGGTACATTGGCGACGCGTCCATCGGTTCCAACGTCAACGTGGGCGCGGGCACGGTGACCTGCAATTACGATGGCCGGGAAAAACACCGTTCGGTGGTGGAGAGCGGCGCGTTCATCGGCTGTGACACTCTGCTGGTGGCCCCAGTTACCGTCGGCGCCGCCGCCGTCACAGGGGCGGGCGCGGTCGTCACGAAAGACGTCCCGGCGGCTAGACTAGCTGTTGGCGTTCCTGCTAGAATATTAGATAGACGTACAGGTCCCAACTGACCTCCCGGCAGCTCTTCCCGCAGGCACCTTTCCAGACGCGGGCCATATGGGCCGCGGCAGATACGCGGGTTGACCGGGGGGACGGGGTGTTTGGATACAGATTATTTACCACAAACCATAGTTTTAGTAGCCTCCCTTCTTGTGTTCTCATACCTGAGCGTTCTGCGCCCGGGTAATTCTCCCGGTCCCGCCGGCAGAGATGAGAACCCCACGGCGTTCTTCGGTTCGCTTATCTCCTGGTTGAAAGCGGCCTGTCTCTTCGCGGTTGCCCTCTCCGGCCTTGCCTTGGTCCAAGGCACGGTCACCACCGATTGGTTCCCCATCGCGTTCATGGCCTTAGGTCTGTTGGCCGGGCTTGGTTTGATCGACCGCGCCGCCAGCTACCTGAGCAACCGCTACCCTGTATTGTCATGGCCTATTGGCCGTTCCCGCGGTTCAACCAATGAAGAGATGACGCTGGCCGCCGTTAATGGCTACAGCAACGGCAATGGACAGGCAGCCCAATCCAGCAGCATGACAGCAGCCGAGCTGGAAGAACGGGTGATCACTGAAGACGAGATAACGAACCTGGATGACCGCGACCGGGAGATGCTTCGGTCCATCATCCGATTGGACGCCACCACCGTCAGAGAAGTCATGGTGCCCCGTCTGGACATGGCCGCTGTCGAGGCCGACTCTTCCCTTGAGGCCGTTGCCGAGATCATGGTCAGCCGGGGCCATAGCCGGCTGCCGGTATACGAAGAAACCATGGACAAGATATTGGGCATCATCCACGCCCGCGACGTCCTCGCCGCCCTGGTGTGGTCCAAGCCGAAGAACAGCCTGCGCGACCTGGTGCGCGAGGCGTTCATCGTCCCCGAGACCAAGCGGGTCGACGATCTGCTGGAGGACCTGCAGGAACGCCGGACCCAGATCGCCATCGTTGTGGACGAATACGGCGGCACCGAGGGCCTGGTCACCATGGAAGATGTTCTGGAGGAGATCGTCGGCGAGATCGAGGACGAGTTCTCGCGCTCAAGAGACGCCCATGTTATTCACCAGCCCGACGGCACCGTGCTGGTTGACGCGGGGGTCACCACGGAGCATGTTGACGAGATATTCGGCACCACCATCGAGGCCAGCGAAGTGGACACTGTCGGCGGTTATGTCTACCACAACCTGGGGCGCATCCCCCAGGCTGGAGACACGGTGCAGTCCGACAACCTGCACATAGAAGTTGTGAGTATGTTGGGACGCCGTCTCCGCAAACTGCGCATCCGCCGCGTTGACGAGGGAACTGTCGAAGCCAACGCGTAGCTCCGAAGTTCGGGATTCAGAAACTTGAAAGAGACGCCGTGATTGGCGTCTCTTTTCTTTTGGTCGGCGCGGGTGAGTGGCGCTGGTGAGCGCCGCTGGTTTCGTACGTTGAATGCCGTTGGCGGAGCTACCTCCCCAGCAGTTCGATCAGCGCCGCCGAAACCGCATCGGGACGCTGGACCGGCAGGTCATGCCCCGCGCCGGCAACGATGCGGCGTGCAACAAGACCGGGAAATCTCCTCTGGTCTTCCGTTGGGTCCTGGCTGGGCGCGCCGAAGCCGCTGTCAGCCCCCCTTAGCACGATGGACGGCACCAAGATCGGGGGGCCTGCCGCCAGCTCTCGCTCTACCCCCAGGAACCGTTCCTCCCCCGGCGCGTTCATATGCCGGTGCCGGTACGAATGGAGGGTGATCTCCACGAAATCGGGGTTGTCGAATGAGGGTGCCGCTGCATTGAACGCTTCGTCGGTGTACGTCCAGGTGGGCGACCATGTTTCCCACAGGTGGCGGATGATGTCTCTCCGGTTCTCCTCCAAACCTACGCGCCCCTGCTCCGTGTTGAAATACCATTGATACCACCGGTGGGCCTCTTCCAGGGCCGAAGCGGGCCGCTCCTTCTCGACGGTGTTCTGCACCGAATAGCCGCCGATGGCCACCTGGGCCTTGACCATCTCGGGATGCAAGATGGACGTGATGCAGGCGGCGCGGTTCCCCCAATCGAAACCCGCCAGGGCGAACCGGCCGATCCCCAGGGCTTCGGCGAAGTCGACCACGTCTTGGGCGATGGCGGCCTGTTCGGCCATGCGCGGGGCGCCGTCATCGAGGAATGTGGTGGGCCCGTATCCCCGGATATAGGGTGTTAGAACTCTATAGCCAGCCGCAACCAGGTCCGGGACAACACCATCCCAAGAGCGCACGTCATAAGGGAACCCGTGCAGCAGCATTACTGGAAATCCGGATCTGTCCCCGAAATCGCCATACCCGATGTTGAGCACCGGAGTTTGGATGAAGTCCACGCTGGAGAGGTCGTTCAAGTTGCAACTCCCATTTGGACGGCTTGCCGGCGGCGGGTTTGTAGTATACCTAACTTGTGATTGACGGCGCTGCCTGCTTGGCTAATGCAGTTTACGGAGGCGGAAAAGAGACCCCCCGCTTCACTTGGTGTGACGCGAGGGGTATTTCGTTCGCTGTTGCTTACGCGCGTGGGCCGCATTTGCCTTTACTTCAGGCCGATAAGTTCTCCAGACACCACTAACCGGTAATCGTAAACGAACCGCGGGACCGACGATACCAGGTTGATGTCCGAGTCCGGCGTGGCGTCCAACCGCAGGTCGTTCTGGTGAACCACTTGGGTGGATGTTGCCCGGTAAAGGAACTGATTGACGCCGTTATCGGTGATGATGAAGATGTCTTCTCCGTTGCGCAATTTCTCAGGGACCTTCTGCAGATTGAAGAAGACCGACCCTTCCCGGCTGACAGGACTTTCGGTGTGTCCGAAGAACCATGACGTGCCCGGCTGGCCGGCGTTGGCCGACTCAGGGATGTGGCCTACGATGTTATCGGGGCTTTCGTAGGCCCGGCTATCGCCCCGGTCCAGGATGGACAATTCGGAGATCGTCGAGTCGATGCCTATGGCGGGGACCAATATCCTAGTGGATGGGACTGCCGCAGGGACGCTGATTCTGTCGGCGCCGATGGGCGAGAAGCCTTTCAGCAAGGTTTGCTCTCGCAGAGAGGCTGGTTCGTAGCTGTAGGGGTTGTCCCACGAAGCGGCGCTGAGAGCCTTGCCGGGGAACAGACTTACGTTGGAGGCGGAACTGCCCGTTATGGCGTTGACTGTGCGCGGCTCAAGCACGGCCACCAGACCATCGAGGTCTGACTTGGCTTTGGCTGAGTAACCGTAGTAGATGCCACCGGAGGCCAGCAACAGAAAACCAAAGACTAGAAGGAATATTCCTGTGAACCTGGCGATACGCCGCCGTAGTTGGTCCCTGATGAACACATAATCGTAACCAGCTTCCATGCTACTTACTTTCCACCTCCTCGACACCCACCGCCCGTAATTAATGAATCAAGGGAGAGCGCGGTAGTTCCTTAGATACACAACGTCCGGGTACCAGACGACCCCACAGAACGGCCAATGCCGACGCTCCAGACTAGCGCGTCCTAGGGGTGTTCATGCCGCCGGGTGATATCGGCTCGTTGAGGTATATGTCGCCGTTCCGTATCTTGATATTGAACCCGCAGGATGGGTTGATGCAGACCCAGGCCTTGTAATGGACCGCGGCGCCCTGGCCGCCGTAGTCCGAGAGAGGGACAAGACTCCCAACCTCACAACTCATACATTTGGGCATGGCCGATTCTTGCACTAAGTCTTCCTCCCAACTCGGAATGGGCCGAGTATACCACCGCCATTTTCCACAGAACAACAGAATATGACACGATGATTACTAATAATAACGAGACCAGGCAACATAATAACGAATCTCATAGTTATGTCGCCCGGCCCGTATTCGTTCTCTGTTTGTTAGATGCGTCTGGCCTTGCTCCAGGTTTTGCTTTCGGTCTTACTCGAGGAAGTCCTTGAGCTTCCGGGAGCGGGTGGGGTGGCGCAGCTTCCGTAACGCTTTGGCTTCGATCTGACGGATCCGTTCACGGGTTACGCCGAACTCTCGTCCAACCTCTTCCAGTGTGCGGCTCCGTCCATCTTCCAGCCCGAACCGGAGCTGGAGCACCCGGGCTTCACGCTCGGTCAGGGTGTGCAGCACCTCGCCAACCTGCTCCTTAAGCAGTTGGAACGACGCCGCATCGGCCGGCGCCAGTGCGTTGCGGTCTTCGATGAAGTCCCCCAGATGGGAGTCCTCTTCTTCGCCGATGGGCGTTTCCAAAGACACCGGTTCCTGGGATATCTTCAGGATCTCCTCAACCTTTTCCGGCCCGATCTCCATGGCCAGGCCGATCTCCTCAGGAGTGGGCTCGCGACCGTACTCCTGAAGCAGCCGGCGGTGTTGGCGCATCAGTTTGTTGATGGTTTCCACCATATGCACCGGGATCCGGATGGTCCGCGCCTGGTCGGCGATGGCCCTGGTGATGGCTTGGCGGATCCACCAGGTGGCGTAGGTGCTGAACTTGTAGCCCTTGCGGTAGTCGAACTTTTCCACCGCGCGAATCAGCCCGATGTTCCCTTCCTGGATCATGTCCAGCAGCGCCATGCCGCGCCCGATGTACTTCTTGGCTACGCTGACCACCAGCCGTAGGTTGGCTTCGGTCAGGCGGGCTTGGGCGCGTTCGCTCTCGGCATCGATCCGCCGGAAATAGGCCCGGAATAGCGGGTCCAGTTCCTGCAGGTCCGAGAAGCTGCTCAGCTCCGACAGCTTGGCGTCCAACTGGTCAAGGGTCGAGTCCTCCAGGACGTCCACCGCGTCAGGCGGCACTAACCAGGAGCTCAGAGAGAGCGCGATAACCCTCTGGTACACGTCGTCCGGGTATTCATTCAGGTCTTCGCCCATGGCCGCCAGCAGGTCCACCGAAACCTCGGCGTCGATGGCGTCACGCAGCTTCTGATGGTCGGTGATCTGGGAGATGGTCAAATCAGAAGGCAACCCCAACTGCTCGGACAGCGATTTCACCAGCGGGGCTGCATCAACCATGCGTTTCAGCAGTCCGGCGGTGATCTCCCATGACCGTGGTGGGCGGCCCTCAAGCTCGGTCAATTCATTGCGCAGGGCTTCCAGATGCTTCCCGCCCTCGATCTTGCGGGCCAGGGAGCGCTCATCCGCGGAGGTGAGCAGGCGCACCCGCCCGATCTCCCGCAGATACATGCGCACGGGGTCGTCCAACACCTCGACCGACTCGGTCTCAGGCTCCCATTCGGGCTCCTCGTCGTCATTGGCGTCGGCGGTTTCAGCGGTTTCGGTGGTTTCGCCGTCTTTCTCGGCTGCCGGTGTTCCGCCTTCCCAGGCAGCGTCGCCCGTACTTTCGATCAGGGTAGCCGGTCGGCCGGCGGGCATGCCGTCGGGATCGGTCCCCTCATCATCACGTGCGGCATCCACGTTGCGGATTATGTCCAGAACGGGGTTCGGGGAATCAGAGTCATCCTGCCTGGATTCTAGGAAGTCCTCTGGGGTCAATTCGCTTGAGCTGTCTCTTCGTCGGACCATATTTGTGCCTCCTCAGCCGGAGATTTCCTGGACCTGGCCTCTCCGTAGGCCTTCGTTCTTTTTGATCTGCTCGTTCAATCGCAGTATGTCGCCGTGTTCTCCGTCCTCCAGGTCTGGAGGGGATTCGGAGAAACGAATAACTTCTTCAGATTTTAGGATCCGCAGGTTCCGCTCTTCCAGCCGTGACGTTACTTCCTTCAGCGAGGAAGTCCGCCCGTTGAAGTCCAGCGGAATCACCGGCTTCGACAACAACGCATTCAACTGCGCCGATACCTCGTCATCGCCGCTGCGTTTGATCGACGCCACTATTTCATCTTTGTCCATCCCAGTGCCTGCGTCCAGCCACCGGCTGAAAAGCTCTCGGTTTTCGTGCCGCCGGAAGAACTCCGGCCGCAGCCCCTGGGCCAATTCCCGTAGCTCCGGGTGCCCCAAAAGCAATTGCAGGCAGTGCTCCTCTATCGGGTCGTGGTCCAACTTGGCGAAGGGCGACGATGTCGCCGCCGCGCGCCGCTGTTGTTCCGGACGCCGCGTGCGCCGGGCCACCGAGGGGCGGCTCAGGGCAGCCTTGACGGTGTCGATGGGCACCCCGAGTTTGGTCGCCAGCAGCTCGATGGCGCTGGCCTGTTGGATGCCCTCGCCGACCAGGTGAACGATCGGAGCGCACCTGGCGACGATCTCGGCCTTGCCCTCGGGAGTGGCCACGTCTCCTTGGTCGATTATCGCGTTCAGCCTGAATGTGTATGCCGGAATGGCGGTTTCAACCAACCTGGCCCAATCGGATGGCGACCGGTGAATCACGTCATCCGGGTCCTGCCCCGGCGGCATCACTATGATTCTCAGGTCGGGGTCGGCAGATTGGGGAGAACCGTCGGGGCCTGGCTTGCTCACCTTGGTCCGGAAACTCTCCAGGATCACGTCCAAACTGCGCAACGTGGCTGCCTGACCGGCCGCGTCCTGGTCAAGGGCCATGGTCATCTTACCCGTGAGACGCCGGATCTCATCAACCTGAAATTCTGTTAAAGCAGTTCCCATCTGGGCCACGACGTTGGTGAATCCCGCTTGGTGGGCCGCGATGGCGTCCATATAGCCTTCGACGATGACCGCGCCCTGTTTCCTTACCTCCGTGCGTGCCCGGTCCATCGAGTACAGCAGCCGGCTTTTATCGAACAATGGCCCCTGTTGCGAGTTCAGGTACTTGGGCTCGGACCCGTCCAAGGTCCTGGCTCCGAACCCCACCAGGTTACCGTGCACGTCGCGTATCGGGAACATCAGCCGTCCCCGGAATTGATCGTGCACCAGGCCGTCGTCCCCAGTGCGTACGACCCCGGCGCTGGCCAGTTGCTCCAGGGAATATCCCTCTCTGGTCAGGTGATTCTTCAGCGATTCACCGTCATTTGGGCTAAGACCGACCTCGAAAGCCTCCACGGCCTTCTTGTCCATCTTGCGGCCTTCCAGGTATTCTCTGGCCGATGCTCCCTGGGCCGACGCCAGCGTGCGCTGGAAGTAGGCGCGGGCGTCCTCATTTATCTTGTGGGCCGCTTCTTCCCGGGGGTTCTGGCCCCGTTTAGGCAGGGTGACTCCGGTCTGCTGGGCCAACTGCCGCAGAGCCTCGCCAAACTCCAAGTTCTCGGCGCGCATCACGAACGACAGAACATCGCCGCCGGTGGCGCAGGCCCCAAAGCACCGCCAAGACTGCCGGTCGGGAAAGACGTGGAATGAAGGGGACTTTTCCTGATGGAAGGGGCAGTTGGCCTTGTAGCTACGGCCGGAACGCTGCAGGGCGACACGCTGGGAAACGACCTCAACGATATCCAGCCGGCTTTTTACGTCGTCAACAACGGTCATATCCCGTCCTTTCCAACGCCGAGCCCGGCGCTCGGGGGCCGCACGGCATGTGCCTGCAGATGCTTCGTGACGCCACCACCCAACAACAGAGTCAACCCTGATTCACCGCACGCCGCCATTAGCGAATCGCGGAATGAGTCAATATAAGTCTATCATGGGTTTGCAGCGTTTGAACAGGCGGAGGTGTCAGGGCAATCGCGTCTTAACCAAGTAGCACCTTGAGGAGGTAGTCCTCGACCCATCCGGCTTTAAGCCGTTTGCCTTGGATACCCCTTT
>MUCI01000048.1 GCA_002816575.1 SAR202 cluster bacterium Casp-Chloro-G2 | reverse complement strand
AAGGCGCATGAACGGCCCGATATCGATGCCCAACAACAGGAACTCGTCGCCGAATCCTTCGTAGAATGCCTGGAACTGAGGCATCTCCGATCAATCTTTAGCGGTTGCAAGACTTTGAATTGCAAACCGCTCTTGTTTGATTTATAATACTATTATTCTTGTAAATAGGATTTAAATCATGAACCTGACCAGCACGCTTGTATCCAGTGCGGATGCCGCAGCTGTACTTGGAATCCACCCTCTTTCGATCCAGAAACTTATCTACAGCGGGGCGCTATCGGCTGAGAAGATCGCCAACCGTTGGCTCATCTCCAGGGAAGAACTGACCGAGTTCGCTAAGACCTACAACCCGAACAGGGGCCGTCCCAGAACCAAACGGAAGTACACCAAGAGGAGTGCATCATGAGGGCAGCACTGTATGCCAGGGTCAGCACTGAGGATCAAATCGACGGGTATAGTATTGAAGGCCAGCTAGCAACCACCAGAGGTTACGCCGTTGATCGAACCTGGGACGTGGTCGAGGAATATATCGATGCTGGTTTTTCAGCCCGCACTGATAATCGTCCCGCATTCAAGCGCATGATTGCCGATGCTAAGCAGCACAATTTCGATATGGTGCTAGTGCTCCGTAGTGACCGATTCGCCCGCAATCGTATGCACGCTTCGATGTACAAGCAGTTACTCCGAGAAGTCGGTGTCAAAGTAATTTCGGTGACTGAACCGATTGAAGACGGCACCCCGGCAGCGGTAATCCTTGAGGGTATGAACGAGGTCATCGCGGAGTGGTACAGCGTTGACCTATCGGTCAAGGTCACCGATGCGAAGAAGCGAAGAGCTGAGAAAGGGCTATGGAACGGGCCGGTGCCCTTTGGTTACGCCAAAACGTCTGATGGCACTTTAGGTATAGTCCAAGACGAATGCGAAATAATTCGCCGTGTTTTTGAAATGTATGGATCTGGACAGCACACGTTCCAATCCATTGCGAATTGGCTCAATCAGACTGACTTTCGGCCAAGAGTACATCGGAGAGACCGGAAAGGAAGAAACTATCTTTGGAGCAAGGACACCGCTGCGGATATGCTCCGAAACCCGTTCTATCTCGGTTACGTGAAGTACAAAAGTGAGTTACTGCCTGGAAAGCATAGTCCAATCGTCACACAGGAACTATTCGACAGCGTTCAGGCGACTAGGCGGCAACATTACAAAGGTCCGGCTACCTTCGCTCAACGGTATCGTACGTATTTGCTGAAAGGCTTGTTGCGGTGCGTCCATTGCGGTGAAAAACTGTGGGCTCAACACATCAGCGGACATGATTACTACCGAGAGGAAAATTCTCTGCGCGGCATTCCCTGTCCGAATGGAAAAGCATACCTTCGGGCTGAGGTGTTTGATGATCCTATCTCGCGGATGATTGGCGAACTACAGCTCCCCTCGTCATGGAGGGAATTAGTGCTTGATCTCCTTGATGCAGAGGACAATTGGATGGACGCTGCCAAAGAACGGAGACGGCTGGATCAGAAGCTAGATAGGATTAAATTCCAATTCCGTGAAGGCCACATTGGGCAGCCACAATATCAAGAGGAAATGGCTCTAACACAGGCAAGCTTAGCGGCTGTCCAGGAGCCCGAAGAAGCAAAGTTAATTAGTCTAGGAGATCATGTTGAAGGCTTGGTGCAAGCGTGGCCGTTAGCAACTAAGGCCGAGCAACATCAACTGCTTACGATGATGCTGGACTCTGTATACGTTGATATGAAAGGAGAAAGAATAGTAGGGGTCAAACCGAAGGTGGAATTCCTGCCTCTATTCAATCTAAGAGAGCCTGTAAAGGCAGGTGAGTGGAATCTAGTTAGTGGCGACCCGGATGGGATTCGAACCCACGATCTTCGGCGTGACAGGCCGATATGTTAAACCGCTACACCACCGGGCCACATAGAACACCGGACCATTACAGTCCGGCAAGTCGAGTGTATGTCTTTCGATTTTGAGTGTCAAGATGAATCTGATAGTTCATAAATCATGTCACCCTTAATGGTCCCGTGAAAATGTCACTCCTTCGGCAGTCTCAGGGCAGCCCAATAGCAGGCTTCTGGGCGGAAAAAGAGACTGTGTTATCGGATGAAAGGGAACGGCCGAGGGTAAAAAGGACGAACTAAGTAAGGTGGAGAGGCCCAACGGGGGGACTAGGCCACGAGGCTACTGGTCTGTCTCCCGTTCGGCCTTGGCCTTTTCCCGGGCCTGTGCGGCCTGTTCCTTGGCCCGTTCGATGGCATCCCTGGCGGTCTGCGGTAGTCCCTCTCGCTCGCCCTTGGACCTGGCCTCTTCGTTCTGGCGGCCGGGTTCCGCCCTGTCCTGGCCAACTCCTGGCCCAACCGGCTCTATCGACGCTGCCAGTAGCTTCCCGTTACTGGTCAGGCCTGCCACCCGGACAGAATCACCCTGAGCGAATCCGCCTTTGGAATTGCTGAGGGCTTCAACGGCTATATCTTCGCCCGACACTCTTAGGCTATTCACCTTGCCACGAATGTCACGCCCGATATTTGCGATAACGCCTTCGATCTCGAATCTGCTGGGGCGGTTCACTCCCGAATCGGGTGCTACCACCACAACTTTGACGGCAACCAGACGTCCATCCTTCGCTGATGCATTCAGCGAGATTTTCTTGCCTGCTTCCAGCCGCCCACGGAGTTGGGCTATCTGGTCCACCCGGAATTCCAGTCCTCTAACAGTCACCGACAGAATCTTGCCGTCGGTGTCGAGTTTGACCCGTTCGATAACGCCATTGATATCTACTTCCCCCAGGTTCTCGTCGGGGTCGGGCTGCCGGTCGACCTTCACTTCGGCGGCCACGAACCGGCCATCACTGAGGATACCGGCGACCGCTACCGAACTTCCGGTGATAAGGTCGGCCGCAACCGCGGTCTGGGCCGTCACGGCGACGGTGACGCCGTTTACGACCACGCTGCGGATGCTGCCGTCGTCGTTGCGGTTAACCCGGTCCAGGCGCCCTTTGACCACGGTCTCAGTACCGCTATTGGTGGCGCCGCGGTCCTCGCCGCGCAGGGAGCGGGCCAGTACCACCCCGTCCTCTCTCAAGAGGCCGCGCACCCTGACCGCCGAGCCGGCCTTGAGCTCCCCTTGAAGGTCGGTGAGCACGCTGGTGGTGGTGCGAAGGCCGTTCATCACCAAGCTGCCGTCTTGATTCACCTTTTGAATGACGCCCTCGATGTCTACCGGGTCGGTTGAATCGGCGGCTTCTTCCGGGGTTTCACGGGGAATATCATCCAAACCCTGCTCGATCTGGCGGGCCAGAAAGACCCCGGTCGCCTGCAGCAGGGCCTTGATCTCCACCGCATCCCCTTTCCTGGGTGTGAATGCACGCTCGGTCAGGGCGCTGGATTCCACCCGGACTCCATCAACGACGAGGCCGCCGCCGGCCAAAACCTGGCTAACCACGCCCCTGATGGTGGCCTCGCGCTTGGTTTTTCCCTTGTCGTCGGATTCGTCCTCGATATTGCGGGCCAGCAACCGGCCTGAGACTGATTGAACGGCTTTGACCGAAACGTGGCGGCCCACCGATGGGCTTCCGCTGAGCACCGTGGCGGCGTCGACCACCACCTTGCGTCCGCCGATGACCCAGTTTCCTTGGGAGTCGGCGCCCTGGAGAACGCCCCTCAACTCAGTCTCGATTTCGCCGATCGGCCGCCCCATGCCCAATTGATTCTCGATCTCCCGGGCCAATAGGGAGCCGTCTTTCTGCAGCAGCGCATTTACTCTAACCCTCTGACCCAACTGCGGCAGGCCGTCGGTGTCGGTGCGGCTGTTTACTGTTACCAGGGCGCCGCCGATGTTCCACTGGCGGGTGTCTTGGTCCACCCCTCCGAATACCCCACTTAACGCAGTTTTCTCCGAGACCTCTTCCCCGTCATCGTCTATCCTTACAACTTCAAGGGCCACTAGAGAACCATTCGGCAACACTTCTGCCGCGATCCTCACCGTGTTCCCGGCTACTAGGCCGGACCGGATAACCGTGCTGACGGCCAATGGAACTTCGACGCCGTCCACCAATATACTGCCGGTGTCGGGGTTTATTCCCTCGAACACGCCCTGCAGCGTGGCCGACTTATTTGGCGTATCCCCGGTCTGGGCGGATTGGCCTTGGCCCGACTTCTTGGCGGCGGTTACGTTGATCTCGGTGGCCTGGGGAGAAAGCTGTCCGGTGTCTTGGTTCCTCTCCGCTCCGACCACGACGAAAGAGCCCGGGTCGATAGCGGTGATTCCCCGGTGGAAATTGATCTTGACCTCGTCGGACAGCGTGAAAGTGATGGGGTCTTTGCCGTTGCCCAGCGGCTGAATCGTGATCTGGGCCCGGCTGATGCTCGTCACGGTCCCCGGAACTTGACGGCTCTGGGTTTTGCTGGGCGCCAACTGTATCTTGCTGGCAACCAAGCGTCCTAGTTGCCGAGTCATGGAAACGGCAACGAAATCGCCATCGCTAAGGTCGGCGATGCTTGCGGATCTAACCCGAGGCACTTGGACATTTGTCTGACGGGTAACCACCACTTCGGCGTGTCCTTGGTCGGTCTGCAGCACCAGAACGCGCTCGTCGAAGGAATTGGTGCGGACACCGACCACGGTGCCAAAGAAGTCCATGGGTATGGGGGCAAAATTGGACCGGACAGATTCGTTGCCAGCGGAGTCGACCGTCGTGACCACGTAGATGAAATCGACCCCTTCCGGGACCAGCCGATCGATGTAGGTGGACGAGCTTGAACCGGACGAGATCAAGCTGAATGCATCTTCATTGCTCAGCCGGCGGTATACGTTGTAGCCTTCCAGATCGGACGACCTGATGTCTTCCCAGTCCAATTCAACGAAACCGGCCTGGCGATCCTGTGTCGTGACCCTCAGGCCCGCCGGCGGAAGGGGGTCGGTCAGTTTGGCGGGAATCCCGGAAGTAACGGTGGACTTGGCGGACTCTATGCCAAAGTCGTTCAACGCCGAAACCACATAGTGGTACTCGGTTCCTGGCACCAGACGGGAATCGATGCGCTCAGAACTTGGGATGGAACCGGATATCTGTCTGTAGGGCCCGTTCTTGGTCAGACTCAGGTAAACGTTGTAGCCGGCGGTATTGGTTTCCGGATTGTCGTCCCAGTCCAGGACCAATGTGCCGGAATCAGTATCGGATGCGGCCACGGTTAGTCCGGTCGGAGCGCTGGGCTCACCGGAGGGAACCTCCCCGCCGCAGGGGGACTCGGATGCGATCCGGAACTGGCCGATGATTCTTCCGCCGCCGGTCCCGTACGTCAGATCGAAGGGCATAAAAGTGATATCGGGCAATATCTTCACGCCGGAGAGCCCAGCGGTTACATTGTCGATCAATACATTGCCGCCGCTTCCGATCTGGTCGAAGGTCAGGTAGGTCCCGTTGGCCAAACCAGAGATTGGAGCGGTACAGGCAATGGTATTCGGCGGCAGAATGTTGTTCCGGTCCAGGTACCGGCCCTGATAACCGAACAGGTGCGGAGAGTCGTCGGGAGTGGAGCCAAAGCCGATGGCAGCGGAAGAGATATTAGAAGATCCCAGGTTCTCCAAGACGACCACCGGCCCGGACCGGGAAGTCGTCGAGGGCCGGTCTGGTACGGTCTTGATCAGGCGTATATCCCGAACACCCTCTAGAGGACCGGACCAGCCGGCGATCAGGTAGCCTCCGTCCATGGTCTGTTGGATGGCCCTGGCCCCGGAAGATTCACCGTAGGTGGCCTCCCAGACTAGGCTCCCAGCGGGATCGGCCTTAACCACCCAGAAATGGTCTCCTCCGGGGAACGATTCGGACCAGCCGCCCAGCGCGTAACCGCCGTCCCGGGTCTGTTGCAGCCCGTAGGCCGCATCCCTACTTGCCCCGCCATAGGTCTTGTTCCAGATCTCCTCGCCGTAGGGGTCGGTCTTGACCAGCCAAAAGTCTGACAACCCGGCCCCTTTGGACCAGGTAGTCCCGGCCAAGGCGAACCCACCGTCTTGGGTCTCAATCACAGACCTGGCTTCATCGTTGAACTCTCCGCCCAGAGTATTGGTCCACAGCGGTCTGCCTTCGGCGTCGGTCTTCAGCAGCAAGAAGTCGGCGCCTCCGTTGCTCGCCAGGTCGATGGAGTCGGTGCTGCCGGCCACCACGTAACCGCCGTCGGCCGTTTGCAGCACGCTGTACGCGGTTTCCGAGCCGTTGGCGCCGAACTCTTGGTCCCAGACCAGTATTCCGCCCGAGTCGGTCTTCACCAGCCAAATGTTCCGGCCGGCCTCACCATCGGTGGAGCCGGCGACGATGTAGCCGCCATCTTGAGTCTGACGGACCGCATAAGCCACGTCATTGGATTCGACGTTGAGTATCCCCCGCAGACCCAGATTGGCGTAGGTCTGTGACCATTGTCTGATGCCGAAAGAATCGGTCTTGATCAGCAAAAAGTCGGTCTTTGCATCCTCGTCCGCCGCGGTCGAACCGGCCATCACCAGGCCGCCGTCACGGGTCTTGGCTATGGCGAAGGCCACGTCGTCCGCCGGACCGCCGAAAGTGCGGGTCCATAATTGGTTGCCAGACCCATCGGTCTTGATGAGCCAAACATCACGGCCCCCGGCGCCGGAGGACTGGGTCTCCCCGGCAACGACAAACCCACCGTCTGGCGTTTGCACCGCCGCATGGGCGAAATCGTCCCCGCCTCCGCCAAAGGTCAGGTCTAGGTCGGCAACCGGCTGGGCTGAAACGTTGGTGACCATAATGAGCAACGCGGCCAGAGCCAGAGCCGCTCCCATCAGGAGGAGAAGCACCTTGGTCGATTTCATGTTGGCGGCGATGTTCATTTGATTGGAATCAGTTTCAATATTGGTAGATTTGAATGATATATGTGTCTGTTACACCGATAGAATGACATAATAGGTATTACGGGCGTATTACTCTGATATTTACGTTCAACCTGACTCCCGGTAGATGACGGCCACCACTGTGCTCAATATTTGGCCGTCGTTGTTGGTTGCTACCACGTCAATCATGTTGGGGCCCGGTTCCAGCGCGACGGTGGTCGAGAAAGAACCAAAGAGATCGACCGCCACCGATACCCCGTTGATGCTGGCGATCGCGTTGGGGCCGGTCCTGCCGGTCAGTCGCAGCAGGGAGTTGTACACCACGCTTTGAGTTCGCGGCTCGGTAACCAATAGCAAAAAAGGTTGGGGCGGCAATGCCAGAGAGGTTATCACCAGGGACGCGGTTTCCCGGTTGCCCTCCCCGTCGAAGGCCGTTACCTCAATATTGTTGAGGCCCGGGGACAATTGCGTTTCGGCGCTGAATCCGCCTTTCTTGTCCACGGCCGCCGCCGAGCCGTTGATCTCGATCCCGGCGCCGGGCAAGGTGAGCCCGTACACCACAACCGCTTCACCGGGCACGGTTGCTCCGTCCTGCGGGGCGCTTACCTTCAGAAATAAGTCACTGGCTGGGGTTGGAACAACTGTTTGGGCAAGGGTGGGGGCGGGGGTTGGGACTGCCGGCGGCGTGCCCTTGGGCACGAGGTCGGGCGTGGGCGTGCCGTTCCGGTCCACCTGAGAAACACAGGCGGAAAAAACGAGGAACAGGGCTGCCGCCAAGACCAGGATCCCGCCCGGCAGTTTCATGTAGATAGAATCGTCATCTGTAATGTTGCGTCTGACAGCCGATGTTCCACGGCAGTGGGAACTGACCCACTGGCCCCGTTGGCTGCTTTCAGGCTACTAATAACATCCTTACACCAGTATTACACGGGCTGCGTCCATACAGGCGATGGCCTGGTGGCGATAAAACGCTTGCTGAACGTTATATCCAGAGTGGACGCTCTATCGTAGGCCGCTGTTTCATTGTGATCCGTTCTCCCGCAGTTGCATATTCGATGGCAAACTCAGCAGGCAGGATGTGTAATGGCCGCTGCCCGCCCGGTCATCGCTCTCGATGCTCAGGTCTCCTCCGGAACGCCTGGCCAGGCTTCGGGCGATGAATAGCCCCAACCCCGAGCTGGATTTCTCCTCGCGCCGGGCGACTTCCGGTGTCCACCCCCGGTCGAATAGATGCTGGATGTACTGCTGGCCGATGCCGGGCCCGTCATCCCAGACCCGGACGAAGAAATGGTCCAGGTCCTTGGTCAGCTTTACCTCCACGTGGGTGTCGGCGTACCGGACCGCGTTGTCCACCAGATTGGTCACGATATGCTCGATGGCGTTGGCATTGGCGTAGACCAGCCCCATTTCAGCCGGTTCCGACCACCAGGAGATCTCCTTGCCGGCCTCCGAGGCGACCGCCGAGTACCGGTCGGCGATGCGCCTGACAACCTCGGCCGGCTCCACGGGCTGCAATTGGTCTTCTCTTTCCGGGGATTCCAACTGAATCAGCACCTGGATGTTGGACATCATCAGCCGAAAGTTTGGCGTTTGGCGTTCTATCTCGTCCAGCAAGTCCTTCACGCCGGGGTCAACAACGCCAGGCGCAACACGCATGACCGCCCGCAGTTCTCGTTCCTTGCCGGCGATCCTTCGCAGCGGACGCCCCAGGTCGTGGTCGAACAACTGGAAGTATTGGAGGGTGGTTTCGCTCCAACTCTGGTCGGGATGTTGGTTGTTGTGCCACCGCCCCGACCTGCGTTGGGATAGCTCGGGGCCGGCGTAGGTCAGGGCCGCCATCCCAAGCCCGATGATCAATAGCGCTCCGCCGATGTAAGAAAGCGGCTCGATGCCCCAGAGGGAGTCGAACACACTCTCCCCGATCAACGGGGCCAGGATGATGCAGACAAGGCCGGCGATGGCGATGATCCCGCCGGTGATCTTGGCTGGGGTGAGGAATCTGGTCATGACTTGGGCGGCACCAACCGGTAGCCTTGGTCTCGAACGTTCAGGATCAGCTCGGCGGGACCGAACCGCGTGTCCATGGCCCGGCCCAGCGCGTCCTTGATCTCCCGGATCCTAACGCGCAAGGAGGCCCGGGGGTCCTCACCCTCAGAGTAGCGCTCCAGGCGCGAGAAAGGCACCAATTCGCCGGGACTCCGGTACCATGTGGCGGCCAACTCCCGGAATATCTCGAACTTCATGCCCTGAATGTCCAAAGCCGGGGCACGGTCATCGCCAACGCCGACGTACACCAGATGCTTGTCGACGTCCACCAATATCTGGTCCCCGACTGGGATGGACTGGGGGGCCGTGCCGATCAGCCGGCGCAGCCGTAGTATCACCTCGTCGGGACTGGCCAGCTTGTCGATGAAGTCCACCGGCGCGTCCCATTTGAGAGAACCGCGGACCGCCGTTTCCCGGTCCGGCCCCTGGGCGTACTGGGTAAACATCAATATGGGCAGGTCAGGCCACCGCTCGACCATCTCGCTCAGGATGCCGAGCCCCCGGAACTGGTCGTCGCGGTGCTCGCCGAACCGAACGTCCAGCAGAACGGCGTCGGGCCGGTCTTCCTCAACGGACCAGAGGGCGGCGGCCTCGAATTCCTCCCCCACTGAATGACTGGGCTCGGGTTGGACCACCACCGCGGTCCAGCCCTCTTCCTCCAAGCGGCGGCGGACGGCGCGGAGTATGGCCGACTCTGATTCGTCGTCCACGATCATGATCTTGCGCCCGGTGTTTTCTCTAGCCATGCTCGTTAATCACCAAGCCGATAAAATAGCAAGGTTTACGGCCAGGAAGCCTCTGGTGTCCCTCCATCGGATAGGTACAGATAATAGGTACAGATAAATAGTAACAAATGACGGGGCATCTCAGATGCTGACCGAGCGGTTGCTACCGGACAGTATTCGATGCCGCTCGCCGCGGCCATCGAATATTCCGGTTGACAATAATCCATGCCTGTCTAAAATGAGCGGCAACGCCCCCCAGAGTCAAACGCTTAACGATTGTGGAGGATCAGATGATCACCAAATTTGGAAGTCTATTCGCGGGACACGTGGACTTCGACGACACGGGATTCGACGCGACGCCCGTGAACGACCGGTGGCTCTCGGACGAGAGATTGGCCGGTGTATTCGGGAAGACTGAGGCGATCGCCCTCAAGCTCGAAGAACTTGGCTACGACACCTTCTGGTCGGCCGAGCACCATTTTCAGCGCGAGGGCTACGAATGCCTGCCCAATCTGCTGCTCCTCTACGTTCATCTGGCACATCTGACCAAGAACTTGAAGTTTGGCTGCGGGTTCAACGTCAATCCCATGTGGCATCCGCTGCGCCTGGCTGAAGACTACGCCACCGCCGATATCCTCACCGGTGGGCGGGTCATATTCGGCGTCGGCCGCGGCTACCACTCCCGGGAGGTCGATACCTTTGGCGTTCCCAGCACGCTGACAGACAACGACGCCAACCGGGAGATATTCGAAGAGCAGGTCGAGATCATGATGAAGGCCTTCAACGAGGAGTCCTTCTCCCATCACGGCAAGTATTATGACCTGCCCCCGGAGGTCCCATACCGGGGCTACACGCTGAAAGAGATCACCCTGGTGCCCCGCCCCCGGACCCTGCCCGTAGAGACTTGGCAGCCGGTGGTCAGCGCCAGCCAAAGGGCCATGGATTTCATGGTCAAGCACGGCATCAAAGGCATCATCGGCGGCGGCGCCGCCGGCAGGCGGGGCTACCGACCAAGTGGTCGGACAATGGCGCGACACTCTGGCCAAGAGCGGACGTGACACCGAACTGGGCGCCGACCTCTGCATCGGCTACTCCGTCCACATCGCCGACACAGAAGAGAAAGCCATCAACGAGGCTCGCCGGTTCTTTGAGGAGAATATGAAGATGTTCGCGCCCCTGGGGTTCGTGCGAGGCCTGTCCAATGACCAGATCTCCGCATTGGGCGCTGGCTCTGCCAAGGCCAGGTCCGCCGGACTGCCGACGCTGGAGGATGGGGTAAAAGCGGGCTCCTGGCTCTGCGGCCCTCCGGACATGATTGCCGAGAAGATTAACGATCTGCAGACCCGGTATCCCGGTCTTGACCAGATAAATGTTGGCTCGGTGATCGGAACGCCCCAGAGTGTGATTCTGGAACAGTTGGAACGGTTCGGCAAGGAAGTGATGCCGGAGTTCAAGAAGTAGCGGTACTCCAAGAGTCCTTGCCGGAGTACCGGCATCATGTTCGGGCCTAGCCGGGTCTGGTGGTCTGATTTCGGGGACCGTCAAACTACTGGGACTGGCGCGCAAGTACAGGTTTAGGAGGGGGATAGATGGCAATGATGTGTCCGGCCCCATATGCAGGTCCGCGGTGGGGTTCAAGTGTTTAATCAATCACTTGGGGGCCAACGACTGGTCCCAGAGATGTTGTAATCTATGACATGCGCGTTCATATGCTTGCGTAGGGTTTCATAATCTATAAGCGCCAAATATCTTTACCAGACGTTATTTGCGGAGGATGGCAATGGTTAGGTTAGGTGGCACGGCAACGGCGCCCCATATGGAGGTTTTCCAAGGGCTTGAGACCCTATTTCGACGGCGGGGAATCGACTTGGAATGGGTCTTGTACTCCGATTACGACATCATGGTCGACGCCTTCGTTAAAGGGGAGATCGACCTGGCCTGGAACGGCCCACTTAGCTACGTGAAGATGAAGCGTCAGGCGGGCGACGGTTGCCGGGTGATCGCCATGCGGGACGTGGATGTCAACTTCACCACCCACTTCATCACCGCCACCGGTTCCAACATATTGACCGTGGAAGACCTAAAGAACCGCAGCTTCGCCTTCGGCCGCCGGTCGTCGGTGCAGGCGGGACTTTTGGCCTATTCGCTCCTGAAGGATTCGGGGATCAACCCGTCCAAGGACCTGGCGGCCAACAGCTTCTACGACGACCGGAGATCGGATGCCAAGTCCGATGAACAGGACGTGATCGAACGCGTGGTTAGCGGGGAATTCGATGCGGGAGCCGTCAGCCAACGGGCCATGGAAGTCATGGCCGAAGACGGCACATTGCCCAGAGACGATTTTCGGATATTTTGGTCCAGTCCTGGATACAGTCACTGCTGCTTCACGTCGCAGCAGACACTTGACCCAGCCCTGGTGTCGGAGATCGAAGCCGCTTTCCTATCCGTCACCGCCGAGGACGCGGTGGGAAAATCGGTTTTGGACGGTGAGGCCTGCCGCTACTTTGTGCCGGGGATGGAAGAAGGCTGGGAGTTGATAGAGAAAGCCGCCGAAGCTGAAGGGCTGGTTTTTTAGCCCGGCGAATGGCAGTCGTAGGGAACCTGGCTGACACTTGGGTCTCGTTCGGCAGGTCCGGGGCGTTGGTTTAGTTCTCGTCGGGTTGGTCGGAAGCGTTCCTGAGAATATCTTCCAGTGTCCGGTCCAACGCCGGGTCCAGGGAGAAGGTGGTCTCGAATGGCGTGTAATTGAAGTCGGCCTTGGCCCGTTCGATCAGTTCCTTGGCTTGAGAGTTGGTCTGGGCAATCTTGTCTAGTGTTTCCATCAACTCTTGAGACTCGGCTTCGCCCAGGGCCAAAAGTTCGGAGAGGTCCACGTCCAGGTCGTACATCGCCTTCAAACGCCGCATGATGTCATAGAACGCGCGGTGGTCGCGGCTGATGCCCACCGGGTCGTTGCTGGCGGTCAGGAACGGGTACATGGGGGCCATCGCGCCCATCCGGAGCATCTCCAGTTCCGGGTGCTCGAAGTGGGCCAGGGTCACGAGAGCCATGGCGATGGTCGGGCCATTGCGGCTCTGTGAACCATAGTTGGAGTAACGCAGGCCGTACTGGTCGAGGTTCTCTTTCATATCGGCGCGGCTGTAGATGCAACTAACGCTGCGCTCCATCTCGGGCGGCGCGGCGCCATTATAGCCCTCCACGGCCACGATCTTGGGCGTCCCCAACTCCCGTACCGCTTGGAAGAACGCATCCGCGTACACGTCGATCCGAAACCAAGGTTCCTGACCCAGGAAAATGATCACTCCGTTACCGGCGTCATAGAAGCGGTTGCGGCGGGTCATGGGTTGGCTGGGCAGGCCGTCGGAATAGGCCACTCTGGGGCGGTACGTGTCGTGGGTGCCCGGCACTTGGAACGGGTAGCAGTGCTTGGAGACTTCCTGCCCCATCTCGCCGAACTGGGACGCACCAAGTTTGCTAATCAGATACCGGGGGAGGCCGCTGGAGATCTCGCCCCCGTCGGACCATTGCCGCCGCCATCCGGCGATCAATATCCTGGCTTCCGGCTTGGATCCCAGATTCAGTAACTCATCTGCCATTACCCATCACTTCCCTGCCAGTTATAGGGCCAATTTGGCTCTGCTCAACTGTCTGCGGTGCAGTTGCCCGGAGTCCCCATTTTGACAGAGCGTCACGGCAATCGCAATCAATGACGGCTCTGGGTTACCAGACATAACGGAAGTGAGATGCAAGGGACCCGCGCTCTCGAAGAGGACGCCACAGATTATTAATCATCTCAGCCTATCGGCGCAGGACGCCGAGCTAAAAGGCCTGTTTCAGGCGATTCAGCCACCTTTGGATCGCCGGCACGTCTGCGGCTATGGGCCGGGAGACCAGCCTCCGACCGCCTTCAAGGCTTTTTCCAACGCGGCGGAGAATTCTTCCGGCGTGGCGAATCGAAGCGACTTGTCTACCTGGACGGCTCTCAAGGCTATCTCCCCCAGTTCTTCAGGGGCATTGGGATTGTGCACGCTAGGATTGACCGGG
Source organism: SAR202 cluster bacterium Casp-Chloro-G2 (assembly GCA_002816575.1). Taxonomy (GTDB): domain Bacteria; phylum Chloroflexota; class Dehalococcoidia; order Lucifugimonadales; family UBA3495; genus UBA9611. Next base: position 917 of record MUCI01000048.1, on the reverse strand, counting down.
AGGGAACCGTAGTCCAGCCTGCTTTTGGTCCCGCCTGAATTTCCGACATCGTCCGTATCCTTAGTGACCTCCATCACCGGGTAGGGATAGGCTCCACCGGACAGCAGTCGGTAGAATAGCACGCCCAGGCCGAAGACATCGGTGTAATAGCCCACTTCTTCGCGGGCTGTCTGCTCCGGGGCCATATACTCGGTGGTCCCCGCATCGTCGCGCAGGGTGTCCCCCGCGCTGAATTCTTCGGCCACGCTGAAGTCAAACAGGGTGGCGTGCCCTTCGTGGTACATGACGTTGGCCGGTTTCACGTCAAGATGCAGGAGTCCCTGCTGGTGTACGTGGGTCAGGCCTCTGGCCACATCCAAGGCCACATCGACGGCGTCAAGATAGTCGAAGGCCCCGAAGTTCCCAGAAAGAAACGCCGATTCCACGGTCACGCCTTGCAGGTGTTCCATGATGATTCTTGGGTATTCTTCCAGCTCCATGCCGTATCCCTCGACAACGTTGGGATGATGTAGACGGAGCAGGAGCTCACCCTCTATCCGGATATCATCCAGGGCCGAGAAATCGATGCAATACTCCGGGCGCAACACCTTGCAGCTGACCAGCATGTCCAACCGCTTGCTGGAGCAGCTATAGACGTCGACCTTGCGGCTGCCGCCCAGGTGCTGGATCACCCGCAGATCATCGTCGAGCCAAAACCCCGGTTCCAGTATCGGCGCCCGTTCCTTTCTTTCTCGTTTCATCGCCATCTTCAGTGCCGCTCGTGCCTGGCTAAAGTCCGGTTTTCAGGCTAGCACCCGCCCGGGATAGCCGGGATAGCCGGGATAGCCGGGATAGCCAGGATAGCCAGGATAGCCAGGATAGCCAGGATAGCCAGGATAGCCAGGATAGCCAGGATAGCCAGGATAGCCAGGATAGCC
>MUCI01000047.1 GCA_002816575.1 SAR202 cluster bacterium Casp-Chloro-G2 | reverse complement strand
GGCGCCGGTGACCTGCCTGGCGCAGACCAATTCACCATCCCCGCTTCCGCCACTGCGACGACCATAACCGTCACCGTGTCGATCAGGGGCGATGACGGCGCCAACACGACCGGGACAGCTAAGTTCACGGTCCAGACGCGCGGTCTGACGGTTACCCCGACCAGCGGCCCACGGGGAACCAAGATTCTCGTATCTGGTGAAAAGTTCACCGCCAACGGCTCAGTTGCCGCCAACGGCATCTTGGTCGACAGCGTTGCGACGGTACACGCCTTGGTTAACCTGACCACCACTGGTGGCCTGCCAGCAACTGAAGTAACGGTGCCTGCTTCCGCCGGATTGGGTGCCAAGACCGTGTCCATGACCGACTCCGGTACACTGGCCGGTTCCGGCAGCTTCACCGTGACCCAGCCGACCATCACTCTCAGCCCTTCCTCGGCGACCATGGGTCAGGTCGTAACGATCACCGGCGCCGGATGGGTGCCTCTATCCTCCGTGACCATCACGTTGAACTCTAGTGGTTTGGCGGTAGGGACCAAGGTTGCCACGGCCGGCTCAGCTGGTGCGTTTGAGACGACGATGGAACTGCCCAGCACGGTTGGCGTCGGACTCAAGGTAATCTCGTTCTCCGCCGCTGACGGCAGTTCTCTCGGGAACACCGCCACTGCGCAGAGCCTGACGGTGCCTGCTCCTAAGGTAGTGCTGTCGGCCGCCTCGGCTACCGTGGGTTCCATCGTGACCCTCGATGCCACCGGCTTCGTTCCCGACTCGGGTCTGTCTGCTCTCACCATTGGTGGCGCGGATGTCCGAGAGGGCGTAGCCACGACGAACTCGGCTGGCGCCTTGACCGTCTCGTTCAAGGTTCCTGGACTGACCGGATCCCAGTTGGTGTCGGTAACCATCGGCGGCACCACGGTTTCCACGTCCGTGACCGTGACCAAGACCACCGCACCGGCGCCTTCGGACACGACGCCTACGGCTGATGTGTTCGCCGACCTCATCGCTAACGATAACTTGATTCGGGTATTCCGGTTCGATAACTCCACCCAGACGTGGGCGTTCTTCGACCCACGGCCGGCATTCGCCGAAGCCAGCGACCTTAAGGCCACTGGATCTGGTGATGTCGTCTGGGTGAAGCTCAACACCGCCCAGGAATTCCAGGGCAAGACCTACCTGGCGGGTTGGAGCCTGTTCTCCCTCAAGTAACCTAGGGGAAGCATAAGGTTTAAGTGAGGCCGCTTCCGCAAGGTGGCGGCCTCGCACTACCAACCACTATCGAGACAAGGAGGACCGAATGACCAAAACTAGATTCCTGGCCTTAATTACGGCCTTGGCACTTCTATTGACTATACCCACGGCCGTGTTCGCCCAGCGGGTTCCTCCGCACATATTCACGGGGACCGCAGTATTGGACGGCGCAACGGCCGTCGACGGCACCGCCGTCACCGCTTGGGTGGACGGCGCGCAGGTAGCCGCCACCAACATCTCCGCCAGTACCTACACCATCAAGGTGGACGAGGTTGACGGCTCCTTCAGTGGGAAGACCGTCTCGTTCCGGGTCGGGTCTGCGAACGCAGACCAGACCGCCACTTGGATTCAGGGCGGTGCAGATATCCTCGATCTGACCGCTTCCAGCGGAAACACCGGCTCGGGCTCGGTGCCTGGAGGCACTGGGGACGTTGGGCCTGCTGGTCCTAAGGGCGACAAAGGCGATACCGGCGCCGCCGGTCCCGCTGGCCCCAAGGGCGACTCCGGGTCCGATGGAACTGATGGTTCCAACGGCGCCCCCGGAGCCATGGGTCCCGCTGGTCCTGCCGGCGATGACGGCGGCTCTCTCCTGAGCATCATCGCTCTGATTGTGGCCATCGTTGCCCTATTGGGAGCCGGTGGAGCCTACATGATGGGACGCCGAGCTTAGTCCTTTAATCGGAACTAGGTAACACGTTAAAGGGGGCATCCCGACCCGTTGGGATGCCCCCTTTGCTTTGGAGCGGCTAAACCCTAAAACCGGACCAACCGCCCTCCGTTTCTGCTTGCAACGGGACGCTTGATGGGCCACGATAGATGGGGGCCATCGCCCCCGGGGGCTTGCGTTTGGTTCCCGTGTGGGACTGGGTTCCACGGTTTTGATCAAGGTCGGCGTGTGGGCGCTTTTGGAGCCTGTGGCAACCGATCGAGGGACGTGTGGTATTGAGGGAAGTGTGGTGAGGCGGACTACTTCATATATCTTACTGGCCGGAATACTTCTCTTAGTGGGGTTTGGTGTGCTGGGGGCGTCCCCGCCCCAATCTGAGCGTCCTCCCCAACCCTTCTTTCAGGATTTCTTCTCCGGCGCCGCGCGCGTGCTCGGTTCGCCCGCTCCCGAGGGCACCGAACTGATCGCCTGCATCGACGATTGTGAGACGGGTTTCCAAAGTAAACCATACTTTCTGGATGCTGGGGGACTCTTCAACGGCTTGGAGGTTGATCCGTCCAACGAGGCCCTGATCGGGCGCACCATCACCTTTTACCTGGTGAACTCGTTCGGCAGGATCCAGGCGGTGGAGTCCAGGCCATATATCGGCGTGTTCGACTTTTACGTTCAAGACCTCACCTTCGTTGACCCGCTTCCCTCTCCTGCCCCCACACCCAAACCGGAATCCACCCCGGTACCTACTCCCACGGCTTCATTGCCCATCGCGGGCGATCCGTCGGTTACCAAGTTTCCCAAATTGGCTTTGATGGCCGGTGGAGCCGCGGTGGTCGCCGGTGGCACGCTCCTGCTGCTCGGTAGACGTAAAGCCGAGTAAAGGGCAGTTCGTCCAGGCCATGGCATTCTCACTCCGGTAACCCACGGCCGCAGACCGCCGCTTCCTCTTGGTTTGCCTAGGGTCCACTTGCTTCGTCGGCCAGGCCGTCAACGCTATTTGGACGTGCGGATGGGCTTTATTAGAAAGTAAGGGATGGAGTTGATGGGGATTTCGGGGACCGTCAAAGGGGCAGACGGGAAGTGGTTAGCGTGGGCGCCCTTGGCTGGTCATTACCACCACTCTCATGTCGGTGCCCAGACTCGTAGGCGTGACGACCAGCCTAGGCTGCGCTTGGACATCTTCCAACCCCATGCGGCGGACGAAATTGTCTATGGGGTCTACCTCTGCGTTCAGGCCGTCGGTTTTGTAATGCATCGGGATGGCGATCTTGCCGTCCAGGTCCTGCAGCACTTGAAACACCTGCTCCATGTCCAGGGTGCAGTGGGCTCCGGCGGGAACCAAGACCACATCAACCGGCTTTAATTCGTCGATCAAACGGGTGGGCAAAGGCACCGAGATATCCCCCAAATGGCAGATATTGATGCCGCCCATGGAGATGGTGAAGGCAACGTTTCGCTCTGAGAGGGGTTGGCCATCGGGCAATGGAGTCATTACCCCCCTTGCCGTTACGCCGTTGAATTCGTACTCGCCGGGATTGGAGAATATCTTGGGGTCACCCTCGATGCCGGTGGTGTGGTCGTGATTGGGGTGCGCGTTGCTCACCGTTACGATGGAAGCCGGCCGGTTATCGACCCTGAGGCCGATGGACGGCGGGTAAGGGTCGGTCATCACCACCATGTCGGCGTCGTGAAGCCGGAAGCAAGAGTGCCCTAGCCAAGTTATGTCCATCGTCCATCCCGGTGTTGTTTCAGATTTAAGAGGCTCCAGGCGACGGGGACCGAGATAGCCGCGAGATACAGCTTGATCAGGTCACCGGCGATGAAGGGGTAGAGTCCGTATTCCAGCACCTTGTCGTTGGGTACGAAGAATGAAAGCTGCAGGAGGCCGGGAATGTAAATGATGGCGTTTCCGGCGAGCATGGCTATCATGATCCACGACTTACGGTCCCAACCACGTTCGCAGAGGTAGCCGACCACGAAGGCCGCGGGGATGAATCCGATTATGTAACCGCCGGACGCCAGGTCCCACAACAGGCCTGAGGTACCGGAGGTGATACCAAAGAGGTAGCCGCCGGACCCTGCCGACCAGTGAAAGACTGAGGAACTTCCGCCGGCGAATACGGATAATTGGCTTCCTTCAACCGCATACAAGGCCACTGCCGCGGCGCCCCGCCAACTGCCCAACACCGCTCCCGCCAGGAGCACAGCCAAGGTTTGTCCGGTGATGGGCACCGGAGTGAAGGGAAGGTAGACCGATATACGAGCTGATCCGGCCACCAACAGACTGAAAGCGACTATGAGAACCGCGTCACGGGCGATGCGCGCGCCGAGTCGGTCAACGGGGACGATAACGTCGATGAGGGAAAGAGTTCTAGCCTGAGGAATCACGCCAATCCCAACCCACCTGATCAATGATTAAATTAATGATTAAAATCCAGGACAAAACCCTGGGAAACGATAGGGACGAAAGCCCTGGCTGAGTATAATTGGGCTGGGCGGTTGGGTCAACGTTTGACACTTCCCAGAAAGCTATGGTAACGTCCGAAAGCGGCTCCCACAGCCTCAAACTGAGGGGATGCGAGGCTGTGTTGGCGGGGGAATGATGCTCGGCGAACGCGCAGCAACCGTACTTAACGTTCTCGTGGGTGAATACCTTCAATCCGCTACTCCGGTAGCGTCAGATGATATCGCCCGCAACCTCCCGCATCAGATCAGCTCCGCCAGCGTCCGCACCACCATGTCTCAGCTCGCCGAGGACGGCTATATCTCCCGGCCACACGTATCTTCGGGCGGCGTTCCTTCAGACCTGGGCTACCGGTTCTACGTCGAATCCCTACCCGAGATTCCCCAGCTATCTTCCGAATTACGCGAAAGCGTTGACCGTGACCTGGCCCAGACGGAGCCTGACATAGGCTCTTGGAGCCAACGGTGCGCGGCGATATTGTCGAGGTTGACTGCGAACCTGGCCATCGTCACCGCCCCCAGGGCCGTTTCTCCCCGCCTCAAGCGGATCCAACTCGTCTTCCTCCAAGAAACGACGGCGCTGCTGGTTGTGGTGCTTGAAGAGGCAAGGCTCCTCAGACGCCTGCTACCCTTCGGCAATAGGGTGGACCAAGCACAACTGGACCTGGCCGCCAACCGCCTTAATGAGTCGCTGGGCGGTCTGAGCCGGGCCCAGATGCAAGCCAACCAACTAGAGCTGAACTCACTGGAAGAGCAGGTCAAAGAGGGCTCTCTCAGCCTGATGCGAGAAGCCGAAGCAGCCAACGCCTATGAGCAATACACGGATGGACTACGCCTGCTCCTTGGCCAGCCGGAGTTTTCCAGAGGGGAACTGGCGCGTGAGTTGGTGCAGTTGGTGGAAGAACGCGTCCTGTTGGAACGGGTCCTTAGGGGCATGGCCGAGTCCGGAGACCCGGTGGTTTGTATCGGCGCGGAGAACCAAGATGAGTTCCTGACTCCGTTCGGCGTAATCTTGTGCCAGTACGGCGCTCCCCAAGGCGTCAGCGGCACCATCTGCGTCGTCGGACCAAAACGCATGGAGTACATCGCAGCCATCAGCGGCGTCCGGCACCTGTCGTCTTTCATGAGTCAGATGGTCCAGGGCATCCAGGGCAGCGGCGCAGCGTAGCCAGTAATGCCCCACACCCCAATCCATCGCCGCTTACCATGAATCCCACAAATCAACAGATAGCCGAACTCTTCGAGAACATGGGCGCCCTACTCGAGATGAAGGGCGATACGGTCTTCAAGATTCGCGCCTACCAAAGGGCCGCCCGGACCATCGAGCAACTGTCCTCCCCCCTTTCTGTCGCCGTTGAGAACGGCGAGGACCTCAAGAAGATACCGGGCATCGGCAAGGCGATCAGCGAGAAGATCGTCGAGCTTATCGAGACCGGCGAGGTTTCCGCCTACCAGAAGCTTCTTGAAGAACTACCGCCTGGGATACTGGAGTTGAAGGATATTCCAGGCATCGGTCCCAAGACAGCCATGCTCATCAGCCAAGACCTGGGCATCAGCACGGTCGAGGGCGTGGCCGAGGCCGCCGCTGACGGACGCCTGGCCCAGCTGCCCCGGATGGGAAAACGGGCCGCCGAAAACATCCTGCGCCACATCCAAGCGGTCCAGAACAGGGGCAGCCGAACGCCCATCGGCCAGGCACTGCCGGTGGCCGAAGAGGTGATGGCCGCGCTCCGGGATCAGTGCCCGGACATCGGCCCTCTCTTCCCGGCGGGCAGCCTGAGACGCTGGGAAGAGACCATCGGTGACATCGACCTGGTCGGCACCGCGCCCGATCCCGAGTCGGTGGGCGACGCCTTGGTGGCGCTGCCAATGGTCAAGGATGTGCTGGTACACGGTCCCAAGAAAACCAGCGTCGTCGTGGAGTCGGGCATCCAGATCGACCTGCGGATCGGCGAGCCAGGCTCCTTCGGCGCGTTGCTGCAGTACTTCACCGGCAGCCAGCAGCACAACATACGCCTCCGCGACTTCGCCAACCGACAGGGCCTTTCCCTCAACGAATACGGCATCACCGACACCGAGACCGGCCAGGTGGAGGAGTTCGCCGACGAGGAGGGCTTCTACGCCCGGCTGGGTCTGCCCTGGATGCCGCCCGAGATTCGGACCGGCCTGTATGAACTGGACGCAGCCCTGGAAGAAAAATTGCCTTCGCTGGTGGAAGAATCGCACCTCAAGGGCGATCTGCACCTGCATAGCGAGTGGAGCGACGGTAACGACCCCATCGAGATGATGATCGAGGCCGCCGCCGCCCAGGGCTACGAATACATGGCCCTCACCGACCACTCGGCCGGCCTGGGGGTGGCCAACGGCCTGTCCAATGAGCGGCTCGAGTCCCAGATCGAGCTGCTTCGGTCCATGCAGGACAAGTACGACATCACCATCCTCTGCGGGTCCGAGTGCGACATCCGGGCCAACGGCGAGTTGGACTATCCCGACGAGATTTTGTCCAGATTGGACGTGGTGGTGGCCTCGGTCCACTCGGCCATGGGCCAAGACCAGGCCACGATGACCGCCCGGATGATCAAGGCCATGGAGCATCCCTCGGTGACCATCATCGGGCATCTATCCACCCGGCTGTTGGGACAGCGCGAACCGGTGGAATTCGACGTCGAAGCGGTGCTGCAGGCTGCCCGGGACACAGGGACCGCACTGGAGATCAACGCCTCTCCGGAGCGTCTGGACCTCCGCGACACTCACGCCTACCGGGCCCGAGAACTGGGTGTGCCGCTGGTCATCAACACCGATTCCCACCACCACACCCATCTGGACAAACGCCGCTTTGGCGTGGCGGTCGCCCGCCGCGCCTGGTGCCGGCCGGAAGACATACTCAACACCCTCCCTAGAGAGCAGTTCTTAGAGTTCATACGGACCCCCAAGCCGAAGCGTCTCGGTGTTTTCGACCAACGGCGCAGCGGTACGGCCCCGGCATGAGCCACGCATCCCGAGATCCCGAGCCCAACGATTGGTCGCAGATAATCGAGCCGTCCAGCGAGACCGCCATCACCCACGCGGTTCCTGAGGCCGTCGTGCATCTGCGTACCGCCCTGGCCGCCGGCGCACCCTGGCGCCACGCCATCATTGAGGCGATCGGCCGTTGGACCATGCCCGAAGAGACCTATGAGGGCCGCAATTACCGTTACCTGCTCCAAGGCGAAGCCTTTGACTGGCTGCTGCTGGCGGAGCGCCTATGCGCCGACGTTGACGGCGCCATCCCGGGTGCCATTCCTTCGGATGAGAAGGAAAAATTCCTGTTCAATGGGCAGATCCCCGACACCATGGATGAAGACCAATTCCGCGATTACCTAGGGCCAAGCAAATACCGGGCGTACATGAACTTTCGCTACGGCGTGGTCCTGGAGGAAGCCCTGCAGTTGACGTCGGAAGAGGAGGTCCGGAAGCGCCACCTCTCCCGCAGCCTCCCGGACAACGAGGAATTGACCGAGCAAGCCTTCAACCGTCTGTACGGTAAACCCCGCTCCGAATTGTTGGAGGAATTTCAGAAGGCCACCAGGAAAGACCGGCGGCGCAACCTGACCCTCTCCGATCTGAACGAGTTCACCTACTGGCTCCACAAACGCCGCATCAACCTCTGGGACCCGGCCCGGGTTGCCAGCGACACGCGGAAGGCCATCCGGCGGTTGGAGCAGTTGGAACAGCGCCGCAACGAACGCCGCCGCTCCAGCCAACCCAACGCCGCCGGCTGACCGCCTGGGTCTCCATCAAAAACACTGTCCGGATTCCGGCATCTCCGGCCACCAACACATCTTTCCCGCTTTAACCTAGCGATCCGTTTTAGAACACGAAACGGGACTTTTATAGGCGTGGTGTGCCACTCCCATTCTCGGCCCTTAGTTCTGGCGCTTCGATAGACGCTAAACGACGGTGAATGTTATATTTGCTGGTGACTGGCCGCGGCGAAATTCGTCTGGCCGTTGCTAACAACGCGCACTGCCACCGGGCACTGCCAATGATGGAGAACCTTCCGGGAATGACTTCAGCCCAGATGCCCAGCGCTTACAACGCCGCCGACGTCGAACAGCGCATCTACCAGGACTGGCAGTCCAAGGGCTATTTCAACGCCGCCATCGAGAAGGGCAAAGAGCCCTACGTCATCATCATGCCGCCGCCCAACGTCACCGGCGAACTGCACCTGGGCCATGCCCTGGAAAAGGCCATCGAGGACGCACTGGTGCGCTGGCGCAGGATGACTGGCGTTCCCACACTCTGGCTGCCCGGCACCGACCACGCCGGCATCGCCACCCAATGGGCGGTGGAGCGGCAACTAGCAGCCGAGGGGACCAGTCGCCACGACCTGGGCCGTGAGCGCTTCGTTGAGCGGGTCTGGGACCACGTGGGCAAGACCGGCGGCATCATCCACGAGCAGTCCAGGCGTCTGGGAATCTCCGCCGACTGGGACCGGCTCCGGTTCACCCTAGACCCAGGCCCCTCCAAAGCCGTCCGAACAACCTTCGTCAACCTATATAAGAAGGGCCGGATCTACCGCCACGAGCGAATCATCAACTGGTGCACCCGCTGCGCCACCGCCCTCAGTGACCTTGAGGTCGATTACCAGGATGTGGACGGCAAGCTCTACCACATCCGCTATCCACTGGAAGACGACCCCAGCACTTTCATCACCGTGGCCACCACCCGGCCCGAAACCATGCTGGGCGACACCGGCGTGGCCGTGCATCCCGAGGACGAAAGGTACAGCGGCATCGTCGGGAAGAACGCGGTCCTGCCGATCATGGACCGGCCCATCCCGGTGGTCGGCGACGAAGCCATCGACCGGGAGTTCGGGACCGGCGCGCTCAAGGTCACCCCGGCCCACGATCCGGTGGACTTTGAGATCGGCCAACGCCATGGTCTGGAGGTCTTCAATGTCATCGGACTGGATGGCAACTTGACATCCGCCGCCGGCAAGTACGAGGGCGTTGAGCGCATGGACGCCCGGCAGAAAGTTGTTGCAGAGCTGGACCAACTTGGCCTATTGGAAAAGGTGGAAGACCATCGCCACTCGGTGGGACACTGCCAGCGTTGCAGCTCCGTCGTGGAGCCTCTGGTCAGCCTCCAATGGTTCGTGGACCTGGGCAGCCATGAGGATTCGGACAGCATCGCCGGCAAGGCGCACGCGGCGGTGGCCAACGGCGACATCAAGGTGGTCCCCGAACGTTTTACCAGGGTCTACCTCAACTGGCTGGAGAACATCCGCGACTGGTGCATCAGCCGCCAACTCTGGTGGGGACACCGCATCCCGGTCTGGTACTGCGCTTCCTGCCGGCACATGACCGTGTCGCTGGAAGACCCGAGCGCCTGCGAAAGCTGCGGCGGCACGGAGATCGAGCAGGATGCCGACGTGCTGGACACCTGGTTCAGTTCTGGACTCTGGCCCCACTCGACCCTGGGCTGGCCGGACCAGACCGAGGACCTGGACTATTTCTACCCCACCGCCGTGCTGGAAACGGGCTACGACATCCTATTCTTTTGGGTGGCCCGCATGATCATGATGGGGATCGAGAACACGGGCCAGGTCCCCTTCCGCACGGTGTTCCTCCATGGTCTCATCCGCGACGCCACCGGCGCCAAGATGAGCAAGACCCGGGGCAACACCTTGGACCCACTGGAGCTGATCGATAAGTACGGCACCGACGCCCTCCGTTTCGCCCTAACCACGGGCACCGCGCCGGGCAACGACCTGCGCTTCGGCGAGAACCGCTTGGAAGCCGCCCGCAACTTCGCCAACAAGGTCTGGAACGCCTCCCGCTTCGTGATCACCGGGCTGGAAGGAAAATCGGGCTTGGAAGGCTGGCACGACCTGCCGGATATCGAACATCGGGAAGACCGCTGGATCGTCAGCCGTCTGGACCGCGTGACGGCCGAGGTCAACGATTCGCTTCGTAACTTCGAGCTTGGTGACGCCCAACAGAAACTGTACGACTTCTTCTGGAACGACTACTGCGACTGGTACATCGAGATGGCCAAGCTCCGCCTGCGCTCCGGGGAGGGCCCGTCGCCGCTGCCCACGCTGGCGCACGTTTTGGAGCGCACCCAGCGCCTCCTCCACCCGTTCATGCCTTTCATCACCGAAGAGATCTGGCAGAACCTGCGCTCCAAGCTACCGCGGGAGGGCGGCCAAGCCCCATCCATCATGGTGGCCGACTACCCCACCGCCGACAGCCCCCGGGCCGACGCCCAGGCCGAGGAAGAGATCGGACTGGTCATGCAGGCGATCCGCGCCGTGCGCAACACCCGCGCCCAACTCCGCATCCCGGCCGGCCAGCGTCTGGAAGCCCACGTGGAGTCCAACGGCATGCAGGGCCTGATGGAGGAAGAAGCCGAGGTCGTGCGCGCCCTCTCCCGGGTGGAGCCGCTGCACATCGGAGCCGGCGCACCCAACGGGAACGACAACGCCAAGGGAGTTACGCTGGTCGTGAATCCGCTCATCGTCCACCTGCTCCTCGAAGGTGTGGTCGACCTCAGCGCCGAGCAAGAACGCCTGCGCTCCGAGCTTGCTGAATGCGTGAAAAACATGGACCGGGTCGAGAAGCTGGTGTCCAACCCCAACTTCCGCGAGAAGGCCAAACCGGAAGTCGTCGAGACCGAGCAGGCCCGCCTCCAGGACCTGAAAGAACGCCAGCAGCACCTGAACGAGATTCTGGAGCAGTTGGCCGGCTAGGTGGCTGCCACCATCTGATGACACAACGCTTGGGCATCATCGGCTATCCCATCGGCCACTCCATCTCGCCCGTTTTTCAGCAGGCGGCCCTGGACCACCTGGGCATCGACGCCACCTACGAGAAATGGGAAGTGACGCCCGAGGGTGTCGGCGAATTCGTCGCTGGTTTACGGGCGCCCGATTCCCTGGGGATCAACATCACCGTGCCCCACAAGCAGGCAGTGATCCCCTTTCTCGACGAAGTGGACGAATGGGCCACGGCCGCCGGAGCCGTCAATACCATCGTCAACCGTGAAGGCCATCTTTCGGGGCACAACACCGATGGACCGGGGTTCCTCCGGGCCCTGTTGGTTGAAACCGGCTACGACCCCACCGGCACGCGTGCGCTGATACTGGGCGCGGGCGGCGCCGCTCGAGGCATCCTGCTGGCCCTAGTCCGGGGCGGGGTGGGCTCTCTGGTTATCGCCAACCGCACCCTGGAAAGGGCGCAAACCCTGGCCCAACTATCTGAAGACAACGGCGTGACCGCAGAGGCGGTATCGCTATCGGGAGACGACCTGACCCAAGCCGCCGCGTCGGCCGACCTCATAGTGAACTGCACCACCGTAGGCATGTCCCACGGCCCCGACGAGCACGGCTCGCCCCTGGCCGCAGCCCAGATTCCAGCCTCGGCCATCGTCAATGACGTGGTGTATAATCCGATGCAAACTCCCCTCATCCGGGAGGCTGCGGCCGCCGGCGCAACCGCTCTGGGCGGGCTCCACATGCTGGTGTACCAGGGTGTCCTTTCTTTCCAGATGTGGACCGGCCAGGACGCCCCGGTTGACGTGATGCTGGCAGCCGCCATGAAAGAGATGGCTTCACGAGGCGCATAGATGAGACGGGTTTCTAGCGGGGCCTAAACGCGTCCGTTACCGTCCGGTGTGCTTCACCCGGAATCTTCACGCACAACTCTCACGCAGGACTTCTATGGTTAAATTTTCCACGGCAGGCGAGTCCCACGGACAGGGATTGGTGATAATAGTGGAGGGCGTCCCCGCCGGACTGCCCATCAGCGAAGACTACATCGGCATCCATCTGGGCCGCCGTCAGAAGGGTTATGGCCGGGGTGGGCGCATGCTCATCGAGCAGGACCGGGCCAAGATCATCTCCGGTGTGCGCCACGGCCACACACTGGGCAGCCCCATCGGCATGACCGTTGAGAACAAGGACTGGGCCAACTGGAAAGAAGCCATGTCCGTGGACCCGCTGGAAGGCCCGCCCCAAAGCCCGCGCACCCAGCGCATCACCCGCCTCCGCCCTGGCCACGCCGACCTGCCTGGCGCCATGAAATACGGCTTTGAAGACGTGCGAAACGTCCTGGAACGGGCCAGCGCCCGGGAGACAGCCGCGCGCGTGGCCGCCGGGTCCATCGCCATCAAGCTCTTGGAAGAGTTCGGCGTCTGCATACACAGCCACGTCATCTCGATCGGGTCGGTGCACGCCCAGGTCCCCGATACCGTCGACTGGGCAGCGGTGGAGGAATCGCCGGTGCGTTGCGCCGACCCGGACGCAGCGCTGAAGATGGCCGCCGAGATCGACGCCACCAAAGCGGCCGGCGACACGGTGGGCGGTGTCTGTGAGATCATCGCGGAGAACCTGCCCATCGGTCTGGGCTCCCACGTGAGTTGGGACAAGAAGATCGACGCCCTGGTCTGCCAGGCGCTCATGTCCATCAACGCCGTCAAAGCCGTGTCCATCGGCCCCGGTTGGGAGATTGCCGAACAGCGAGGCTCCCAGGTGCATGACGTGATTCTGCCGGTGACCGACCCGGACCATCCGTGGCGGCGCAACACCAATCGGCTGGGCGGCACCGAAGGCGGCATGACCAACGGCATGCCCCTGGTCGCCCGTTTCGCCATCAAGCCGATCCCCACCATGGTCACGCCTCTGCCGTCCGTCGACCTGGACACCGGGGAAGAGGTTCTCTCCCATTTCGAGCGCTCCGACGTCTGTCAGGCGCCGCCTGCCTGCGTGGTCGGCGAGGCCATGCTGGCCCTGGTTTTGGCCGACGCCTTCATGGAGAAGTTTGGCGGGGATTCCATCCCCGAGACCAAGCGCAATTTCCAAGGCTACATGGCCACCGTGGGCCCCCGCAAGATATACCGTTAACCCTGCCGGCCGGCTAACCATGCCCGTACACCGCTTCGAGCACCCGGCGCCGTCGATATTTAGCGCGTCTGCCCTGTGGACCGTCATCGGCCTGTTCGGGCTGCTCTTTGGGTTGGTGTTGCTGGTCTTCGGCGGAGCCGTGTTCTCGGCCGTGGAAGGGCTGGCCGGCGCATCCATCTCCGGCCCCAACCCGCTCTCCCAAGAGACTGCCGGCCAGATTAGGGATGGGATCCGATCCTGGGGCTGGGCTGGCATTGTTGCGTCCGTTGTCACCTTGCCTCTGGGCGTGACGGCATTTCGCACCAGATTGGTCCGGGCGATCGGGCCAACCGCCTTGAGAAGTAGGGACGACCTACTGCCCCCCGACGGTCACGGACTCAGGTTCTTTCTGACTTTGGGCGGGGTCCTGGTTTTTGCCGTGGTGGCCCATTGGTCGCTGCGCACCTACACCGAGGTTGGCTGGCTCGAGAGCGAAGACGGCCTCAGCGAGTGGTGGTCGGTGGCGACCTCGCTGGCCGGAGCGGCAGCCATCGGAGCGGCGGCCTGGACGCTGCGGTCCACCAGATTATCCCCCCTGAGGTACTTCTACCTGGCTCTGGCCTCCGGCTTGTTCCTGGGCGCCATGGAAGAGATCAGTTGGGGCCAGCGGTTGACCGGATGGGGCACCCCGGCGGTGCTGCAAGAGGTCAACGTTCAGAACGAGACCAACCTTCATAACGTAAACTTCATCGACAGCGTCGTGTTTGAGGGATTGTTCTGGGGAAGCCTGCTGGGCCTGATCGGCGGGTTCTGGCGTTTTACGGCCAACCGGCGGGGACTGAGCGACCTGATGCGATTGGTCCTCCCGTCCATCACCTTGGCCCCGGCGCTGCTCTTAATCATGGTTTGGCGCACCGGCGATATTTGGCGCACCGCCAATATCCCCAGGCTCGTCATGGACCATTTCGATTCGGGACCGCGAGGCTCCGAGGTGCCGGAAGCGTTGTTGGGTCTCTGCATCGTTCTCTATACTTTCAACAACCTCCGGCAGGCTCGGGAAGTGCGGCGCTGGAGCAAGTTCATGGCGTCACTTCCCGCAGACCAGAATTTACCCAAGGAGACCCCATGAAATTTGGAGTCGGCATAGTTCCCCACGACCTTAAAGAAACCGCCGTCAGCGCCAGACTGGCCGAGGACCTGGGTTTCGACTACATCGGCATCCCCGACTCCCAGTCCCTTTGGCGGGAGCTATATCTGAGCCTGAGCGTGGTCGCCAACAACACCAGCAAAGCGCATATCGGCCCAACCGTGACCAACGCCCTCACCCGCCACCCGGCGGTTACCGCGTCGGCCGTTGCCACCCTGAACGAGATATCCGGAGGGCGGGCGTTCGTGGGCATCGGCAGCGGCGACAGCGCCATCCTCAACCTGGGCTTGCGCCCGGCCAGGCTCAAGGAGCTGGAGGAGTACATCCACGCCCTGCGCGCCATGCTAGCCGGGCAACCTTTCAACTACAAAGGCAGGTCCATCCATGTCCAATGGTCGGACCAGCCAGTGCCCATCGTCATGTCGGCCGAGGGGCCCAAGACCCTGGCCCTGGCCGGCGCCGTTGCGGACGCGGTGATCGTCCATTCGGGCCTGACCAAAGACGTGCTGGCCGACACCATCGCCCGGATCAGAGAGGGGGAGCGTGCCGCTGGCCGGCCTGAAGGGTCCGCAGAGGTGTGGGCCTTCGCCAAGTGCAACATCGCCGACCGCCGCGAAGACGCCGTCAACGAGATCAAGATGGCCCTCGTTGCGTCGGGACACCACGCCTTCCGGTTCACCCTGGAGGGCAAGAACGTGCCAGAGGACCTGCAAGAGTCGGTGATGGCCCTTCAAGGCGAGTATGTTGCCTCGGAGCATGAGCAATTGGGGGATACCCGGAACGCGGCGCTCAGCGACGAACTGGGCCTGACCGACTTCCTGGCCGACCGGTTCGCCGTGGTGGGTACGCCTGAGGATTGCCTGGCCAAGGTCCGTACCATTAGGGACGCTGGCGTGGACAATCTTCTGATATTGGCAACCAGTTCCGATTCGGACAACATAATCCGGCGCTTCGGGCAGGAGGTGATTGCCCGCCTGTGAGCGAAAGATTGATTAAATAAGATCGAAATCGGCATGATCTGACATAGGGCTGGTCTGCCGATCTCGTCTGGTTGATGCCGGTATTGGGT
>MUCI01000046.1 GCA_002816575.1 SAR202 cluster bacterium Casp-Chloro-G2 | reverse complement strand
GCGACACCGGCGGGTCCATCCGCATCCCCGCCGCGCTCTGCGGCATCGTGGGCCTGAAACCCACCTACGGACTGGTCAGCCGCCACGGGTTGACGCCGTTGTCCTGGTCGCTGGACCACCCCGGCCCCATGACGCGCACGGTGGAAGACACAGCCATCACCATGAACGCCATCGCCGGCTACGACCCCAAGGATGTGGCCTCAGCCAACGTTGCTATCCCCGATTACACTTCCGCCCTTACGGGCGACGTGCGCGGCCTCCGCATCGGCATGGTCAAAGAATACTTCGATGCCCCTCTGGACGCCGAGGTGAGAAAAGCCGTGGAGGACGCGGTCAGCCTGCTGGAGAGCATGGGGGCGGTGGTCAAAGAGGTCTCATTCCCCATGTTCAACCAGTCTCAGGCTATCTCCAGCACCGTGTTGATGGCCGAGGCTACGGCCTACCACCGCGACCTGCTGGAGAAGGACGGCCACCAGCTATATGAGCCGGTGCGGCAACGGTTAGAGGCTGGGTTGTTCATCAGCGCCGCGGATTATCTGCGGGCGCAGCAGGCCCGCGCTCTCTTGGACCAGGAAGGACGGCGGCTGCTGGATGACGTTGACCTGCTGGCCGGACCCACCGAGCCGGTGACCGCCCCCGAGATCCTGGCCTCCCGGGTGATGGCCGGAGAGCAGGAGGTGGGCGTGGTGGGCGCGCTGACCCAGTACACCCGTCCCTACAACATCAATGGTTTCCCCGCCATCTCCGTGCCCTGCGGCTTCTCGACCGAGGGGATGCCCATTGGGCTGCAACTGGCCGGCAAGCCGTTCGACGAGTTGACCGTGCTGCGCGCCGCCCACGCCTACGAGCAGGCAACCGACTGGCACACCCGCCGCCCGCCCCTCTAGCCGGCTCGCCGCCGGGGGCAACGCGGAGATGACTGCTAGACTTTGATCGAGTTACCCTGCATCTCCGTTTATGGGCGCAGATGCATAACATTTTTGCCGGGTGTCATCGTTGCCGAGTTTGGCTTATTCGTCATTCCCGGTACCATACGGTCCGGACACGGTCAAAGCACCTCGTATCGTGTAGAATTGAGTTTGGGCTTTTTAGATCGCGGTCTAAGGGCCGAACAGAGCGGAGTTCAAGAAGCATTGGCCGAGATCACCACCGTAACCTTTGACCTTTGGCAGACCCTGTTGTTAGACGAGCGGGACCTGGGGCAGGCGCGCGCTCTGGTCCGGCTTGAGGCTGCCCGGACCGAGATCGAGGATTTCGGCGAGAGCTACGACCTGGAGGCGATCAACGGGGCCTACATGTCCTGCTTCCAGCAATGCCGCGAGCTGCGTGAAAAGGGCTTGGACGTCGATTTCCGAGAGCAGGTGTCCATCTTCGTCAACCACATCAGTCCCGGGCTGGTTGACCGCCTGGAACGGAATGACTCTAGATACATGAATGAGATTGCCCGGCATTACTCAGACTCGTTCTTGGTCCATCCGCCCCCGGCCCACGAGGACGCGGTTCGGGTCCTGCAAGGAGTCACGGACTTAGGATTAAGGATCGGGCTGATCTCCAATACCGGTATGACCCCCGGGTTCACCTTCCGCGCTTACTTGGAAGAACGGGGCATGCTGAAATACTTTCACACCCTGATCTTTTCCGACGAGGTAAAGCTGGCCAAGCCCGCCGCCGCGATTTTCCTGATGACCCTCCGCCAGATGGAGGCAACGCCGGAGCAGACGATACATGTGGGCGACCACGTGATGAATGACGTGGTGGGCGCCAAGCGTTGCGGGATGAAAACGGTCTGGATCAGCGGGTTCGACGAACGTAAAGACCCCAACGACCCCGAATCCGAACCCGATATCACCGTGTCCAAGCTGGCAGAGGTCTTACCGGCCATCGCCAAGCTGGCGGGACGGACGGCGTAAGCCAGGCTGGGCATGCCCCGAAGACGTGGAACCAGGCCCGGCAATCTGTCTTGACAACTGGGAATCCACCGAACGATGATGTTGCCGAAACCGATACATGGTAGGCGAAATCATTATATTCATTTAATCAAAATCCGTTCACAACCGTAGGATTTGATTAAATACTTCGATTATTCAGAACAAACCAGTCTCGGCTGGAATCGTCTCTGACTTGGGTGACGGGATGCTAAAAAGGATCCTGACAGGCACGCAGCATGGCTGACGCCGCAGAACTGAACGAGCTTTGCAACGCCGTTTTTTCGCAGCGCCCTCTCATTTTGGTAAGTAACCGCGGCCCGGTTGAACACCAGATGTCCGCCGAAGGCCGCCCGGAAGCCCGCCGGGGCAGCGGCAGTGTGGTCACCGCTTTTAGCTCGATGATGCAGAACCACGAGTTCACCTGGGTGGCCAGCGCCATGGGGGAGGGCGACCGGGTGGTCTCCCAGAACGGCCAAGGTCCCCACCTACGGTCCCCCCTGCCCAACCACAAGATTAACCTGCGCTACGTGGTCACTCCCAGGCGCGTGTACCACAAGTACTACAACGTCCTCTGCAACCCGCTTCTCTGGTTCCTGCAGCACTACATGTGGAACCCGCCGTACAACCCCAACGTCGACGCCGCCGTACACGACGCCTGGGAAACGGGCTACATTCCGGTTAACCAGGCCTTCGCCAACGCCGTGATCGAAGAAGCCCGTTCCACGGAACAGGCGCCCATCGTCATCGGCCACGATTACCACCTGTACCTGATGCCCGAGTTCGTGCGGCAGGGAGTTCCCAACGCTGTCATTCAGCACTTCATACACATACCCTGGCCCACGCCCCTGTACTGGCACATGATTCCCGAGTACATCATCCGCCGCATCTGCGAATCGCTGTGTGCCACCGACCTGCTGGGCTTCCAGACCATCGGCGACGTTCGTTGCTTCCTTGACACCGTTGAAGAATTCGTCCCAGATGTGAGCGTCGACCGAACCAATAACACGGTCATGCGCAACGGCCATGCAACCTCGGTTAAGGTCTACCCCATCTCCATCAACGTGGAGGAGGTGCAGCGCATCGCCAACTCGCCCCGCGCCCTGGACTACGAGTCCAAGCTTGCCGCCGACACCGGCGAGATAACCATCGTGCGGATCGACCGGGCCGAGCCCAACAAGAACATCGTCCGGGGGTTCCGCGCCTACGAGCTGTTGCTCAACCGCTACCCCGAGCTCAAGGGCAGGGTTAAATTCCTGGCCTTCCTCGTGCCGTCCCGGACCCACATCCGCCAGTACCAGCGGTACATGGACGAGATTCAGCAGGTGATCCAGCAGATCAACAACAACCACGGGAACGATGATTGGCAGCCGATATTACCATTCATCGAGAACAACTACACTCAGGCGATCGCGGGAATGAAGCTGTACGATGCCCTGTTGGTGAACACCTTGGTCGAGGGCATGAACCTAGTCGCCAAGGAAGGGCCGGTGGTCAACGGCCGCGACGGCGTGCTGGTGCTCTCACACAGCAGCGGGGTGCACCGCCAACTGGCCGACGGCGCGCTAAGCGTGTCACCCACCGACGTCGAAGGCACCATGAACGCGCTGCACCAAGCGATAACGATGTCCCCAGAGGACCGGAAAGACCGGGCCACCCGGATGTCCGATTCTGTACACCGGGAGGACATCAATCACTGGCTCTACCAGCAATTGAAGGACATCTCAGACCTTCTTTAGGTTGATCGCGTTTGATTTGGGTTCTCCGCCCCCAGGGACCCGCCAGGCGCAAAGGCTGGCAAATTACATTTTCCGGGTTTAAAGTGTTGGCAAGGCGCCCACCGATGCCCCACCCAAGGTTCCTCGTGTCTTGGGCCACATGTCTCTAGCGTGGGCCAAGCCTGAAGGAAGCAGAACAAACGGGATACATGGAACAACTGTTCAACCCACAATTACCCGGCGGCGGGCGTCCGGATATTCAACTCTGCATCTTTCCTCATCTAACCGAATTCCTCGTGATTGACGCCCGGGAAGACAGCTCCCAGGTCCTGCTCCTCAAGACCGAAGATGTCTTCGACGACGAGTTCTACCGCACGGTGGAGGCCGAGTTCTCAGAGTCGCTGCGTTCATCCAACGAGTCCCCCTTCTCCCACTTCATCAACCTGCCGGTCGTCGTCGAAGAGACGGTCCGTGATATCGCCATGACGTTCATCCTGGACCGGCTGGGGGTGCAGGTGGACGACGAAGACGAGATCCCCTCGGTGGTGGTCTACGTGGTCAGCGGCGGCGCCCTTGCCACCCACACCGGCAGGATATTGGACGGTCTGAGGGACCTGATTCACTCCAGCGTCAAAGGCGCCGAGTCAGACCGGTGGGAGGGCACCATCTCCGACCTGGTGGAACGGGAGATGACCATCATGCAGAAGTTGAGCGAACAGCAGGTCACGGAAGCGTTCAAGGGCGATTCGCCCGATTACTTCACCCTCTGGGAAAGCCGCAACTAGCCTTTTTCGTTGTCAGCCGCCGCCTGTCCAGACCGTCCCCGGTTTCTGGCGCGCACCCAACTCCCTCCCCTATAATCGCTGAGACCTCCCGCCATCCACCCAACGCGAACGTTGCGATAGGACCCTTCGATGAACGATATCGGGTTATTCCTGAACGCCAGCCGGGAAACCGGCGACGAAGACGTGATCGCCATCGCCCAACAGGCCGACATGCTGGGTTATCACTCGTTCTGGACCGGCGAGTCCTGGGGCCGGGACGCCTTTACGGTGCTGACCATGGTGGCCTGCCATACCGAGAACCTGCGCCTGGGCACGGGCATCGTCACGGTGTTCAGCAGGACCCCGGCGCTCATCGCGCAGACCGTCGCATCGCTGGATATCCTGTCCAAGGGCCGGGCTATCTTGGGCCTGGGCAGCAGCGGCAAGGTGGTGATTGAAGGCTGGCATGGCGTGCCGTTCGACGCCCCCTTGGCCCGGACCCGCGAGTACATCGAGATTCTGCGCAAGGCCCTGGCCGGCGGGACCGTCGATCACCAAGGCCGGTTCTACCAGATGGCACGGTTCCGCATGATTTCCCCGCCGGTGCAAGAGCGCATCCCCATCTACATCGCCAGCTTGGGGCCCAAGAACCTGGCCCTGACCGGCGAGATGGCCGACGGCTGGCTGCCCATCTGGGCCAACCGTGAACGCCTGCCGGACCTGAAAGAGCAGATCGCCACCGCCGCCAGCAAGGCTGGCCGAAGCATCGCCGACGTGACTGCCGCGCCCTATCTGATGTGCTACGCCGCCGACAACGCGCAAGACCTGGCCCACGGCGAGCAACTGCTGCGGGCCCATATGGCGTACTATATCGGCGGGATGGGGACGTTCTACTTCGAGAGTTTCAGCCGCGCCGGATTCGCCGCCGAGGCCCAGGCCGTGCGGGAAGCTTGGGGTTCGGGAGACCGGGAACGCGCCGCCGCCTCGGTGTCGGAGCGGATGCTGGAGAGCGTGGCAGTCCTGGGCGGTCCGGACCAGTGCCGCAGCCAACTGGCAAGATTCCGGCAGGCGGGGGCCGACATGCCAATCGCCACTTTCCCCCACGGCGCCAGCCTGGAGGCCATTCGCCGCACCATCGCGGCTCTGGCGCCACAGCCGGCAGCCATATGACGTTCCGGGCCATGCCTGGTGCGACATAGCAGCGAAAAATTTACCACGATACCGGTGAGCCTGTGACAGTAAAGATCGGCGTGATTTCAGACACACATTCGGCGGGCAGCGGGAGAGACCTGCCGGAAAAGATTCGGGACGCCCTGCGCGGCGTGGAACTGATTCTCCACTGCGGCGACCTGGAGTGCTTGGGCGTCTTGGACTACCTGGAAGAAGTGGCCCCATTGCTGGCGGTCCGGGGGTATGAAGACCCGCTGGAAGACGGAGACCGGCTGGCCATGACCACCCGCGTGGTAAAGGCTGAGGGGGTGTCCATCGGCATGATTCACGACATCCAGTGGCCTGGACCAAAGATCCCCACCAGCCCCGACGGCGCCAGCCTGGTGCTGCCCGAAGGCAACGGACGCGAGATCCTGGCCCGCAAGTTCAAAGAGCCGGTGGACGTGGTGCTTTTCGGCGACACACACGAGGAACTGATCACCAACTGGGACGGCGTCTTAATCATGAACCCCGGCAGCCCGACCTACCCTGGACGCCGGCACAAGCGGGGCGTCTTGGGCACGATCGGCATCCTGGAAGTCGACGGAGAAGACGCCACCGCCCGCATAGTGGACCTCGAAGCCTCCGATTAGACCAGCATAGGGAATAGCCGCCGGGGATAGGCACCAACCACCCGTATGCAATCCCGGCAAATTAAAAAGGGCGCCCCGGTCAACCGGGACGCCCTTTTTGGTTTTTTGCGGTACGGCCTAGGTGATCTTTTCGATCAGAGGGGTCACCTCCAGGAACACCGGGGCGAACACCAGTGACACGATGGCCATCAGCTTCAACAGGATGTTGAGCGAGGGACCGGAGGTGTCTTTGAACGGGTCGCCGACGACGTCCCCTTCCACCGCGGCCTTGTGGGCGTCAGAGCCCTTACCGCCGTAGTGGCCCAGTTCCACGTACTTCTTGGCGTTGTCCCAGGCGCCGCCGGCCGTGGCCATCATGATGGCCAGCATGAACCCGGCCCCCACTGAGCCGATGAGCATTCCGCCCAGCGATTCAACCCCCAAGATGAACCCGACAGCCAGGGGCGCCGCCACGGCCATCAGGCCGGGAACGATCATCTCCCGGAGCGCGCCCTTGGTGGCGATATCCACGCACTCGGTGTAGTCGGGATCGGCCGTCCCCTCCATCAGTCCCGGGATCTCCCGGAACTGGCGGCGGACCTCATTCACGATGGACATGGCCGCACGGCCCACGGCCTTCATGGTGAAAGCCGCGAACAGGAAGGGAAGCATGGCGCCGATGAGGACGCCAACGATGGTCGTGTGATTCAACAGGTTAACCACCGTGATATCCGAGGCGGTGGCGAAGGCCGCCAACAGGGCCAGGGAAGTCAATGCGGCCGAGCCGATGGCGAATCCCTTGCCGGTGGCGGCCGTGGTGTTGCCCAGGGCGTCTAGGGCGTCGGTGCGCTGCCGGACCTCGGGATCAAGTTGTGCCTGTTCGGCGATTCCGCCGGCGTTGTCGGCCACTGGACCGTAGGCGTCGGTGGCCAGGGTTATGCCCAAGGTGGACAACAGACCCACGCCAGCCAAGGCGACACCATAGAAACCGGCCAATTCAAAGGCGATGATGATGGTGAATCCCACCGCCATCAAGGGCACGACCGTGCTAACCATCCCGGTGGCGATACCGCTGATCATCACCGTGGCCGCGCCGGTCTGGGATGTCTCTGCAACCTGCTGTGTCGGGCCGTACTCGTAGGAGGTGTAGTACTCAGTTGACAGACCGATTATCAAGCCTGCCGCCAGACCCACCACGATGGCCCAGAACCACACCATTTCCATGTCCAGGGTAATCACTATGACCAGTGCGAAGATCACCAGCAGGATCGCAGCGGCGAATATGCCCCGCCGCAACGCCCACAGAAGCTGACCGAAGTCGGCCTGCTCGCTGCTGCGCACCACGAAGGTGCCCAGTATGGCGGCCACGATGCCCGCGCCCGCCAACATCAAAGGCAGCACCGCGGCATCCGCCTTCCAGGTAGCGGCGGTGGCAAGGGCCATGGCGGCGATGATCGAGCTAACGTAAGACTCGAACAGGTCGGCGCCCATCCCGGCAACGTCGCCCACGTTATCGCCTACGTTGTCGGCGATCACTCCGGGGTTGCGGGGGTCGTCTTCGGGGATGCCCGCCTCGATCTTACCCACCAGGTCGCTGCCTACGTCGGCAGCCTTGGTGAAGATGCCGCCGCCAACCCTGGCGAACAGGGCGATGGAGCTGGCGCCCATGCCGAACCCGGCGACAACCGTGATGTCCTTAAAAATGACGTAGAGGATGGTCACGCCCAGCAGGCCGATGCCCACCACGGTGAGCCCCATGACGGTGCCGCTGGAGAAGGCGATCCGCAAGGCCGGATTCAGCCCGTGCATGGCGGCGGCGGCGGTGCGGACGTTGGCCCTAACCGCCACGTTCATGCCAACGTATCCGGCGGCGGCTGAACAGGCGGTTCCCGCCAGATAGGCGATGGCTGTCTTGGGAACGGTGGCGTCCAGGGTCCACCAGTCGATCAAAACCCAGAGGCCGGCGGCAACCGCTATCACGAACGGGGCCAGGACCATATATTCCCGGCGTAGGAAAGTTGCGGCGCCGTCGCGTATCGCATCGCCGATGACCCGCATGCGCTGGTTGCCGGGGTCGGCACGCAGGACGCGGATGGCCGTGATCGCGGCGAATAAAAGGGCAGCGCCACCTGCTGCCAGGGCAACGATAATGGATTCCATGAAGAGTCTCTCTTAAAAGTTACAGGCTCGAAGGGTACCGGTTAGCATTACTACACGAGTGCGAACGGCCTGATTTTAGGCGTGCGAAGCTTATCATATAGGTCTGGGCGTTTCAAGCGGATTTCGACGTAGGCTACCCTTGTTTTGCACGGGTCTCGCCACGCGGCCATGGTGGACCCAGGGGGGTGATGCCTAGTTGGCCCGCCAGATCTAAGGGGTGAAGATCTCGAACCGACCCCGTCGGCTTGGCGCTGCCCGCCGCGCTTTGGGTTTTAGGTATAGCCGACCCCACCGCAGGCAAACGCCACTGCCAGAACCGCGGCTAACTCGGCACAACGGGCCGAGACCGATGCTATAATGCGGCACACGTCAGCACGAGCGTGATGGTTTTAGCCAGCCTGACCCAATCTTGGCATCCGGACCGGAAGGAATTGAGCCATGTTCATCGGATACTTCACCGAGAGGCCGTACCAGGACCAGAAGTCGGGGTTCTTCGGAGCCACCGGCACGCCCATAAAGGACCTGGGCGTTAGCAACTCCGCCTACGACCCCGAGCTGGGCGCCAGCCTGTACAACCGCTACCTCGATGAGAAGGTCTACGCCGAGGAGATGGGCTTCGACGGCCTGATGCTGAACGAGCACCACAGCACGCCGTTCTGCATGGGCGGCGCGATGAATGTTGAGGCGTCCATCTTGGCCCGCATCACCAACCGGGCCAAGATCGTTCTTTTGGGCAACATCCTGCCCATCTGGGACGACCCCCTTTGGCTGGTCGAACAGCTTTCCATGATTGACCTCATATCCAAAGGACGCCTGGTCTCGGGATGGGTCCGTGGCACCGGCCGCGAAAGCGTGGCCCACAACGCGCCCCCCGCCTACAACTGGGAACGGTTCAAAGAGGCCCACGAGTTCATCGTGAAGGCTTGGACCACTCCCGGACCCTTCCGTTGGGAGGGCAAGCATTATCAATTCCGGCACGTGAACCCTTGGGTGCGTCCCTACCAGCAGCCCCACCCTCAGATCTGGCTGCCCGGCGTGGTCAGCCGAAATTCGCTGATGTGGGCCGCGGAACAGCGCATCCCCTACATCATGCTCTCCACCGAGATGGATCCGACCAAACAGGCCTTCGACCTTTACCATGAGGCCGCCGCCGAACAGGGCTACGAGTCCGGCCCCCAGAACCTGGGCTACCTCTGGAAGGTCCACGTGGACGAGACCGAGGAGTTGGCCGAGCAGACCGCCCGCAAATACATCCAGGGCCCGAGCAACCCCTTCTTGGCCGGCAACGAAGGCACCAACAACCCGGCGCTGACCAGCCTGCCCGGTCTTACGTCCCGCAGCCAGGTGCTGCCGACCCAGGCGGTGGCAACCACGGCCAGGGGCGGGGCCGGCGGCGTGTTGGGACGGCCCTTCGAGCAGCAGATCAAGGACTACACCATCATCACGGGAACGCCGAAAACGGTGATTCCCAAGATACGTCACGTCCTTGAGTACCTGCGCCCCGGCAGCGTCTTCTTCTGGGACGGCGATGGCGCCATGACCCACGACGACGCCATGCGCAGCCTGAGGCTCATGGGCGAAGAGGTCATACCGGCGGTCCGCGAGATCGCCAATGATCTGGAACTGCCCAGCTCCTTCGAGGTGAACCCGGCCACGGGTAAGCCCTTCGAGGAAGCGCCCGCGCCAGCCGGGGATTAACGGCCCGGCGTACCGGACAAAGCGTAACGATTCCCCAGGCCATCGTCTTTTGGCCGGGGGAATCTGTTTCTGCCAAGCGGACACCACCCAACGGGGATTCCCAAGCGGGAGCCGCCCGCGCATAATATGTCGCTATGAGCACCAATGACCCCTCAGACGTAACCCGAGACGATTCCGGCCTAGACCTGAGCGCCGACGTTATCGTGATCGGCGGGGGCCCGGCGGGCAGCGCCGCAGCCATCATGCTGGCGCGCAAAGGCTGGCAGGTGATTGTCCTAGAACGGGAGAGGTTCCCCCGCAACCACGTCGGCGAATCTCTGCTGCCAGCTTCGATACCGGTGTTAGAGGAGCTGGGCGCGCTGCCGGCCGTGGAGAGCGCCGGGTTCCTGCCCAAGTACGGCGCGACCATGGTCTGGGGCAGCGGCGACACGCCCTGGAGTTGGTACTTCAAAGAAACCAGCCGGCGCTACCCTCATTCGTATCAGGTCTGGCGTCCCCAGTTCGACCAGATCCTGCTGGAAAATGCCAAGTCCCAGGGTGTAACCGTGCTGGAGGGGCATCACGTCACCGAGGTCATCTTCGACGGCGGCGAAGCGGTGGGAGTGGAGTTCACCAACCCCGGCGGTGTTTCCGGCGAGGCCCAGTGCCGCTTCGTGGTGGACGCCACCGGGCAATCGACCCTGCTGGCCAGGCATCTGGATTCCAAACGGTGGGACCCCTTCTTCCAGAACCTGGCGGTATACGGCTATTTCACCGGCGCGCTGCCACTGCCCGAACCCAACCAGAACAACATCTTCATCGAGTCCTACGCCCACGGCTGGCTGTGGAGCATCCCGCTGCACACCGGCCGCACCAGCGTGGGCGCGGTGGTGGATTCCAAAACCGGACAAGAGGCCATCCAGAAGAATGGGGCCAAGGCGTTCTTGGAGGCCCAGATAGCCCAGAGCCGCGTCCTGAGCGTGATGCTGGCCAACGCCAAGATGGACTTGGACCCTGGCGCCACCGTGGCGCTGGACTGGTCGTACACCTCCGAAAAGCTGTTCGGGCCGGGCTACATCCTGGCCGGCGACGCCGCCTGTTTCGTGGACCCCCTCTTTTCTTCCGGGGTCCATCTGGCCCTCATGTCCGGGGTGCTAGCCTCGGCCTACGTGACCACCGCCCTCAACAACCCAACGATGGCCGAGGAAGCCGGGCTGGTCTACCAGGAGCTATACCTGAAGGAGTACAACCAGTTTCGGGAGATGGCCCGCCTGTTCTACTCCAGCAATCTCACCGCCGAGTCGTACTTCTGGGAAGCGCGGCGCATCACCAACACGGGTGAGTACTCCCCACGCCATAGCTTCATCCAAGCGGTGGCCGGGCAGCCGCCCAGGGGCTACGAAAGGGCGGTGCTGGACCGGGGCCACGCGCCCGACGAGTTCATCCGAAGCGTGCGCACGGTGGAATCGGAGCGCCAAGCCCGTACCGGTTGGCTGGCCGCCCTGGCCGGAGACCCGCAGCGCAACCAACTGTTGAACGCCATCCCGCGCCTGGCGGAGGGCGTCGCGGTCCAGCGCAAACCGGTGCTGGCGGAAGGGGAGTTCGTACTGGGACATGTCCTAAACACCGTCTCCCAGCCAGAGGGCACGCCGTGCAGTCCCTTGGTGGCCGCAGTGATCGGCGAGGTCGACGGCCAGCGGTCCGTTGCCGACATCGTAGACAGCCTGGGCCAGCATCTGAACCAGACCGGGCACGCCCAACTGGAGGAAGCCGTCTCCCGCACCATCGAGATACTATTCGTGGACGGAACGGTGCAGGCCCTGGTGACGGAGTGAGGCGTCAGCAAACAGATCCGCTCATCCAGAGCTTGTCGAAGGACCCCAATCAGCTGAACAAAAAATCGAAGAAACCAAGGAGAGAACATGGCCACGAGACAGATACCCTCGGAGGAACAAGTCATCGGCTGGATGGACTCGCTCAGCAACTGGGGACGCTGGGGTAAAGACGACCAACTGGGCACCCTCAACCTGATCACCGACGCCAAGCGCGCCCAGGCGGCGGCCCTGGTCAAAGAGGGCATCAGCGTGTCGTGCTCCCGGTTGATCGTCCCCGAGATCGCCTCCGATGTGACGACCCTTCCTCCCCTCCACTACATGATCCGGGCCGGAGACACCGTACCCGCCCAGGGCGGCGGCGGCACGTCCGACTTTCTAGGGTTCTCCTATCACGGTCTGACCATCTCTCACCTGGACGCCCTGTGCCACCAGACCTGGAACGGCAAACTCTACAACGGCTTTGACCCAGGGCAGGTGGGCAGCGAGTCCAAAGCCGAGGTGTTGAACATCGACACCGCCAAAGACGGCATCATCACCCGGGGCGTAATGCTCGATATCGCCAAGGTGCGCGGCGTCGACTGGCTGGAGGCCGGCGAAGGCGTCTTCACCGAGGACCTGGAAGCCGCCGAGAAGGCGCAGGGTGTTCGCCTGGAAGAGGGTGATGCCCTGATGCTGCGGCTGGGGTGGTACAAGCGCCGGCTGGAGAAGGGCGCCCCCGTGTCGGGCCGCCCCGGGCTGCACGCCGAGACGCTGCCCTGGCTGAAGGAGCGCGGCATCTCCCTGGTGGCCGGAGACGCCTCTCAGGACGCCGACCCCAGCGGCTACCCGGGCATCGGCCTGCCGATCCACCGCGTGGGCATCGTCGGCATGGGACTGTGGCTGATTGACGCCGGCAACTGCGAGGAATTGGCCGCCGTCTGTGAGCGCCTGGGCCGCTACGAATTCATGTTCATCGTGGCCCCGCTGCGTTTCAAGAACGCCACCGGCTCCCCCACCAACCCCCTGGCCGTCTTTTAAACGGCTCACCGGACGAATCGAAAGGGGGCTGCGGATTATCTCCGCAGCCCCCTTTTTTATCACCCTATCGCGCCGCCGGAGCAATGACCGTTGCCGCTCCGATTGCTGTTGTCCCCAGGCCGCCCGCGCCGCACACGCCCCGTCAGCCGTCCAGGCACAGCCAGGAAAGGCAGTCCCACGCCAACTCGGGGTTCGGCGAGCGTACTATTGTCGTGTTACTCATTCCAATAAAGGGGGCACAGATTGTGAATATCGTAACGATTTATTGTGATATTTAACACTATTTTGACAATTTATCTTCACAGAGGTATTCTTCCGTCATATCTCCCATATTCGCCGCACGAAGCTCGAATCTCTGGGGCTAACTGCCGCACATTTCCAGCCGGGAACTTTCCCGCAGTACCGCGACACCCCATGGACCCCGGCCAGGCATCTGCCAGGAATCCATAGCGGCTAGGGAGGCAGGTATGGCAACTCGAGGACCGGTAACCCCGGAATCCATGTTTGACCTGCGATTCTTGGTGGCGGCGATCGACGGCTGCAGCGAATCGGAGGGGACCATCGCCCGGTTGCTGGCGTCCGGTTCCCCGCCCCAGAACATCCAGATGTTCTACGCCCACCGCAGGTCCCTCCACCCCGATCCCATCGGCCTGCCGTTCGGACGGTTGCATCTGATGTTCCAATACCTGGAGGACCTGCTGGAGTTGGATTCCTCGACGGCCCACGATTACGAAGAACACATGAAGGCCGGCCGGCACATCCTGGTCGCCAATGTTTACAGCGAAAACGACTCCAAGAAAGTCGCCGCCATCTTGGGTCAAGGACATACCCACGACGGGCGAGTTTTATGCTTCGGCCATACCGGCAGGCTGCCCCAGCTGCGCCTTGACTGATTAACCATTGGGTGATGTCCGGCGCCCGCCATAGATGATTCGTAAGACCACAACCCCTATCCAAACTCGGAGGTTTGTGATGGCAGCTATCTCATGGGCAGACGAATTCCTACTCCTAGAGATTGAAGGCGGTTTGGACCAACTCGACCCATTCCTTGAGCATAAATCCCTCGACATCTTCGAGGTTGCCGAGCAGGAACCACTCTCCGGGGATGGGACGCACTGGAACTACCGGATCCCAGCTCCAGGGGTCCGATACTACTACTACGAATGAGGGTGAGGCTCCCGCGTAATGACGCGGCGGAAAAGCAGAGGGCTGCAGAATGATCTGCAGCCCTCTGTTTGTTGCGATCCGTCTCGTGGGAGAACCGTGTCCCCTCTGCTACGCGGTTGGGAGGGGACCTTGCAAGCCGTTACGCGGGAAACCGCCGTCTACTTGCCCTGCTTGATCCAGTCGGCCACTCGCTCGCCAATCATCATGGTGGTTACGTTGGTGTTGGCGCGGATGCAGTCGGGCATGATGGAGGCGTCAACCACCCGTAGTCCCTCCATGCCATGGACCTTGCCATACTGGTCAACCACGGCCATGGGGTCGGAAGACGGCCCCATCTTGCAGGTGCAGGATATGTGCTGAGAAGTGCTCACCTCCCGGTACAGAAACTCGTCCAGGGCATCGTCGCTCTCCAATTCGGCGTCCGTGGGCTCGATACGCTCTTGGATGATGTCCTTGAACGCCGGGTCCTCGCCCAGGGCCACACAGATCCGGACCGTCTCCCGCAGGCGTGCCCGGTCGAACTCCTCCTCCAGATAACGGTAGTCCAAGAACGGCTGCACCGAAGGGTCCGCCGACTGCAACCGAAGTTCTCCGGCCCCGGCGGCCAACTGGATTCCGCTGGACATGCGGATGCCCAGGGGAACCATCCGGTCGCCGCCCAGGTTGATCCGGCCGGTGGCGAATGACTGCATGGAGACCTTCATGTCGTTCCGGAGGTCTGACCCGCCGGCGGTGTAGCGCAGGGTGGCCTGCATCCGGGGTGCGTTGCCGTCCAGTTCCACCTCCGGTTTGGTGCGCCAGGTAACGAACACCAGCGGATGGTCGCGCATATTCTGACCGACGCCGGGGGCATCATGTACCACGGGTATGCCGAACTCCTGCAGGTGTGCGGCCGGACCGACGCCGGACAGCATCAGGGTATGGGGCGAACCGATGGCCCCGCAGCTCAAGATGATCTCGGCGCCCTCAACTGTGAATCTCTCACCGCCGCTCTCAACCTCGACGCCCACGGCCCGCTTGCCCTCGAACAGGATGCGCTGCACATGGCAATTGGCCCGGATGGTCACGTTGAGGCGGTGCCGGATCTGGTCCAAGTAGCCCAACGCGGTGCTCATGCGGATGCCGTTGGGGTTGTTCAGCGGGGTTGGCCCCACGCCCGTGGAATCAGGGTTGTTGTGGTCTGGGGAATCGGGATAGCCGGCGGCTCGGCACGCCTGATAGAAGGCCTCGGTCGCCGGATGCCAGGTGTCCCGGGGGAAGCGGTGCATCACGATGGGGCCTTCATTACCGTGGAAGTCGTCGCTGAAGTCGGTGTCCGTTTCGATCTTGCGGAAATAGGGCAGGCAGTCCTGGAACTTCCATTCGGTGTTGCCCATCTCGGCCCAGGAGTCGTAGTCCTCGGGCACTCCCCTGAGGAAGACCTGGCCGTTGATGGCGCTGGAGCCGCCGGTTACCTTGCCTCTGGGGACCATCATCTCGGGCGCTTTCTCGGTGGCCTTACCCACGAACTGCCAGTTGTGGTCGCTGACCATGATGTCGATCTCGGTGGCGTAGCCGAACTTCACTTCCTCGGGGAGACGCTCGAAATCCGGGTAGTCGGGGCCCGCCTCGAGCAGCAAGATATTCTTGGACGGGTCTTCGGAGAGGCGGG
>MUCI01000045.1 GCA_002816575.1 SAR202 cluster bacterium Casp-Chloro-G2 | reverse complement strand
GTTGGTCATCGGAAATTCGAGCCCTCCCCGCCGTGCCGGCGGCTATTCCAACCCCGCTCCGGCCACTCTGGAGCTGATCGCCGCCACCGGAGCGACGGTCGCTGCCGAAAACCCCATGTACGAGAGAGCGGGAGAACTGACCACCCCCACCGGCGCCGCCCTGATCACCACCCTGGCCGCTTTCAACCGCCCCGCCTTCGCCGTGGACCGGGTCGGCCTGGGACTGGGGACCAAGGACCCGGCCGAGTTCCCCAACGCCCTCAGGGTCTGGCTGGGTGAGACGGCACCCGCGGAACAGGCAGGGCCGGACCTGGGCGTGCAGCAGGGCCAAGTGGTGTTGCTGGAAACCAACCTGGACGACGTCTCGGGGCTGGTATTGGGCTACACCCAAGAGCGGCTCTTCGCCATCGGCGCGCTCGACGTGTGGCACACCCCTGTCCAGATGAAGAAGAACCGGCCCGGCGTGGTGCTATCGGCCCTGGTGCCCAAGGACATCGAAAGAGATGCGTCGGAATTGATCCTGCGGGAGACGCCCACGCTGGGCATCCGCACCCGCCTGGTCGACCGCTATGTGGCCGGCCGGGAGATGGTCACCATCCAGACCGGCCTGGGGCCCGTCGCCGTGAAGGTAAAGATGCTGGACGGCCAAGCTATCGGCGCATCGCCGGAGCCTGACGACGTCCGGCGCATCGCCCTGGAAACCGGGACGCCATTTCAAGAGGTCTACCAACGGACCAGCGAGGAAGCACGAAGGCAGTTGCTTTAGGCGGCGTCCCCCTGGAATCCAGATACGCCGGCATTAGCGTAAATCATTCCGTGGGGCCGCCTGTCGGGAACAAGGCGAGAACAGGAGAAACACCATCGAAGAGAGCCGCTTGAGAGACCTTCTGGCCCGGTTCAAGGAGAACGGCATGAGCGTGGACGCTGCCGTGGAGCAGTTACGCGACCTGCCGTACCAGGACATCGGGTTCGCCAAGCTGGACCACCACCGCCCGCTGCGCACCGGCTGGCCCGAGGTCATATTCGGCCAGGGCAAGACGCCCGGACAGGTGGCCAAGATCGTCAGCGCCATGAAGGGGCGCGGCCACCCGGTCTTGGTCACGAAGACTGACCCGGACGCCTACCAGGCAGTGCTGCAAGAGACGCCCGAAGCCGAGTTTCACCCGCTGCCCAAGGCCATCGTAGTTCCCGCGCCACGTGAGACGCCACTGCAACCTGGAATCGTGGTGGTGACCGCCGGGACCGCGGACCTGCCCGTCGCCGAGGAAGCGGCCCTAACGGCGACGCTGATGGGCAATGACGTGACTTTGATCTCCGACGTCGGGGTTGCCGGGCTGCACCGGCTGCTGGACCAGTTGCCGGCGCTCCAAAAGGCCAGGGTGATCATCGCCGTGGCGGGAATGGACGCCGCTCTGATCGGCGTGGTGGCGGGTCTCGTTTCGGTCCCGGTGATCGCCGTGCCCACGAGTACCGGTTACGGCGCCAGCTTCGACGGCCTGGCCGCCCTCCTCAGCATGCTTAATAGCTGCGCCCCCGGAGTGGCGGTGGTCAACATTGACAACGGATTCGGCGCCGGCCATCTGGCCGCCAGCATAGTTGGAGTCAATACCTCCGCCGGCACAGCCGGGCTTAACACCTCCGGTGGCCAAGATGTTGCCGACGCTTAAGCACGATTCCGGTGGCGGGAGACCTTTAGGGCGGGTGGATTTTCTCCGTGACTGCTAGATGGGGCTGCCTGGTCCTTGGACTGGTGTTCACGGTGTTCGTGCTGATGGGCCTGATCTTCGTCCGCGTCGGGGGAGTGCCTCTTTAGGCGAATATTCCTTCATCTTCGGCGCCGCGGGTCCCGCCTTCCACTCACTCCCCTACCGCGTTCTCCAGGTGGTTTACCTCAAGCAGTTTGCCTCCGGAGTCCAGGTGGATGCTGACCAGGTCGATACGCCAGGCAGATCGCTCCAGGCCGCGTTTCTGCAGGTAGTCTTGGGCGGTGGCGATCAGGCGGCGGGACTTGGCGGCGGTGACCGATTCCTCCGGCGTGCCGAAGCCGGAGCCACGACGGGTGCGGACCTCGACGAACACCAGTTCGCCGCCTTGCCGGGCCACGATATCCACCTCGCCCCACCGGCTGCGGTAGTTGGTGTCCGACACCGTGTAGCCCTGGCCCTCAAGATACCGCCGGGCGTGCGCTTCCCCCCATTGGCCCAACCGTCCCCTGGGCGTGGTCAAACTCAGGGACCGGCCGGAAACAGCATGCTGGCTTGGGCCACCGGGGCGAAGGAACGGCGGTGGATGGGGCAGGGACCCAACTCTTGCAGCCGCGCGAAATGGGCCTTGGTGGGATAGCCTTTGTGCTTGGCGAAGGCGTATCCGGGATAGGTCTCTTCGGCCTCGACCATCAGCCGGTCGCGGGTGACCTTGGCCACGTTGGATGCGGCGGCGATGGAATAGCTGCGGCTGTCCCCTTTGACGATGGTGTCGTAGGTGTAGGGGCACTCGCGCACGTGGATGTAGTCAAGCAGGAGATGGCCCGGCTCCAATCCAAGCTGCCCCACGGCCAGGAGCATGGCTGCCAGGGCCGCCCGGCCGATGCCCATGACGTCGATATCCTCGGGGCTGACCATGCCGACGCCCACTGCCAGGGCGTTCTGATGGACGATATCGGCGGCCCGCTCCCGGCGGGTGTGGGACAGTTTCTTGGAGTCGTCCAGAAACTGCAGCCAAGGCTCGGTGCCGGTCAGGTCTGGTGGGAGTATCACCGCGGCGGCGACCACCGGTCCGGCTAGGGGGCCTCGGCCGGCCTCATCAACCCCGGCAACCAGCCGGATGCCACGGCTGAGAACGCCCGATTCCAGGGAAAGGTCCGGCATTGGCCACCTCGCGATCGCTTGAGGATACTAGGTGGTGGCCGCGGGCCGGTTGTCCGGGACTCCGGGTTCGATGATCCCACCGCCCAACAGCACATCACCTTGATAGAATACCGCAGCCTGGCCCGGAGTTACCGACCTCTGGGGCCGCTTGAACCGGACGATCGCGCCATCGCCGCAGGGGTGAAGCGCCGCCGCAGCCTCGATGGACGTATAGCGTATCTTGACACCCACATCGATGCCCAGTCCCGGAGGCGCTTCCGGGGCCGCTCCCGATGGGTAGTGCATTCCGGAGACCCACATCTCGTCCTTGAGCAGGGCGTCTTCCGGGCCGATAACCACCCGCCGGGACTCCGGCTCCAGGCGAATAACAAACCTGGGCTCGCCCCCGGTCCCGTGTTTCTCTCCGATGCCCAGTCCGCGCCTCTGGCCGATGGTGTAAAACTCGATGCCCTCGTGCCGCCCCACCACCGTGCCGTCCAACTCGACGATATCGCCGGGGACCGTGGACAAACGCTGTTTGAGGAATGACTTGTAATCGTCCGAAGGAATGAAGCAGATATCTTGGCTGTCGGGCTTGGCCGCGTTCAGCAATCCGGCGTCCAAGGCCATCTGCCGTATCCGGTCCTTGGGGTATTCGCCCACCGGCATCAGGGTGCGGGCCAGCTCTTCCTGCCCCATGCCGAACAGCACGTAGGACTGGTCCTTGGACGGATCAACGGCCTTCTTCAGGACCATTCCATCGGGGCCGCGCTCGATCCGGGCGTAATGGCCGGTGGCGACGTAATCGGCCTCCAACACGGCGGCCCGTTCCATGAGGTGGCCGAACTTGATCTTATCGTTGCAGGCGATGCAGGGGTGGGGCGTGCGGCCCAGTTGGTATTCCGACGTGAAGTAGTCGACCACCTGAGACTGGAACTCGCGTTGGGTGTTCAGCACGTAATGGGGGATCCCCAACCGGCGGCAGACCGAGCGCGCATCTTCAACATCGTCCAGCGTGCAGCAACCCTGGTAGTTGGGGTCAAGGTCTTCGCCGTCCAGGTTGTACAGCTTGAGGGTGACGCCCACCACGTCGTAGCCCTGCTCTTTCATCAGCAGAGCGGCTACGGAGGAATCCACTCCTCCACTCATGGCTACGGCCACTTTTTCCGGCATGAATCTATAACGTCCCGTAATCCCGGCTAGAGTCTCAGACTAGCATACCCGAAACGGGCCGTACAATCGCCCGCTTCGGAAATGCGTTGATAAATCCGAAACGCCGTTTTGACAGTAGACTATTAGTGAGGGCGCGGCGTGGTATAACGTTTGAAGCCTTTGGGGCAACCGATTCAGGCACGGACGGCGGATGGCGAATAGAGACCAAAGCGAATTTTCGGGACAGCGATATTGCGGCAATTGCGGGGCGGCGGTTGTGCTTGGCTCCGCGGCCTGCGGCAACTGCGGCAGTCGCCTGGAGGTTGAGGGAGACGCCGCCGACCGTGTGGATGACATTTCCACCGGTTATGTCCCCTACTGCCGTGCCTGCGGGGTGCCGGTGGCCCGGGAAGCCGCGCTTCACTGCACCAAATGCGGGGTAACGCCGCTGTGCCGAGAGCACTTCTACCCGTCGACCCGTTCCTGCGCCCTATGCCCGCCGTTCGAACTGGAAGGTCCCGGCGGTCAGACCGCAGACACGCCGCTCGCGCGGCCCAGCGGCCCCTGGGCGCGGCCAAGGGCCACCGTGCCCTGCCCTAAGTGCGGCGCCCGCATCCGCCAGGGTGTTGACTACTGCCCCGATTGCGGTCACGAGCAGGAGGGTGCGGAAAAAGACGCCGAATACGCCGGATTCATGGTCCGGGCCGGAGCGGCCATCATCGACAGCCTGATCACCGGGATCCCGGCGGCGATCATCGCCAGCGTCACCGACATCCCGGCCTTCGGCACCATTCTCTCGGTGGTCTATTACGTGTTATTCACCTACCTCAGGGGCCAGACCCCCGGCAAGATGATTCTGAACATTCATGTTGTGGACGCAGAGGGGCACAAACCTGACCTGAAACAGGTCATCCTGCGTGAGGTGATCGGAAAAGCGATCTCAGCGCTGGCATTGCTCATGGGGTACCTCTGGATCATCTGGGACCCGAAGAAACGCGGCTGGCACGACTATATCGCCGGCACCTTCGTGGTCAAGAGGCGGCGGCACTAAGGCTGGCAACGGCGTCAGAATGCCGCCGGCGCTTGTGTCTGCTACACTGTCCCGCAACTCAAGAGCAGGCAACCCTTACAGGCAACCCTTAGTTGCCGCATGGAGGCCCTCAATGGCAGTTACATTTGGCACCTCGCTACCCAGCCGGGGCGATATGGCCGGCCCGGAACAACTCCGCAGCGTGGCCCAGCGGGCCGAGGACCTGGGGTACGACCACGTTTGGGTCAGCGATCACATCGTTCTGCCCCAGAAGGTCGACTCCTTCTACCCCTACGCCGCCGACGGCGTTCCCACGTTCAAGCCCAGCGAGCCTTATTACGAGCCATTGGCGGCCCTGAACTTCATCGCGGGCTGCACCCAGCGGGTCCGGCTGGGCACCCACGTGCTGATCATCCCCTACCGCAACCCGGTGCTCACGGCCAAGATACTGTCCACGCTGGACGTGTTGTCAGGCGGCAGGGTGATACTGGGCGCGGGCGTCGGCTGGATGGAAGAGGAATTTCAGGCCATGGGGCTGGACACCTTCAAGGAGCGCGGGGCGGTCACCGACGAGTACCTACAGCTATACAAAGAGCTCTGGACCAAGGACAACCCGTCGTTCCAGGGCAAGTATTACCAGATATCGGACAGCGGTTTCGAGCCCAAGCCGGCGCAGAAGCCCCACCCGCCCATCTGGATCGGCGGCCACACCGGCCCGGCCATCCGCAGGGCTGCCAAGTACGGGGACGGTTGGATGCCCATCGGCCTACGCCCGCCGGCCATTCTGGAACCGGAGGAACTGGCGGGCAAGATCGCCCGCCTGCGGAAACTGACCGTGGCAGCGGGACGGCCGGAAGACGCGGTGTCCCTGACCTTCAGCACCGGGGTGGCCTTCAACGACTCGGCCGGCAGTACCCGTCCCATGATGCAGGGGCGGCCCGAGCAGATAGCCGCCGACCTGCGCCAGTATCAGGACCTGGGAGTAGCCAATTTCATCATCAACTTCCAGGGCGGCACGGTGCCAGAGTTACAGGAAAACATGGAGCGGTTCTCCCGCGAGGTCATGTCCCTGATCCCGGACTGACCCGGCACGGTTCGTTGGGCATGTAGCAACGCAAAAAGGGGGCGTCCTGACACCGCCCTCCGCCAAGGCAAGCGCGGCGGTGCACCACCCGTCAGGCACATCAAAGATGCCCAAAAGATGCCCGCCACGCCACTGTCTACGAGGGCTTCCTAAGCGACGGGCGCCTCGGTTACCCCGTATTTCTTCTCCAGTTCGTAGACGGCGTCCAGGCCCAGGAGACCGGCCACATCCCAACGGGTGCCGTAGCGCTCCGGGTCGACCGCACCGTTCTCCATCAACTCGGTGAACGACTCCTTGAGCTGTTTGTAGATCAGCCAGATGGTGCTGCCGCAGATCATGACCTTGTAGCCAAGGGCGTCCATCTCCTTGGTGTTGGCCAGGTCGCCGTTGTACATGCGGGGCAGGTCCGCCATGTCCCGGGCGTAATTCTCGATATCCTCGCGGCTCTTGATGCCGTCGACGAAAACCAGGTCCGCGCCTGCCTCGATATAGGCGTGGCACCGCTGGATGGTATCCTCCCAGCCGGTCACGGCGTAGGCGTCGCA
Source organism: SAR202 cluster bacterium Casp-Chloro-G2 (assembly GCA_002816575.1). Taxonomy (GTDB): domain Bacteria; phylum Chloroflexota; class Dehalococcoidia; order Lucifugimonadales; family UBA3495; genus UBA9611. Next base: position 9,240 of record MUCI01000045.1, on the reverse strand, counting down.
GCGGGCGATCACGACAAAGTCGGGGTCCACCCGGGCGTCCAGTGCAGCCTTGATCTTCTGCACCGCTTCGGCTTGGGGAATCACCTGCTTCCCGGCGAAGAAACCGCATTTCTTGGGGAACAACTGGTCTTCGATATGGACCCCGGCCACCCCGGCGGACTCGTACTCGCGGATGGTCCGCTGCACGTTCAGCGGGTTGCCGTATCCGGTGTCGGCGTCGCAGATGACCGGGATGTCCACCGCTCCGGCGATGTACTTGGCGTTGGCCACCATCTCAGTCATGGTCAGCAGTCCCACATCGGGGAAGCCGCGCTCGGCGGAGGTCCCGGCGCCGGTCATGTAGACGGCCGGCAGTCCCACCGACTCGGCGATCTTGGCATGGAAAGCGTTGAGCACGAATGGCGCCACGGTCAGCCGGTCCGAACTCAGCAATTGGCGTAATTTGGCAGTGGTTTTCATCGGTTTGTCTCCTCTAAATCGGGGCGGTGCCCAGGCAGTCCCCAGGTTTGCAAGCATGATAACCCAGGGCCTGCTTGACCGCCACCGGGGACCCCGGCGGCCGACGATTCCGTCCGGGCGGCAAACCCTGGAGCCTGGTAACTCTGACGCCTGGTAAAATGAAAGCGGCGTCACAAGATCTAGGGCCAACGGGATTGGAGAACGACATGAATGACGTATACCCAGTATCCCTGAGCGGTGAGCTTGATCCGCACCTGAGCCGGTGGCTCTGGCTGGTTAAGTGGCTCCTGGCCATCCCCCATTTCATCATCCTGGTCTTCTTGTGGGTCGCCTCCGTCTTCCTGTGGCTGGTAGCGTTATTCGCCATCACCTTCACAGGCAAGTACCCCAGAGGGATATTCGATTTCAATCTGGGGGTGATGCGGTGGACGTGGCGGGTGAGCTACTACACCTACGGCGCCCTGGGGACCGACAAGTATCCACCCTTCACCCTGAAGGACGCCGACTACCCGGCCAGGCTCGATGTGGAATACCCGGAGCAACTTTCCCGCGGCCTGGTGTGGGTCAAGTGGTGGCTGCTGGCGATACCCCATTACATCGTGGTGAGTTTCTTGCAGGGCGGCCCCGGACTGCGGAACGGCGGACTGACCTTCGTGCTGGTCATTTTTGCGGCTATCACCCTCCTGTTCACCGGACGTTATCCGGCCAGCCTCTTCTATCTAGTCATGGGGTTTAATCGGTGGGCCCTTCGCGTGTTCGCGTATGCGGCCCTCATGCGGGACGAATACCCGCCGTTCCGCCTGGACCCATAGACGAACATATCCGGCCGGGGCTACAGCTTAGTTATTCGGCTGATCCTGACGTCCTCAGTGCCGCAACGTGGGACGCTGCCCGGCGGTTACCAGGCAGCTCGATCTTTGACCAACGGGCCGGTGTGCTTTTGAACGTCGACTCATTCGGCGCTTTCATACCTTCCTCCGTGCCAGACATCTCAAGGGTTGACGATGGGGTATTCCGGGAAGGGTTCGGCCAGGTCAACCGCCCGAACCATCCCTGGTTTTCCCTGGCGGACCCGGCGTGGCCAAGTCCTCTACCAACGCCGCGTTAGCCCCCTGCGCTCGCCTCTTTTTCCCAATCCGACAGCGCCGTTGCACTTATGCAATAAGCTGGGCAAGACGACGTGAATGACACCGCGTTTCGTTACAGATTGTTTACTCTTTCGTAACCGGCAGGAAATACCGGCAAGGCAACATGGACTGGCAGGCTGCGTATTCCTCGTTTATTAGACGGAACAGGGACAGGGCCGCCCGTTACCCGGCGCCGGCCACGTATCACGGAAAACAGGTCCATGAAAACACCATTAAAAGTTCTCACGCTGGGCTCGAATTGGGACCGCCTTGACCAGGCTTTTACCTTTCTGTCCAGCCAGGGAATCGTGGAGTTTGTTGGACCTGCCGATCGGGGGATCCATGACGCCGTGGCGCTGGAACGACCGTCTGTAATCATGATCAGTCCCGGTTACGATGCGGCCCGGCAGGCGCTATTGGAGCGGCGACCCGTTTCGCCGGACCGCCTGCCGCCAGTGCTGTTGTGCCTGGACCACGATAGTCTGGAAACCGATGAACTGTACGAATACGCCGACGATTTTCTGCTGGTCCCAAGCTCTGCCGCCGAGATCCAAAAGCGGCTGGGCCGGTTGGTCCTGGGCAAGCCGCCCGAACTGCCCGCGCATATGCTGCAACTGGGAACAATCACCCTGGACACACGCATCTACGAGGTCAGGGTAGCGCAGAAGCGGGTGGAACTGGCCTGGATGGAATTTCAGTTGCTCAGGTTCATGATGGAAAACTCGGGCCGCATATTCACCCGCGACGAGTTGTTGACCAACGTCTGGAGCGTGGACACCTTCGGCGGCACCCGGACCGTTGATGTCCACATCCGCAGGCTCCGGCAAAAGCTGGGGTTACACGGCAACACCTACATCAGAACGGTGGCCAACGTCGGCTACGGCCTGGTCGACGTCTAACGCCTCCCCCGCCCGTTTTCAGCACTATCCCCGGCCTATTTCAGAACCGCCCCCGGCTGCCCGCGCCACCGGCATCCCGCCCAGCCTCTCCCTAACCCAGTCACGTTACATGGCGTTTACATAGGGTTTCCCGACCGGTAACCCAACGGTCATCGTTTCGTAAAACCCTTCGTGCATCCTGTTGATTGCGGCCCACCTAGTCGGGCGGCAGCGCACCCAGCATGGAGGTCCATCTTGAAAGAGGTCATCGCGTTCATCAGGCCAGACAAGTGGCAGGACACCCGTGAGGTTGCCTGCGCCTTGGGGGCCGAGGAGATCATGCATTGGCGGGTCCTGGGCCGGGGCCGCCAGCGCGGCCTGCGTTATCTGAGGCCTCTGACCGGCGGTGAAGAATGGGGCATGCAGTTCCTGCCCAAGTGGATGGCCAGTTGGCTCATCGACAGCAGCCAGGTCGACGCTTTCGTATCCGCCATCATCCAGGCCAACAACACCAACAACTACGGGGACGGCAAGATATTCGTCTGCCCGGTGGACGAAGAATCGGACGCGGCCCCGGCGGTTAAAACCCTCGACGCCCAAACGCGCCTTTAACGAAACGGGATTGGATGGGATGCACCATGAAACGTGAAGGGATCAACTACCCCAAATTCAAGGACCAATTCGCCCTGATGGACTTTGAAGCTGAACCATTGCCGGCGCTCTCCCTGTACCCGGTGCCCGAAGCATGCGACCTGAGCGATTGGACGTTAACGCTAACCGGGTTGGTGGGCGAACGCCGCACCATCGGCAGGGAAGACCTGCGCAAGCTGCCCAGGGTCCGCGAGAAGTCCCCCCTGGTCTGCCAGATCTTCAACTGGTCGGAGGAACCCGAGGTCGAGGGCGTTCGGTTGGTCGACCTACTGAAAGTGACCGGCATTGACGCGTCGGATGATGGCTACTTCGCCTTCTATTCCGCCGACGGTTTCTACTTCGAGGGCCTGCCCAGGGCCATCGCCAGGGACCCCAGGACTCTCCTGGTCTTCGGCTTGGACGGCAAACCCCTGCCCACGGAATTTGGCGGGCCGCTGCGTCTGTGGGTGCCCTTCTTGCAAGGTTACAAGAGCGTGAAATGGGTCAATACCATACGAGCATTCAGGAAGGACCCGGTGGGCATAAAGCGGCTGCTGGGCCAGAGCCGCACCTCGACCTTGGGCGCCGTGGGGCAAGACCGGGCCGGCGTGATCGTTGCCAGGCCCAACAACGGGGAGGCCAGCGTTGAGATCTAGCGTCAGCGGTTCAAATCGGGCATCAGACTTGGAGTCTGGAGTTGGTCCCAAGGCCGAGGGCCACCTGCCCACGCTCATCGCGTCGTTCCTGCATTTCGACCTGAGCTTCATGATCTGGGTGCTGCTGGGGGCATTGGGCATCTACATCGCCGACAGCGCCGGGTTGACGCCCGGACAGAAGGGCTTAATGGTCGCCGTGCCCATACTAAGCGGCTCGTTGCTGCGCATACCGCTTGGTCTACTCAGCGACCGTATCGGCGGCAAACGCACCGGCATCGCATTACTGGCCTTCCTCTTCATCCCGTTAACTCTGGGTTGGCAGTCTGGCGATAACCTGCCGAGCGTGCTGATCGTAGGGTTGCTGCTGGGCACGGCCGGGGCGTCATTCGCGGTCGCTTTGCCGCTGGCCAGCCGGTGGTATCCCAAGGAGCGTCAGGGCCTGATCCTGGGCATCGCCGCCGCCGGCAACAGCGGTTCGGTGCTGTCCAACCTGGTGGCGCCACGGTTGGCCGAAGCGGTGGGTTGGCACAACGTTTTGGCCTTGGCGATGGTGCCCCTGGCCGTTGTGCTGACCGCGTTCCTGCTGATGGCCAAAGACAAGCCAGGTCCGAGGAGCAAGGCCGGGACCGGCCAATATCTGGCGGCGCTGAAACAACCAGACCTATGGTGGCTGTGCCTGCTTTACGGAGTGACATTTGGCGGATACGTGGGGCTGAGCAGCTTCCTGCCAATATTCTTCCGAGACCAATACGGGGTTAGCGCGGTGCAAGCTGGTTATCTCACCGCCATCGCCGCCACCGTGGGAAGCGCGGTCCGCCCCCTGGGCGGCTATCTGGGAGACCGGTTCGGCGGCGTTAACGCTCTGTCGGTCCTTCTACTGATCATCGCCGGGTTCTACGCTTCGGCCAGCCTGCTCCCGACGCTCGGTCCGGCGGTGCTGCTGATCGTGATCGGCATGGCTTGTTTAGGTCTGGGCAACGGCGCCGTATTCCAACTCGTGCCCGGCCGGTTCCCAACTGAGATCGGTGTTGCCACCGGCGTGGTCGGCGCACTGGGCGGGCTCGGGGGATTCGCTCTTCCCATCCTGCTTGGCAACGCAAGAGAGGCCACGGGTTCTTTCGGCCCGGGACTCTTGGTCCTGGCGGGGCTGGCGATCGGTGTTGTATCGATATTAAGAGTCCTGGCCGGCTCCCGGGAGGGGTGGCGCAGGTCGTGGCAGGAACCTAGATCTCCCGAAGAACTGGACCTTTCTCCGGTGTCGGACCGCGTGCCGATGACGCCGTCCCTACGGTCTTAAGAAAGACTCTTCCCATTAGATTCTCCGCGTGAGATTCACCGAGGAAACCTGATGAAAACAGGCACCAACCCCATCGAACGTCACAAAGCCGAGAAAGACGGCCTGGACATCCTGACTGAGATCGAGGAACTGGCCGCCCACCACGGCGGCTGGGAGACGCTGGAACCGGGAGACCGGGAGCGTCTCAAGTGGATCGGCACATTCTTCCGCAAGCCCACGCCCGGCCGGTTCATGATGCGCATACGCATCACCAACGGACAGGCGACGTCGCGCCAGTTACGCGCCCTAGCCGAGGCCGCCCGCCGTCTGGGCAACGATACCTTGGACCTGACGACCCGGCAGCAGATACAACTTAGGGCGATCCAGATAAAAGATGTGCCCGAGATATTGGAGGCCCTGCGCGGGGTTGACCTCACGTCGCTCCAAACCGGGCTGGACAACGTGCGGAACGTTAACTGCTGCCCTCTGGCCGGACTGACCGGCGCCGAACTGTTCGACGCTTCGCCGGTGGGCTTCGAGTACACGGACTCTTTCCTCAACAATAAGGAATTCAGCAACCTGCCCCGCAAGTTCAACGTGACCATCACCGGCTGTTTGGAGAACTGCACGCACAGCGAGACCCAAGACCTGGGCATGACACCGGCGGTGCGGCGGTCCGACGGCGTTTCCGGATTCAACGTGACCGTGGGCGGAAAGATGGGATCGGGCGGGATGACGGTGGCCCAGCCGCTGGACGCGTTCGTCGAACAATCGGAGGCGGCGCGTCTGGCGGCTGCGATCACCCGGCTCTTTCGTGACGAAGGGTCGAGGGAGCAGAGGACCAGGAACAGGCTGGCCTTCCTGATCCAAGACTGGGGTATTGGCCGGTTCAGGTCTGAATTGGAAATGCGGTGGGGAAAGCCGCTGGAAGAGGCCCAGGAGGATGCCAGGACCACCGCCGGCACGGACCACCTTGGAGTGCAGGCACAGAGGGCCCCGGGTTTAAGCTCCGTGGGGCTATCGGTCCCAACCGGACGGGTGACCAGCAGCGACCTAGACGGTCTGGCCCGCCTGGCCGACAGCTACGGCAACGGCGAGCTGCGCCTGACCACCGGCCAGAACATCATCCTGGCCAACGTCGCCGATGCCGGTCTACCGGCCCTGCTCTCCGAGCCGCTCCTAAAAGTATTCTCGCCAAACGCCCATCCGTTTCTCAGAGGTCTCGTCACCTGCACCGGGAAAGACTACTGCAATCTGGCGCTGGTCGAGACCAAGACCATCAGCCTGGGCCTGTCGGAGCGCTTGGCGCAACGTTTCCCCCTGGCGGGTACAACGTCCATCAACTGGTCCGGGTGTCCGGCCGGTTGCGGCAACCACCACGCGGCCGACATCGGCTTTCAGGGCGCCAAGGCCCGGATCAACGGCGAGATCGTGGATGCCGTCAGCATCTTCGTCGGCGGGCGGACAGGCCCTGACGCCAGGCCCGGAGAGAAGATCATGGAGTTGGTTCCGGTGTCCCTGCTGGAAGACGTGGTCCCGGTGATCCTCAGCAACCTGGACACTTTGCGCAGCCTGCATCGGGACAGCGAGGCGGAATCGCGGGTAGTCATGGTCCCGGCCATGCCGGTCATCTAAAAATGATCCACTAGAGATAATCTGCCACGAAAAACGGCGATAATCGCAAATGGGGAATCATCACGAGGATTAATCAAGGAGGGATTCAATCATGAAAATGGTCCGAGCAATCATCAGGCCCGACAAGGAAGCCGAGGTGGCTTCCGCGCTGGCCAAGGCCAATTTCCCGGCCTTGACCAAATGGGACGTGCTGGGGCGCGGCAAACAGCAGGGCGTACAGGTGGGCGGCCAGGTCTATGACGAGCTGTCCAAGTCCATGGTGCTGGTCGTGGTGGAAGATGACCAAGTAGACTCGGTGCGCCAGACCATCGAGGATGCGGCTTTCACCAGCCACCCGGGCGACGGCAAGATCTTCGTGACCTCGGTGGATTCGGCCCACACCATCCGCACCGGGCAGGCCGGAATCTAGGAGCCCGGCGGGCCAGACTTGATCCGCGCACCCAAACTACGGGCTCAGGCACGGGCACAACCAAGTCTTACCCTCGGGTATAAATCCCGGGTTCAAACAACGTAGCTGGAAACGTGTTCCCAGCGCAGGTCGGCAGCCCAGCCGCCCTGGCCCCAGTCATCGCCGGCGGCTTCTGAGTGGTAGCGCAGCAGCTCCAGCCGCCAGGCCCGGGCCACCGTCGGCACGCCCACGTCGATCGCCACGCCTTTGGCAAATTCTAAGGCATCGGCCATGACCGTCGGCGGCAGCGACGCATGCTCCATGAGATGGATCTTGGGATGGAATCCGTCAGGCTCCGGCGGTCGCTCTGCGCCCGGCAATTCCCCAAGCAGATTGATGGCATCGCGATGGAGGGCCATTAGAGGGTGATTGGGGTTGGAAGCATCAAAGTCCAGATAGACTTCGCTGCCAGCGCCAGACCCGTTGCCGGTGGCCACGCCACGGCAATTGTTCGAGAAATGGGGACTGCGCTTCCGGCTGTCATCCGCCAGACGGGCCGTACCGTGGGCCAGCAGATCCAACACGGAGTCGGAGCACGGGAAATAGCCGACCACGCTCAGGCGCAGCATCTGCATCTCCGCCGCCCATGACGCGTACTGCCCGCAGATGATATTCCTAACGCGGTAGGCCCGCGCGGTGAACGCAGGCTCCATGACCAATTCGATGCCAAACCTTGTGGACACTGCTTCCTCCTCACACTGGGACTCGGGAACCGCCCGCTGCAAGTCCCGCACACCGCCCCGGCCGGGTCAGGCCGGCGGCAGTTTCGATTTACTCTTACTATGATCAGACTAAGGACAGGCGGTCCGCCAACGCAGCCAGGCCCGGCACTTCAAACTCCGGTTGGGAGCCGTCGGCGTCGACAAAGGGTATGCCGTAGCGGTTGACATAGGCCCCGGCCAGGCCCGCCGCCCTGGGCCCCGCGGATATCCCAGGCGTGGGCCGCCACGTGGAGCACCTGCCCGCTGGGACGGCCAAGCTCCTTGACCGCGTGTTTGTACACCCCGGAGTGGGGCTTCTAGTAGCCTGCCTGCTCGGCCGAGATCGCCCGGTGGACCGGGATGCCCAGTCCATTCACGGCCCGTTCCAACGACACCAGGTCGCCGTTGGAGAGTACCGACATATCGTACTTGCCTTGCAGACGCGTCAGGTGCTCTTTGACGTCGGGGAACAGGGCCGGTGTCGCCTTGGTGCTCACCAGTTGCTCCACGTCATCCATGTTGTGGTCGATCTTGAGCTTGTGGAAAAGCTGGCTTCCAGGTCCATCAGGGTGCCGTACAGGTCAAAGGTGATGGCGCTCACCGGTTCCAGGGGTAATTTCTGCATCGGCCCTGCCTAGAAAAGTTTAGGATCCGCCTTGATTAGAGTCAACGGAAGAGTCAACAGACCAGTTGGCTCTTATCCGGCAAGCATGAGATTCCGTTAGCGGATAGCCCGGTCCGCAATCACCACGGTTAGGGCGATGAATGCCACCAGCCCCACGAGGGCTATGATGATTATCCACTGGGGCAGGGGCGTCGACGGCCGGTCTGTCTGGCCGTCCCCGTCCCACCCACGTTCCCGTTCCAGTATCTCTTTGGGCGGAACCTCCAGCACTTCCCTGGCCCGCATCACGTCCTCCTCGTAGACCAGCAGGTCGTGGGGCAGATTGTAGCTCGACCCCCAGAGGCCGGGGCCGCCGCGCAGGGAACGGACCAAACACGGGATGCCCTCCAGTTGCAGGCGCTGCTCCGCCATTCTGGCCGTGGGCTCGTTGTCGAAAACCGTCAGACTGATCTGTTTACCGGGCTGGTCGCGAGACATGCTGCCATTATAGTCGTTGAGATTGCGCGTTGTTTGCCGTATCTAGCCGATGGCGTCCGTAGGCGTAGATATGGGGTGCCTCCGTGACTAAGAAATGATATACTGTCGTCGCGCGCGGTTAGGCCGAGGTGGTGGAACTGGTAGACACGCGGTCTTGAGGGGGCCGTGGGCGAAAGCCTGTGTGGGTTCAAATCCCGCCCTCGGCACCACAACTGAAAGTCGGCCGGCAAACGCCGAACGTGTAGCGCACGGGGCGACGTAGCCAAGTGGTTAAGGCGGAGGTCTGCAAAACCTCTATTCGGCGGTTCGAATCCGCCCGTCGCCTCCA
>MUCI01000044.1 GCA_002816575.1 SAR202 cluster bacterium Casp-Chloro-G2 | reverse complement strand
CACCTAAACGTAGGTAACAAAAAGAGGCCGGCGAGTATTCGCCGGCCTCTTTTTTATGCCCGGTTCCCGAGAGCCACAACCAGAATCTTAAACCCGGCCGTCCCCGGTCCGCCCGCACTGTCCATCCTCCGAAGCATATCGAACGTCCCTGCACAGCCCTACCCTATTCCCCTCAGTCGCCAAATCGGAGCCGTCGGACCGTCGCTCCCCCGATACATCGAAGAGCCTCTGGGCTCTGTCCAGACCTCTTCATCGGCGGTTGTGATCCGCGCATCTCATGGGCCATCAGGGCTTTTCGCTGCCGAACAGGACCCAACGCAAACTGGACCGGTGATGAACCGGCGCCCCGTCGACCGTCCAAGGGATACCAAAGAAGGGCACAACGAAAAGGGCCGGAGCATCGCGCTCCGGCCCTAAGCATCCATCGCTTTGGCTTGTGTTGCGGCCCCTTAGAGTTGGTCGGCGCTCATCTCGGAGACTGGGATGCCGGCGCTGGCCGGCTGGTCCTGCTTGAGGGCCTCGGCCAGGCGGGCAACCTCTTTCTGGTAGGTCTCTCGGTCGCTTTGTTGGCCGCTCAGGTCGAAGATGACGTGCTCGGCGGCCAGGTTCCGGGCGAACCGGGCCTTTGGCTCCTTGAGCGTGTCGTCGGTCGCCGCCAAGAAAAGGCTCCACGTCTCCGTGGCGAGCTGCATCTGCTTGGCGGCGGTGATATCGTTCAAAACTGTTTCCACTTCCAGCGAAGCGGCCGACCCCAGCACCACCATCTTGTCGTACGCCCGGAGCCAGCGCTCGACCTCCTCCTGCTCCGAGGCGCTATGCCGGTCCACCAACGCGTTGCCGCGCACCTCCTGAGAGAACACCCAACAGCGAACACCCTGTGCCCGCAGGTCGTCCCGCAGCGCTTTGGCTATCTCCTGGTCCTCATCGATACATGAGATGAAGCACTCCCGCAAGCTGGTGGTGTCCGCCTCGGCGGCCGCCAAGAACCCGTTGGCCGCGGCGGGCAGACCGACCCCGACCAAGAACGATTCGGGGATCTGCCCGTGGGAGCGGAATAACGTGTCCAAGCCCAGGGTGCTGGGGCAGTCGTGGCGGATCTGATCCAGGCCTTTCACGCCGCTTAGGTCGCAGTCTTGGAAGATGGAGTAACCCAGCAGACTGCCGGTCAGGTCCGTGCCGGTCATCTCGACGCTCCAGAACTGGGTCTGGAAAAAGTCGCTGTTGGCGCAGATGGCATTGGTCATATTGGCCCGGACCAGCGACGCACCGGCGAAACTGGCGCCGGTCAGATCGGCGTCGGTCAGGTTGGCCCCGGCAAAGCTGACCCGGGAGAGGTTGGCGTTAACCAGCTTGGCGCCGGTGAGGTTGGCCTCGGACAAGACAGCCCGGTCCAGGTCGGCGCCGGTGAGGTCGGCCCCCCGCAGGTCGGCGCCGCGCAGGTTGGCCCCGTTCAGCCTGGCGCGGGTCATGTTGGTCTCTCTTAGATTAGCGTGGTACAGGTGGCAGGGGTTCATGTAGCAGCCTGAGAGGTTGGCTCGCTGCAATACCGCGCCCATCAGGTCAGAATTTCTGACATCGGCGCCGCTGATGTTCACCTGGGGCGCCCGAACGTAGCTCATGTAGGCTGCGTTCAGGTCAAGATTGTCTTCGGGGTTCGCCTCCCGCCAGCGGGCAACGTGGTCGCGGCCCCGCTTAACGAGTTGAACGTGCTCCATATTAGCCATGGTATTCGCTCCAGACCAGATTCGGATTCGGGCCATGGTTGGCCCGTGGACCGGCGGGGTGTATTAGCCGCCGGGTTTAATGATCGCCCGTTTGTGGGTGCCTTCGCCGATCTTCCGGTCGGCGTCGTAAGCCTCCACCTTGAAGGTCAGACGATTGCGGTCAATCTCGACCAACTCGGCATGGGCCACGATGGTCGCGCCGATGTCGGCCGCTGCCAGATGCCGCACGTTGACTTCGATTCCAACCGAGACCTCGCCTTCTTGCAGGTGGTCGGCGACCCCAGCCGAGGCCGCCTGCTCCATGAGTGAGATCATGGAGGGAGTGCTGAATTTGCCGACGTGACTCGCCACGTTGTGCTCGCAGACCAGCGTCTGCTTCTGCCCTTTTAAACCTGGATCTATCCCGGGGCTAGCCATGCCGTTCACTCTCCTGGCCGATCGGGCCGGTTCTCGCTTTGGCCGTGCGCCCACCCATAATAGCAGATAGTCCGCCAGGCGCAATCCACGCCTTTGGCAATGGCGGAATCCCGCCCCGGCAGATCGGGCCGGTGTTAACCGGAACCAACAACGCCTATAATGTAAGTTGCGTCATTTCAAAGCGCGCACAGAACGCCTTAAGGGACCCCTAGATGCCAACCAAGAGAGATTTTTTATCCGTAACCGGCCTCAGTCCGGACGAGACGCTGGCCCTGCTCCAGCGCGCCCGCGACACCAAGTTGGCAGAACCGGAAAACCTGGGCAAGCCTCTGTCCGGCAAATCGGTGGCCATCTTGTTCGATAAGCCGTCACTGCGCACGCGGGTCAGCTTCCAGGTGGGTATCCAGGAGTTGGGCGGCTACTCGGTGTTCCTGGGCCAGCAGGAAGTTGGGCTGGGCAACCGGGAACCGGTGTCGGATGTTGCCAAAGTCCTATCCGGCTATGTGGACTGCATCGTGGCCCGCATCTCCGACCACGGCTTGATCGCCGGGCTGGCCGAACATGCTAGCGTGCCGGTGGTGAATGCCCTCTCCGACGTGGAACACCCATGCCAGATCATGGCCGACCTGCTGACCATCTACGAGCACAAAAGCAAGTTAGAAGGCCTCACGCTGGCCTACGTGGGTGACGGGAATAACGTTGCTCGAAGTTTGTGTTTGGCGCTGCCGGCCATGGGGATGAATTTCAACATTGCCTCACCCCAGGGCTATAATCTAGATGAGGACTCTGTTGCAACCGCCCGGTCACGGGCCAACGGCGGAGGCCAAGTCCGGACCATGACCGAGCCGGAAGACGCGGTGGCCGGCGCCGATGTGGTGTACACCGACGTTTGGGCCAGCATGGGCCAGGAGGCGGAGACCCAGGTCCGCCAGTCGGCATTTGACGGCTACACCGTGGACCCCGAGTTAATGACCAAAGCCAACGCCGGCGCGCTGTTCATGCACGACATGCCCGCCCATTACGGTGAAGAAGTAACACCAGGCATGTTGGAGCATCCGCAGTCGGTGGCCTTTCCGCAGGCCCACAACCGGTTGCACGCCCAAAAAGCCATATTGGAATTCTTCCTCGCCGGGAAATAGTCCCGGCCGCGGGTTTGGCGGCCCCGCAGATCCCCAGATCCTCCCGGAAACCGACCGGAAATTGGTGTTGAATTGTCCCTTCCCATAGTCGCAATCATAGGCCGCCCCAACGTGGGCAAATCGTCTCTGTTCAACCGTATCGTTGGCCGTAGACAGGCGATCGTCAGCGATGTGGCGGGCACGACCCGCGACCGCCTGATGGCCGACGCCTGGTGGGACGACTACCATTTCATCCTGCTGGATACCGGCGGCCTGGAGCCCCACCCCGAGGGCGTGATCAGGCAGTTGGTCCAAGAGCAGGCGGCGATGGCTGTGGCCGATGCCGATGTGATTATCTTTGTGACCGACGTTGTTGAAGGCATGACCCCCGCCGACATGGACGCCGCCGAGATGCTGCGGTACACCAAGAAGCCGGTGGTGCTGGCCGCCAACAAGGTGGACAACGACACGCGTGAGTTCGGCACTCCCGAGTTCTACAGCCTGGGCATGGGCGACCCTGAACCCATCAGCGCCTTTCACAACTACGGCATCCACGGACTTATGGAGCGGGTCACTTCGTATCTGGAGCCGGACCCCACTACGCTGGACGACAGCATGGAGCAGCTGGATGACGCGGCGCCAGTCTTCCAGCACGGCGCCCTCAACCTGGCCATCGTCGGTCGTACCAACGTGGGCAAGTCCAGCCTGCTGAACGCCATCCTGGGGGAGGAACGGTCCATCGTTAGCGAGGTTGCCGGCACGACCAGAGACGCCCTGGACACCGAGATCACCTACAACGGCCGCGACGTGGTGGTCATCGACACCGCCGGTATACGGCGGCCCGGCCAGGTGGAGAAGGGCATCGAGAAGTACAGCGTGATCCGGGCCGTGAACGCCGTGAACCGCAGCGACATTACCCTGCTGGTGACCGACGCCTCGGAGCTGGCCACCGGCCAGGACGCCCATATAGCCGGGTTGGCCTGGGACATATGCCGGGGACTGATCATAGTCATCAACAAATGGGACCTGTTCGCCGACGAAGGCATGGGCGCCCGCTACCGCGCCGCCGCCACCGTGCGCGACCGGCTGCATTTCATGCCCTATGTTCCCATCTGCTTCACCTCCGCGCTGGAGGGCGAGGGCATCAAAGCGGTGATGGACACGGCGCAAGAGCTATATGCCGAGCGCATGAGACTGGTTCGCGCCCGCGACCTGCAATTCATGTTGGCCGACGCCCTGGCGGCGCACCAACCTCCGGTGGTCCGGAAACACCGGGGCCAGCGGGTCCTGATCAACCGCTTGCAGCAGGTCGGCGTAAACCCGCCCACCTTCCTTTTCACGGTCAACAACCCCGAACTGGTACACTTCACCTACCAGCGGTATCTGGAAAATAAGATACGCGAGAGATTCGGCTTCGACCGCACCCACCTGAAACTGGTATTCAGGGCCAAATGAGCCTGAGCGCGATTCCCTTGCATCGATAACCCAACAGGCATGAACAGACCACCCACATCAATCATCGTCCAGGCCGTGGCCATCCCTTTCATCATCGCCGGGGTGGTGGCCGTCCCGCTGATAATGGACAACCGCTCCGAAGCGGCCCAATACAGCGTCGTGCTGCCCTTGGTTTACCTGCTTGGGTCCATATCCTGGGGCTACATGCTGCTCCAATGGAAGATGGGGGTGGACGTCCGTCAATACGGCAGCGGGCGCACCGGTATGTCCAATGTGCTCCGCACCGGTGGGGTAAAGTCCGCCGCCGTGGTGTTCGCCTTAGACATCGCGAAAGGGGTTGTCGCGGTTCTGATCGCCAGGACCGTGATCGGCACCCCCGCCGCCGAGGTGTCCGCGGCCTTGATCGCCATGGCCGGACACAATTGGCCGGTTTTCCTCCAGTTCAAGGGAGGCCGGGGCATCCTGACCGCGCTGGGAGGTCTGGTGGTGATAGCCCCACTAGCCGCGTTGATCGCCACCGCCACATTCTTGGCCGTTGCCGGGTTGAGCCGGTACATCTCTCTGGGTTCCGTTATCGGCGTGACCATCGGCGCCATTTCGGTGGTGGTCCTGGCCGACGTGCGCTCAGACACCAACATAATCTACGGGGTGATCGCCACTGCCGTGATAATCTGGCAGCACCGCGACAACATCCACCGCATCCGCGACGGCAGCGAACGCCGCATCGGCCAGAGCGCCACCAAGGTCGAGTAACCCCCAACTCCCCTTTTTTATCCATTATTTCCGGTAAATCCCCTACTCCCAGGCTCTCTGAGCCTGGACTCCCCACCCATTTCTCAATAGACTAAACCTATCCAGGCTCGAGAAGGGCATACATGCCTGCTCCACGGTTGTTAATTGAGTAAACAAGCGGCAATCATCGGGACCACCACCTGGGGGACGACGCTGGCCATCCTATTGGCGCAGAACGACATTCCCGTGACCTTGCTGGCCCGCAGCGAGGCCGAAGCCCGGACGCTGTCATCGCAGCGGCGCAACGCCCGGTTCCTGCCCGACGCGCCCTTCCCCGGCCACCTAAGCGTCTCCAGCGAGCTTGAGTCCACCCTGAGGGACACGGACTTGGTGGTAGTAGCCGTGCCCTCAGACCGCCTGCGGGCGAATGTGCAGCGGATAACGCCCCACCTCCAACCAGGCACGATCGTCCTCAGCGCCACCAAGGGCCTGGAACTGCCCACAGCCCGGCGCATGAGCCAGGTGTTGGAGGATGAACTGCCAGCCAGTCTCCACGCCGGAATCTGCGTGCTATCCGGGCCCAACCTGGCCAAGGAGATCGTGCAGGGCAAACCGGCCTCCACGTTGATCGCCGGAAAAGACCCGGATGCCGCCGAAATAGCCCAGAACGCCCTGATGTCGGCGAACTTCCGCGTTTACACCAGCGACGACGTACCCGGGGTTGAACTGGCTGGGGCTTTGAAGAACATAGTGGCCTTGGGCGCGGGCATCGGTGACGGCATGGACGCGGGAGAGAACGCCAAAGCCGCCTTCATCACCCGCGGCCTGGCCGAGATGACCCGGCTGGGCGTCGCCGCCGGCGCCGATCCCATGACCTTCGCCGGGCTGGCGGGCCTGGGCGACGTGGTCGCCACCTGCTCCAGCCGCCTCAGCCGCAACCGGCACGTGGGCGAGCAACTGGCCAAAGGGAAGACCTGGCCGGAGATTCGCAGTTCCATGGACAACGTGGCCGAGGGCGTAAACGCCACCCAAGCCGCTCTGGTCCTGGCCAAGAACCTGGGAGTTGAGATGCCCATCGCCGAGATGGCGTCAAGGGTGCTGTTCGACGGCCTATCCCCCCGGAAGGCCATGACCGAGCTCATGAGCCGGCCCGCCCGCTCGGAACGCTAGGCGTGAAGAATACTGGCCTGACGCTCCCATCTAACCCACGGCATCCCAACCTACCGCATCTGGCCTAGCTCCAGCTCGGGCAGCGTTTCCAGCAGCCACGCGGCAGCCACCCTTCGGTGGCATGGCTCTCCCTCTGGCTCGAAGCAGAGCAGGGTGAAATCCTCATCCGGTTGCAGCGAATGCAGCCAGTCTTGGAAATCTGCCTCCCAGTTGTAGTTGGTACGCAGCTCCTCCCGGTACCGCTCGGTCAGTCCGGCGAAGTCCAGTCTGCCGTCCCGGTAGTCGTCTAGCGTCTGGCGCGACGGATACAGGAACGGCTGTACCTCCCAACGGGTGGTCTGGCCCCGTGGGTGGGCCCGAGAGATCCGGTAGGCCGTGCCCCGCCAATGGTCCGGTTGGTAGTAGCTTGCGGTATACAACATGCGGCTTTTCCTTGTGATCGGGTCACGCATTCGGGCGGGGTGATTGGGCCAGGCGTTCGGGCCGGGGGATTAGGCGTGACCGAAGCCGGCAGCCTACCGGTCTTCCGTCCTAACTGGGCCGGCCGGTTGGGTGCGCCAAAAAGCCTGACGCGCTAGGAACAACCCTGCCCCAAGGATGATCACGCTGATATAGGTTATGGCCCGGTCGATCAGCACCAACGCGGCTGCGGCGCTGACGCTGATGCTGGATAGGCGCGCGGCCAGACCGCCGACCCCAGACTCAACGGCCCCGACTCCGCCCGGCGTGGGCACCAGGGTGAGCAGGGAATTGGCCAGGGTCAAGAAAACCACCAAGGCGAAGCTGATATCGAAGCCCAACGCCTGCACCACCAGATACATCCGCGCGATCTCCGCGCCCCAACCCAGCAGACCCCAGACCGTGGCCTCGGGCACCCGCTGGAAGCTGCCCATGGTGCCCTGGTGAAACCGCGCGTAGCGCACGCCCAGCCAGTCGGGCAACCGGCGCAGCAGCAGTCCCCTGGCCCAAGTCATGGACGCCAGCATAACGGCCAACCCCGCAACCAAGGCCACCGCCAGCCCCAGCACCACCCAGGTCACGCCGTCGCCGCTGTCCAACAGGAACGGCACCGCCGCCAGCAGCAACACCGCCACCAGCACCGTATCCAAAGCACGCTCGGCCAGGATCGTCCCGATGGTGCGCGAGAACGATCCGTTCTGCTCGTCGCGGTAGAGGTAGGCTCGGTAGGCATCACCCAAGCGGAGCCAACCCACTGAGTTGGCGAACCAGCCCAGCAGCACCAACTGGCTGCAATAGAACGCACCGGGCACGGGGATCCCAGGCGCAGCGGTGTTCTGCAGCAGCAACCGCCAGCGGATGCCCCGAAAGACGAATGTGGTGTAGTGGACCGCGAATGCCAGAAGCAGAAGCCAGGGATCGGCATTCTTGATCCGGTCCCAGGTGGCGCCCAGGTCAACATCGAACCGGGTGACCATGAAGACCAGGAAAACTGCGGCCAGTCCCAAGGCGATCAGCGCCGGAAGGGATAAGACTCGCCGCAGTAGTGGTTTGGGGACGGAATCCTCGCTATCTTGACCGTGCGGTCCGGGGTCCGGCTGATGGCTTTGGTCCTCGGCCATCAATCCCCGGCGCCGACCGGCCAAGACGCGGTCATGGCTAGCGGAGTTCCCTGGGTAGACTGAAGGTGATGTCTTCTTCCACGCCGGTGATCATCGTCACCTTGTCGGGGGCCAGCCGCTCGATCACGCTTTCGACCAACACTTCCGGGGTGGAAGCGCCGGAGGTTACGCCGACCTTCTGCTTGCCGTCCAGCCAGGCTGGGTCGATCTCTTCCGGCCCGTTGACCAGGTACGACGGCACGCCCAGGGACTCGGCCACCTCTCTCAGGCGGTTGCAATTGGAGCTGTTCTGAGCGCCGATCACCAGCACCAGATCAACGCTGCTGGCCATCTTGGTGACAGCCTCCTGCCGGTTGGTGGTGGCATAGCAGATGTCGTTCCGGACCACGGCGTCGGGAAACTTGGCTTGGATGGCGTCGATGGCCTGAGCGGTGTCGCCCACCGACAGGGTGGTCTGGGTCAGCACCGCCACTTTCTCGTCGGCGGCGATCTCCGAAAGCTCGGTCTCGGAGGTGTCGTCAATCAGAATCATATCCACCTGCCCCATGGTGCCCACCACTTCCTGGTGGCCCCGGTGACCCACCAAGACTACCTTCTTGCCCTCGCGGTGGAACTTCTTGGCTTCGTTGTGGACCTTGGTAACCAAGGGACAGACGGCGTCGATGACCCTTAGCTTCCGGGCCTTGGCGTTCACAAAGTCTTCGGGCGCGGAGCCGTGGGCGGAGAAAACCACCAGGGAACCTTCTGGGATCTCCTCCACCGTGTCTACCGTAATGGCGCCTCGGCGCTCTAGATCGTTAACAACGTAGGGGTTATGGACTATCTGGTGCTTAACGTAGACCGGCGGTCCATATTTCCTGAGACAGATATCGACCACGTCGATGGCCCGGACCACGCCGGCGCAGAATCCTCTGGGCGAACTGAGTAAGACCTCCACGGTCTTTCCCTCCTATATCAGGCCCGGCGGGAATGGTTTCTCCACCCGGCATAAAAAGCATCGCAGCTTAAGCTAGCCAAAATCAAACTAATCATATCGTATGCGCTGGTCAATTTATATGCCGATGAACCCGGCTGACCTCACTTGCCGAGGCGATCTTAGGCCTGAATAAGAGACCTTGATTCCGGCTTTTCCAGTCTCAGACCCTATGCTATAATCTGCCTTGCCGCAACCCAACATCCGGTACAACCATGTCTGATTACAAATACGTTATCCTCGACAAAGACCCGGTGGAGCACATCGCCAGGCTGACCATAAACCGGCCCGACCGCCGGAATGCCTTGGATGATGCGACCACCGACGAGATGGGCCTGGCCCTGGAAGAAGTAGCCGACGACGACAATATCCGGGTATTGATTCTCACTGGGGCAGGCGGCTCATTCTGCGCCGGGGGCGACCTGAACACCCTAAAGGGCGGTAGCGACCCCGGAGTTCTGGTCTCCGACAATAGCGATGACATCCGCCGAGGCTTTCGCGGGCCCCACAAGATGATTTTGGGAGTGCAACGGATGGAGAAGCCGGTGATCGCCATGATCAGCGGCACGGCGGTGGGGGCCGGGTTCGACCTGGCCTGCGCCTGTGACATCCGCATCGCGTCGCACAGCGCCCGGTTCATGGTGGCCTACGTCCGTATCGGCCTATTCCCTGGTTTCGGCGGGACCTGGCTCTACCCCAGGACACTGGGCAGCATGGGCAAGGCGGCCGAATTGCTTTTCACCGGCGATTTCTTAGAGTCCGACGAAGCCTACCGCTTGGGCTTCCTGAACCGCCTGGTTGAGGAAGAAGACCTGGAAGCGACCACGATGGAGATGGCGCGAAAGATCGCCGCCGGACCACCCATCGCCATCCGGCTGTCCAAGCTGATGCTCTACAAAGGGCTGGAGTTTGACCTGGAAACAGCCTTGAAGATGGCGGCGGCGGCGGAGACAATCACTCTAACCTCCTATGACCACGGGGAGGGCACCCAGGCGATCCGCGAAAAGCGAAAACCCAATTACGAGGGCCGCTGATGAACCCGATCCTCGACGAGCTCAAGATATTCACCGGCAACGGCCACCCCAACCTGGCCCAATCGGTCTGTGACTACCTTGAGATTCCCCTGGGCCAGGCCGAGGTTTTCAAGTTCGCCAACGATAACTCCTTCGTCCGGATCAAAGAAAACATCCGCCAGCGCGACGTCTTCATAATTCAACCCACCTGCTTCCCGGTCAACGACAACCTGATGGAGCTGTTGATCATGATTGACGCCTGTAAGAGGGCGTCGGCAGGCCGCATCACCGCCGTGGTGCCCTACTACGGCTACGGACGCACCGACAAGAAAGACCAGCCCCGCGTGCCCATCACCGCCCGTTTGGTGGCCGACCTGCTCACTGCCGCCGGGGCCGACCGTCTTTTGACCGTTGACCTACACGCCGGTCAGATACAGGGCTTCTTCAACATACCCGTGGATGAACTGACGACGTTGCCGCTCTTGGGCCAGTATTTCGCCGCGAAAAAGATACAGGACCTGGTTGTAGTGGCGGTCGACATCGGCATCAGCAAGAAGGCCCGCGATATCGCCGAACGCCTGGGCGCTCCCTTGGCGATCATTGAAAAACGGCGGATAAGCAACGACGACACCAGCGAGACCATGAATGTCATCGGCGAGGTCAAGGGCAAGGTTGCGCTGGTCTTCGATGACGAGATAGTCACCGGAGGCTCCATCGTCAACGCCGCCAAGGCGCTGTCCGAAAAGGGCGTGAAAGAAGTCTTTTGCTGCGTGACCCACCCGGTGCTGTCCCGAGACGGGTCTGAGGTCATGGCCAAAAGCAACTTCACCGAGGTGGTGGTGACCGACACCATCCCCATTCCGACCGAGAAGCGGAACGGCAAATTCACCGTCCTCTCAGTTGCGCCGCTGTTGGGCGAGGCCATCTACCGCATCCACAAAGGCCAGTCCGTCGGCGACCTCTTCAACTAGAGCCTCCCGATAGAGCGGCCCAACCGGCCCCGGGCCGCCTTCAGGCCATGCCTGCCTCTTATCTCTTGCCTCTCTTTTCCTTGGGATTCGCGGTATAATTTGCCGTCTGGCCCAAGCAGGCCGGCGCGTTATGTCATCCGCACCGGCCAGAAGTGCGCTGATATCCCGAACACCCCAAGCCAACAATCACCAAAAGTTAGCACCAAAAGTTAGCACCAAAAGTTAGTTAGATGGAGGCCCATTCCCCATGTATGACCTGATCGTAAAGGGCGGCACGGTGGTCGACCCTTCCCAGAAGATCCACGGCGTGAGCGACGTTGCCATCGAGAACGGCAAGATCGCCAAGATCGCCGCCGACATCCCCGCCGCGGAAGCCAAGCGGGTCGTCGAGGTTAAGGGCAAGGTAGTCACTCCCGGTCTGATCGACATCCACACCCACGTTTACTCCGGCGTCACGGACAACGGCGTCGATCCCGACATCGGCGGCGTTAGGGCCGGCGTTACGACCATGGTGGACGCGGGAAGCTCGGGCTGCGACACCTTCGCCGGGTTCCCGGCCCACATCATCCCCAACACGTCCACCGAGATCATCTGCTTCCTCCACATCTGCCGCACCGGACTGGCCACCAATCCCGACATCTTCAGTCCGGACAGCATCAACTTGGACAAGACCATCGAGACCATCAAGAACAGCAATGGGGTCATCACCGGCGTGAAAGCCCGCATGGTCTCTCCCGCCCTTGAGATCATGGGGATGGAGATGCCCAGGATGGCCAAGCGTGCGGCGGTTGAGGCCGGCGTTCCCTTGATGGTGCACATCGGCGACACCCTGAAGCGCTACGACGCCAATGTGATCCGGGAGCTTCTGCCCATCTTGGACAAGGGCGATATCGTCACCCACTACTTCACCGGCAATCCCGGCGGAGTGCTGGACAGCGACGGGAAGCTGGTGCCCGAAGCCAAGGAGGCCCATGACCGGGGCGTGTGGCTGGACACGGCCCACGGCCGCATGAACTTCACCTTTGACGTTGCCCGCAAAGTCTTGGACCAGGGCGTGCTGCCCCACTGCATCAGCACCGACCTGACGGTGCCCGGCCGCCAGATAACGGTCCACAGCATGACCGAGATGATGACCCGCTTCCTGGCCATGGGCTTCACCTTCGACCAGGTGGTGACCATGTGCACCGAGAACCCGGCCAAGGCCGTGGGCGTGGACGACCGCCTGGGCACCCTGGCCGTGGGCAAGCAGGCCGACCTTTCGGTGCTGGAGATCAAGGACGGCAATTGGATGGTCTACGACATCCTGGGCGACGGCATGAAGAGCGACAAGGCAGTCATCCCGGTGATGGCGATCAAGAAAGGCGAGGTCTTCGAAGCCGGTTGGGGCCCCCGCCCCTGGGGCTGGGAGCCGGACCAAGCGTAGAAGGCGCAACCCCTGGAATCATCGTAGTAAACGCTAGCAGGGGGGTACCGATGACTCGGTACCCCCCTGCTACTTGTGCGCATGGCCCGCCGACATTCAGGCACACCGCGTCGCGTCGGCTAGCTGCTATCCAGTGGTATCCAATGCTCACCACGTTTGGCTCGAGCTATTCCCGCCGACCAGGCCGGTTATCTCAGTCTCCCGGCTTCGGCCCCTAAGTCTTGGGCGCTTCCTTAACATCCGCATCATCCGCGGGAACCCCAGGAACAACCGGAACCGTGGTGGGCTCCGGCTTCTGCTGGCGTTTGCGGCGGCGCAGGGGGCGGATCAACTTGCGGAATTGGGACGATAGGCTGAACCGGCGTTTCACGTTATCGGCGATCATGGGCGCCACTTTCCGGTTGCCGGCCACCAGCGGGGCCATCCAAGCTCGCAACTCCTTCATGGTGGGGGTTTTCTCTTCCCAGGTCGGCACCAGGCAGCCCATGGGGTGCCAGCGCTTCTCGCGCCGAAAGCGGGTCATCACCACGCCGCCCGCCTCTTCCACCGCCAACGCACCTCCGGCCATGTCCCAGAGCCTGGGAGCGCCAAACATGGCATACTGCAGCACGCCCCGGGCCGTCATCGCCAGTTCGTAGGCGATGCTGCCGGTTGTCCGCACCTCGCCGGCCTTGCCGGCCAGCTTGCCTGTGAAGCCCTGGCCCACGCCGAAGTATCCGGGCACGCCGATCAGCCGGCTGGGAACGGGTTCGTCTGATTGGTAGACCGAGACAGGCCGTCCGTCGGCGAAACAGCCGCCGCCCTTCCGGCAGTGGAGCACGAAACCGCCCACCGTCTTTTGGTCCGAACCTGAATCCGGGTTGGGAGCGGGATCCGGCCACGGCACATACACGGCGGACGCCACCAGCCACCCCCGGTACATCACCCCGATCGATGACGCGAATGCGGGCAGTCCGTTCATGTAGTTGGTGGTGCCGTCCAGAGGGTCCAGAATCCAGAGGAAGTCCTTGGCCAGCTCCTCTGATTCCTTCTCTTCCTTGCTGCCCTCCTCACCCAGGATGCCATGGCTGGGAAACCGCTTGGTAATCTCGGCGGACAGGTACTCCTGTGTCTCTTTGTCCACGGCGGTCACCGGGTCGCGTTCGTGTTCGTCCTTGAACTCGATGGATATCTCGCGGCCAAAGTTCTCCGCCAAGATACGTCCCGCTCCCCTGGCGATCTCCACCGCATGTTGTTCGATCTCTTGGGCCAGTTGTTCGTCCCAAAGCTGCACAAGGCACCCCGCCAGTGGTTAAGATTCGCCCTAATCTTCGGGCAGACCCTCAAACGTTCTCCGCACCGATTCAAACCAGTCCGTCATCGCTTGGGGGTCGCCCATCAATTCTTTCATCTTTTCCATCCCTGGATGTGCGCCCAATCGTTCTGTTGCAGCATTTCCATCCCGTGCCGTTTCGACATCTCCGCCATGTCATCAAACGTCTCAGCATGAAACTCCAGATCGCAGGCGCCGGCTAGGTCATTGCAGGTCATAGTTTTCATCGATAAAGGCCTCTTCTCACGAACAATCGCCTAACGCATCTTCACCCGGCAACCGGGTTCCGAGTATAGCATGGGCCAGTTGCCGGTCCGCGCCTGCTATAATCTCCGTGACTGCCCGCCGCAGGCGGACTCACATCACAAAATCGGTCCCGGTTCACCGGGAGTAGAAAGGACGAAACATGGACTTGGGATTAAAGGGTAAAGTCGCCATAGTTGGCGGCGCCAGCAAGGGGCTGGGCCGGGCTTCCGCTCAGGTGTTGGCCGAAGAGGGCGCCAAGGTAACCATCTGCAGCCGCACCAGCGCCGACCTGGAGACGGCCGCGGAGGAGATCCGCAGTTCCACCGGCGCCGAGGTCATGACCTACGCCGCCGACCTGGACAAGCTGGAGTCAATCACCGGGTTGATCGCCGCGACAGTGGAACAGTTCGGCGGTCTGGACATCCTGGTCAACAATTCGGGCGGACCGCCCCTGGCCCGGTCCGTTGACGCCACCGAAGAACAGTGGGAGACCGCCGTGCAACGGTCGCTGATCTTCTTTGGCCGCATGTGCCGCGAGAGCATCCCCCACCTCAGGCAGCGGGGCGGCGGGCGCATCATCAACATCCTGGCCAGCACGGTCTACAACCCCATCCCCAACCTGGCGCTGTCGGGCGCGACCCGCATGGGCGTGGTTGCCTACTCCAAGAGCCTGGCCGACGAGGTGGGGCGGGACGGCATCCTGGTGAACAACGTTTGCCCCGGCTCCATCCTGAGCGAGCGCATGCTCTCCAACGTGACCTCCCGCGCCAAGGAGTTGGGCATCACGGTGGAGGAGGGCCTGGCTCTCCGCGCCCAAGATACCGCCGTTGGCCGCGTGGGCGAGCCGGTGGAATTGGCCAACCTGGTGGCCTTCTTGGCTTCCGACAAGTCCACCTACATAACCGGCACCACCATCTTGGTGGACGGAGGGCTGGTTAGGTCGGTGATGTAGGTAACCTCTGGATCAAGCCTGACTTATGCGGTCCTTCGACAGGCCAAGGACGAGCGGTAGCAGCGGGATATTTTCGCTCATGGTGAGCCTGTCGAACCATCCCCATGTCCGCAGCCATCTCCGCATCCGTAACGCACGCTGGATAACATGACATTTCAACGCAGACATATCGAAGAGCCAGCCGACGCCGCCGGGTTCATTGACCGGGGGAACCGCTATGGCCGGAACGGCGTGTACCACCGGGCCATCGAGGATTACACCAAGGCCATCGAACTGGACCCAGGGTCGGTGGATGCCTACTACTGCCGGGGCTGCTCCTGGTACGAGGTCGGGAAGTACAACGACGCCATCGCCGACCTGAGCCGGGCCATCGAGCTGGACCCAACGGCCGATTTCGCCTATGGCCAGCGCGCGGTGGTCTACCTATTCGACGACCAGCCGGAATTGGCCCAGGCCGACCAGGACAGGTCCGACGAGTTGCGGGCCAACAAATAGTCTCTTCAAGCTAACGGCGATCTGCTAAAGGCGGCCCCGACTAATCTTCGGGGCCGCCTTTAGCAATCTCATCCATCCACTGACCCACCGCGGGCCCTTTCAGTCTCCACCGGATCGATTCACTGGAATCGACCCAGGCCCGCCGCGCCAGGTTGAGAGAGTCCCGCATCGAGGCCCAGACCGGCCACGCTCGCGGTTCTAGGATGCTCCCTATCCAGCATCCACCTTATCTTCCGCCAACGATCCGATATTTATCTCTTTCATCACTCGCAGAAAATCCTTCACTGCCACGTCTTGCAACTCAGGGCGTCTCAGACTCAGACCGTGGTCAACCTCGTACACATTGCTCCGTCCGACACGTGAGCGGGTCAGATAGCCGCTTTTTGTTAGGTCCGAGATTATCCGGAACACCGACCACTCAGTGATCCCCAAAAGGGAGGCTATCTCCCGTGCCGTGAGTCTTGGATGGTGGGCCACCAGCGCCAACAGGGCTCCGTGATTTGTGATGAATGTCCAATTTGACATACAAGATCCTATTCGGCCATTGGCATTAGAAAAAACCACTGTTAAAATTCTATTGTGTTTATTCTAATGAGTTAAAGAGCTAATATCAGAAGTTGTGGAAATTGAGTGACGCCGACTGAAAAGAAGGCGTACCCTTCCAGCAAGAACAAACACCCACGGAGT
>MUCI01000043.1 GCA_002816575.1 SAR202 cluster bacterium Casp-Chloro-G2 | reverse complement strand
CCCCCAGCATTCCCCCAGCATTCCCATGGAGAAGCGACGGCCTGATTATTGAGGTCTGGGCAGGCCGCGATTAAACTCCATCTTGAGCCGAATACCGTTTCCCCCGAGTGCACGCTTGATCGGCCCGCAATTTTATGGAAATTGCGGAGAATACCGAAATTAAAGTTATGGTGAAGCGGGCTTCTACCGCGGCGCAAAGGTGGCGCATTGGTTGATCTAGACGATCTAAATACATTTAAGAGACTGGACCCTTCCGGTTTGCACCTAAGGCTGCAAGGTTTGCCCGGTCAGTGCAGCCAGGCCTGGCGGGAAGCGAAAAGCCTCCAGGCGCCAGTTGCGTGGCGGCAGTGCCGTGAGGTGATTGTCGCCGGCATGGGCGGCTCGGCCATCGCGGGGAATCTGGCCGCCGACCTCGCCGGCCTGTCATCTCCCACGTCGATCAGGGTGGTCCGCGACTTTGAGATCTCGGGGATGACCGGCGGCCCAGATCCCAAGTCAGGTCAACTATTGGTCGTCTGCAGCTTTTCGGGTGAGACCGAGGAAACCCTCGCCATGTTTCACCAGGCACGGAATACCGGAGTGGCCATGGCCGTCATCACGAGTGGCGGAACTTTGGGGCGGCTGGCGATGGAGGCCGGGGTGCCGGTGATGCCCGTGGATGCGCCAGGCGAGCCTCGCAGCGCCGTCGGCTACAACCTGATGTTGCTGGCCTCGCTCCTTGATAGGACCGGGGCGGTCAGCATCACCGACGAGGAAGTTGACGAGGCGGTGGCAGCCGCCTCATTAATGGTGTCTCAAGTGGGGATCGAGACCCCGGCGGACCGGAACCCGGCCAAGCGGCTGGCGGCAGACCTTTTGGGCGGCCTGACCCTCGTTTACGGCGGAGGCATCTTCTCCGGTATGGCTCTCCGGTGGAAATCCCAGATCAACGAGAACGGCAAGTCCTGGGCCTTCGCCGAGCTTCTTCCGGAACTGCTGCACAATTCGGTGGAGAGCTTCTCCGGTGGTCCTGAGATAGGGCAGCGGACCACCGCCCTGCTGCTCAAGCCGTACCTGGCGGCGCCCCCATTAGAACTTCGGTACCGGGCGTTGGGCGAGACTCTCACCGGCGCGGGAATCAAGAACCGGACCTTCACCGGAGTCGAGGGCGGCCCATTGGCCCAATCGCTGTCCATGATCGTCTTGGGCGATTATCTGAGTTACTACATGGGGCTGCTCAACGGCATCAACCCATCCGACACCCCCGGCATCGATCTTTCCAAACAGCGGATGACGGAGTAGGACCCCGCAGACTGGTCTACCCGCAGCCCGATCGACCAACGACAGATAGATTCCGATGGCGGCTGCCCTCAGGCGTGTTGACATTGAGTGTACCGTGGGTCAAAATCCCCGGTAAGTGCCGCTACAGGCAGGTAAGGAGTTAGACCAATGTTGAAAGTAGGTCACGTAGTGGTCCGGCCCGGCAGAAAGGCCGGCATGGATCCCGTTGAGATTCCGGTGCCCGAGGAGCTGGAAACGGTTCCTGGTATTCCTATGGTCAGCAAGGACATTGATTTCTACAGCCGAGAGTACCCGCTGCTTCGTCAACAGGTTGAGCACGGTGCGGATACGGAATGGGCGCCGAGCGTCGGCACCCCGGCCATGCAGGCCTACCACCACGAGCACCAAGCCGTGATGGAGGAGTTCTACCCCAGCATGAACCGCACCGGTGATCTGCAGCCGACCGGCACCCCCTCGGGTAAGGACGTCACCCAGTTGATTCGCGACAAAGCCGTGGAGATGGGATTCCTGGATGTCGGCTTTACCGATCACGACCCGCGGTTCGTCTACCAAGACCGCAAAGACCACGTTAAGTATCCCAACGCCGTCTGTTTGGCCTTGGAGCAAGACTTCGCGGACACTCAGACCGCCCCAAGCATGGCCGCCGAGCACGGCCACTACGGGACCTATGAGATTCAAGCGCCCATGGGTCTGCGGATGGTCGACTACATCCTGTCCCTGGGCTACCACGCACAGCTGCATGGGCCCAGCAACCACAGCGCCGCGACCATTCCCATGTTCGTTGCCGCCGGAATGGGCCAATTGGGAGCGAATGGCCAGTTGCTCACTCCCCACGCCGGCGCCCGCTGCCGGTTGCAGATAATCACCACCGACGCCCCGGTGACCTTCGACAAACCCGTCGACTACGGGCTTCACGCCTTCTGTCAGGTCTGTCAGGTCTGCGTCAACCGTTGCCCCGGCCGCGCCCTGATGCGCGAGAAGATCTGGTGGCGTGGCGTTGAGAAGAACAAACTGATCTACAAGCGCTGCCGCCCGGTCATGTCCCGCTACGAAGGTTGCGCCATCTGCATGAAGGTCTGCCCCATCAACAAGTACGGGGCCAAGGCTGTCATGGAACACTACGTCGAGACCGGCCAGGTGCTGGGGAAAGGCACCCATGATCTGGAGGGTTTCACCCTGCACGAGGAGAGCACGGGCAAGTACGCCACCGGCTACTACGGCCCCGGCGAGCTGCCCACGTTCGACGCCAACTTCTTCAAGATTCCCCAGGGCACACGGGAAGGAGCGGCTTTGGACGAGCTGATCGAGTACATGTCCAA
The DNA here is from genome assembly GCA_002816575.1 of SAR202 cluster bacterium Casp-Chloro-G2. Classification (GTDB taxonomy): domain Bacteria; phylum Chloroflexota; class Dehalococcoidia; order Lucifugimonadales; family UBA3495; genus UBA9611. Next base: position 13,698 of record MUCI01000043.1, on the reverse strand, counting down.
GAGCAACGATGGTCTGAACAAGGAAGAAGACAACAAGAAATTGTTCGACTTCCGTGACCGGCTTCGGGTCATCCTCCATGGTGAGGTCAGCGACAGCACCATGTTCTAGGCTTCCAGGCCTGGGTACACCGCGCGTACACGATAGGAGCGAGACTGGTTCTCGCTCCTATCTTTGTTTGCGGCTGGGGCCAAAAGGCATCTAGCGACGCCCTTGGGCGCCTATGGACAATCATCGGCCGCAGATTGTACCGTGGCCTAGTCTGACGGGCACCCACAGAAATCTCGCGCCGAACGGAGTTGGCCATGGCTGAAGAATGGACCGCCGAAGGAGAGCTTTTCGAGGGCTGCAATTGCAACCTGCTCTGCCCTTGCCATGTGTCGTTCCGGCAGCCCGCCACCTACCCCATCTGCGACGCCATTTGGGCATTGAACATAGAGCGGGGCCGCTACGGCGATGTTGATCTGGCCGGCCTGAACGCCGCGATCTTCGTGCACTGCCCCGGCCCCACCATGGCCGACGCCGATTGGACGGCCGTGCAGTACGTGGACGACCGGTCGACGCCAGAGCAAGACGAGGCCCTGCGGATGATCTTTTCGGGTGACGCCGGCGGGCCTTGGCAGATACTTTCTCAGTTCTACCGGGACGGCAGATATCTGGCGATCAAACGGACGCCACTGGAAATCACCATCGACGAGCGGACCAAGACCGTGAATGCTCCTGACCGGCTATTTATGGAAGTGCAGGCGATCCGGGGTGCCGACCAGGAAGGCGTGGCTACCATCACGAACCTGAGGAACGTGATCCACGGACCGGAACGGCACGTACTGGCCCGTTCCAACATCAAGGTTGATGACGAAGGCATGAACTGGGATTACCAGGCCAAACATGGGCTGTACAGCCGGTTCAAATGGTCGGGGTCTTAGTGGGCGGGAATCTCGTCCAGATGTAGGACGCTTTCTTTCTTGATCAGCCGGACCTGCTCGCGTCGGTGCGATACCGTGATTCCGGCCGGTGGGCCGCCATCCACCACGATCAGGGCGGTTAAGCGCCGGCTGGTCTAACTCGCCGGCTAAATGCCTTGCCAGAACCGGCGCCCTTGCTCGCGCACGATCCGGCCGAAGCCCGGGCGGGCCAGGTGGACCGCGGCCACAGGGATGCCCTCACGCTCCAGACGGTCCATCAACTCGCGGCGCGTGATCCGTGTCTGTACCGGGTCGATATCGGCCCGCGATACCCAATCGGTGTTCTCGATCTGGGCAGTGTTGTGCAGCACGTCGCCAAGCACCAGCCCATTCTCTCCCTGGGACGAGATCATTAGACTCATGTGGCCTGGGGTATGACCCGGAGTGGCGATGGCGGATATCTCGCCGGTGATCTGGTGCCCTGCCTCCATCAATTCAAGCACCCCCAAATCTTCCAAAGGCCAGACGCACTCGGGTGCGTTGGGGAAGCGGGCTTGGATCAGCGCCGGGTCGTGGCAGGCCTCCCAGTCTCTGGCGCTCACCAGGTACTTGGCATTGGGGAAGGTTGGGGTGTACTTGCCGTCCTGATTAATCAGGTTCCAGCCCACGTGGTCGCGGTGGGCGTGGGTCATCACCACCATGTCCACATCTTCAGGCCGGACGCCGTGGGCTTTGAAGTCGTCCAACAACTCGCCCCAGGGCGTCTCAGGAGTCTGCTTGGGACCCAATCCGGTATCGACGGCGATGGTGTGGCCATCAGATTTGATCAGGAAGCAGGCTAGGTTGAAGCTAACGCCGTGTGAAGCCGACAGGTGCGCTTCCTGTCCCTTCCAGTCGTCCTCGGGGATGTCGGGGAAGAAATTGCAGAGGTCGAACTCCAGAAGTCCGTCCGACAGTGATGTGATCTCCACGTTACCGATGGTCAGCTTATCGTTTGGCAATTCGACACTCCTCATACGGTGGTTGGCTTGGGGCAGGTCTGACCGGCAGATTATAGGCGGGGCCGCGATGATGAGGCAATCGGCATGGCGGACCGGGCAGAACGGCGGTGGCCGCGGGTCCAAACTTGATGATGTTGGAGCCCGCTCAGACCGGCGGTCTAAAGCCCCTTTGGGGCCTCTTCCCGGTGGTCAGCGGCCAGTTGGCCCTCTTTGAATACCATGTGAAGCTTTCGCAGGTTCTCGATATCATCCAGGGGGTTGCCGCCGACCACGATCAGGTCGGCCAGCTTGCCCGGTTCCACGGTGCCAAGCTCCGGCCCAACGCCGCACATCTCAGCGGCATTCTTGGTGGCGGCGGTCAGCGCCTGCCAGGTGGTCGCGCCGCACTTGACCCACAGGCCCAGTTCCAGCAGCGCCGAATCCTTCATGGGCGAGATGTCCGATCCCAAGGCCATCTTCACCCCGGCGGATAACGCCTTCTGGAATGAAGCGCGGTGTTCCGCGGCCGCCGCATCAGCCCGCACCACCAGGTCCGGGGCAAGCTGCTTTCGGGCGGCGTAAGTCTTCTCGGCTTCGGTTGTCGCCAGGTTGGGGGACAGTTGACTGATGCTGAGGGTGGGCACGTACCAGGTCCCGCTACTCACGAAGTCGGTGATGCACTCCTCGTCGGTGATGTAGGCGTGCTCCACGCTGTGCGCGCCCAGCTTGATGGCCATCTTGACCGCCTCGGGGTTGGTGGCGTGGGCCATGACCGGGAAGTTCCGCTGCCGGCACAGGGCGAACGCCGTCTCGATCTCCTCGGGCAGCAGGAACGATTCGGTGTGGCGGTCCCACCGGGGTCCCATGATTCCGCCCGACAGGTTCAGCTTGATGTGGTCAACGTCGTGTTTCATCTGGTCGCGGATGGCTTCGGCGTAACCATAGGGACCGTCGCATTCACGGGCGTGGCCAGAGGTCAGAAAATGGCCGCCGGTGGTGGTCAAGAAATTGCCGCAGGCGAAAACCCTCGGCCCCAGCGGCCCCGGACCCTGGAAGGCCCGCCGCCAGGCAACGTCCATGAAATGCCCCGCGCCGCCGCTGCGGACCGCCGTTACCCCGGCCTCGGTCAGGCCTCGTTGCAAGTTCTGGCCGAAAGCGGCGGTGAGCTGGGCAACGGTGGTCCCGGCCGGATTGGGGTGTTCGGGGTGGATGTGTACGTCCCACAACCCCGGCAGTAGATAAGCACCCTTCAGGTCGATCAACCGGTCTCCCGACGCGCTGGTTGGCGGACCGCCGTCCCGCACTTCCATGATGCGCCCGCCCTCGATCACCACCGTGGCGTGGGACTTGGGTTCCGGGTCTACGCAGTCAATCACGTTGCAGTTGGTCAGTATCAGGCGCATGGGAAAATCTCCGTTGTCGTTCTGTATCCGGTCGCCCCGCGTTAGTTGGCCGTGACACAGCGGGCGGGATCGGCTTCGGCCAGCACCGGGGCGGGGTGGCCGGTGTGGATGTAATCGGCCAGCAGCTTGCCGGACATGGGCCCGCGGCCAAACCCGGATGACGCCAAGCCCGTGACGAGGAATAGGTTCTCCAGGCCGGGGACCTTGCCGATGATCGGTTTGCCGTCCATGGAAAAGGGCATGATTCCGGCCCAGGTGCGGCTGATGGGCAGCTTGGCCACCAGAGGTATGATCTCTGCCGCATGACGCCGGTTCACTGCGATGCCCGATTCGTCGGGAACATAGTCGTATCCGGCCAACTGGCGGTCGCCGCCGAAGATAATCTCGCCATTCCTGGTCTGCCCGCCGTACAGATGTCGGGTGATCCGCTGGGTCCCGTAGTGGGTGAGCTCCGGGGGAAACCCGGTGTCTGGGGGCTGCAGGCTCCAGTCATGGGGCGACTCCGCGGAGCCGATCATGTGAAAGATTGACGGCGGGACGGGGTCGGTGGCCCACATCTGCCCTTTGATGGGCGCCACGGGAATCTTGATTCCCAGCAGGTCGCCCACCGGGCGGGACCAAGCGCCCGCCGCCAGGACCAGGGTCTTGGAACTGAACTCCCCTTGGTTGGTTTGAGCTTGCCAGGACCCGTCTTGCCGTTGAGTTAGCCCCTGAACGTCGTGGCCGGTCTTGATCGAGGCGCCGAGGTCTGATGCAGCTTCACCGAACGCCATGGTGGCTTTGGTGGGGTTGGCCCGGCCTCGGTTCAGCATGTACATGAACCCGGCCAGGTGTTCCGATGCCTCCGGTTCGATGGTGCGGGCCTCCCGGGTGGTCAGCAACTCAACATCGTAGCCTTCAGACCGTAGCTTTAGAACCCGGTTGGAGGTGTAGTTCCATTGCTCGGCGTTGTGTACTGCCTGCAACCCGCCCGGAGCGTGGAACTCGATGTCGTAGCCCATGTCCAGCTGCAGCGTCTTAAATATCTCGAAGCTGCCCGCGGTCAGGTACGATTGCAGGTCTGGGATGTGGCCCCAACCCACACCCCCCAGGCCGCCGGCATTAACGCCGGAAGCTTCACCGGCTAGCTGGCCTCGCTCCAGCAACGTGACCCGTTCGCCGTGTTGCGCCAGGTGGAATGCAGTGGTCACACCGCAGATCCCGCCGCCGATTATGAGGACGTCCGATTCGTTTTCGCTGGCCAAGATTGAAACCCGCCTTTAGCTTGAAAGCTGCCTGGACCGGTACCGCCGGCGTGGGAGTCCCAGAGTTCAGGTCATCATAGATGGGTGAGCCAGGCGGGTCAACGGCGGCCCAACGCAATCTGTCGGCGGGGCTTTTGCTATATCTGTCGCAGGCGTGGGTCCAGCTTGTCCCGGAGCCAGTCGCCGAACAGGTTCAGCGACATCACCGTGAGCATGATCGCCAGCCCTGGGAAGGTGGCGATCCACCAGAACCCGGCCAGCCTATCCCGCCCGTCAGACACCATCGACCCCCAAGCCGCGGTAGGCGGAGGCACACCGGCGCCGAGGAAGCTCAGTACGGACTCGAGTAGGATGACGATCCCAACCTGCAATGTCGCCACCACGATCAGCGTGTTGATCGTACCCGGGAATATGTGAATCATGAGGATGCGCTGGGTCGATGCGCCGGACACCTTGGCCAGCGCCACATAGTCTTTGGTCTTCAACAGCAACACCTCGCCCCGCACCTGTCGGGCGAACCTGGGCCAGATAAATAGGCAAAGGACCGTGACGATAATGGTGAATGATTGGCCCAATGAAACCACCAACACCAACGCCACCAAGATGAGCGGCAGAGACAGCATGACGTCAACGAGACGCATTATGAACTCGTCCACCCAGCGGCCATACCAGCCGGCCATCAAGCCCAGGGTTACCCCAATGGTGCCTCCGACGCCCAGGGTTATCGCCGCGACGATCAGCGAGATTCGCGCGCCGTAGATTATGCGTGAGAGCAGGTCACGGCCCAACTGGTCGGTGCCGAGCAGGTATTTGGTGGAGCCGCCGGGCTGGATGACCACTTCGATCTGGTCGCCCACAACAGCCTGAGGGTCAATCAACTGGGCTTGCCGCAAAGAGATTAGCCGGCCCTGGTCTTCCAGGGCGACACTATCGGCAACGGTCTTGGACGCGGTTGTCGCGCCGGACCAGAAGGGGGGCAGGTTCCGTTCTTGCAAGACGCCCCTATCCGGGTCATGGGGCGCGATCCAGGGCGCCGCCACGCCCGATATAACCACCAGTGACAGCAGAAAGACCGGCAAGATCGGCCACGTTCGGGCCGCGTGCCAGACCTTGGACAAGTCGATCAGCCCCGGCTTTCGGGTTACAAGTATCTCGGCGAATTCTTGATTAGCCATCTATGCTGTCCTCTCTGTCTTACGTGTACCGGATGCGGGGGTCTATCAGGGCGTACAGCACGTCCACCAAGAAAGAGGCGGCCACATACAAGAGAGTGAATACGATGACTACAGCCTGCAAGAGGGCGTAATCAAGGCCGAACAGGGCATCGACCGCCAGCTTGCCCAGTCCGGGCCAGGCGAACACCGTCTCGACCACCAGCGAACCCGTGACCAGGGCGCCAAGGGTGACTCCGGCAAAGGTGAGCGCGGGTATCACCGCGTTCCGCAGTGCGTGCTTCAGAATCACGGTCTGGCTGGACACGCCCTTGGCCCGCGCCAGTTTGATGTACTCAGAGTCCAGCACGTCCAACATGGCCGAGCGGATCAGCCGGAGGTTGGCGGCCGCGTAGAACCAGCCCAGGGTGATGGCCGGCAGGATGATGCCGCGCGGGTCTTCACGCCCGAACGGCGGGACCCAACCCAGGTTCACCGAGAAGAAGAACATTAGCATGATGCCCAACCAGAAGGGCGGCGCCGACTGTCCGACCAGGGCCACGCCTCGGCCGAACTGGTCGATGATGCTGCCGCGTTGGACCGCCGATAATATGCCAAGCGGGACTCCGATCAGCAGGGACAGAGCGAATGAGGCCGTTGCCAATTGCAGGGTGGCGGGAAGGCGTTCCAACACGATATGCATGGCCGGCCGGCCCTGCTGGATGGACTCCCCGAATTCCCCTCTGAGGGCGTCCTTGACGAAGATTCCGTACTGTTGGTAATACGGCTTGTCCAGGCCCAATTCGGCCCCCATCCGGTCCCAGTCTTCCATGGTGGAGTAGTCGTCGAGTAGAAGCGCCCGCGGGTCGCCGACCGCCCGGCTCATTATGAATATCACCACCGAGACGATCATGACGGTAACGATGGCTATGATGAATCGCCGCAGTAAGAACCTTTGCATGTTCGTACGTCTCCGATCAACGCCGTCTATCCATGCCGTGTCCGGTGCGCTGGGCCCCACACCGCAGGGCAGTCGCCCCGCGGTGTGGTTGATACCATCTGGGCCTACCCTAGTTAAGACCACGGGTCCAAGGACTCCCCGGCCCAAGGTTTATCGGGGTTTTATGTATTCGTAACCGTTGATGTTCCTTAGATCGGTGAACTTGACGTCCGCTTTCCATTCTTCGATCCGCGGGCCCACCGGCCACACCGCGCCGACGCTATATAGCCCGACGTAAGTGAGGGCATTATCAAAGAGCCATTGGCCCAGCTCCGATTCCAGCCGCACCAATTCCACCGGGTCAACCGCGGCGCTTATCCTGGGCATTATGTCCTCCAGCCAGGGGTGGCTCGCGCCGGCGTTCCAGGCAGCGTTTTCCGTGATCAGCGTTTGGGCGCCCACCGTGACTATCCGTGCGCCTGCGGCATGGCAGGTGGCCCCCTGGTAGGTGCGGGCGACCATGGTGGGCCGCAGGGTGGAGTAGGGCAGGTTCTGCAACTTTACGTCCATGCCGATATCGCCCCACATCTGTGCTATCGCACTGCAGGCCTCAACCTCGGCGGGAGCGCCCCGCAAAGACGGTGTGAGCGTGATGGAGAAACCGTCTGGGTAACCAGCCTCGGCCAGAAGCTGCTTGGCGCGCTGGGGATCGTAGACCCAATCGCCCTTGATCTGGGATCCGTGATTGCCCCAGAACCACAACTTGATCGGGTCCGCGAATCCTCTGAGGAGAGTGTCAATGATGGTCTGGCGGTCGATGGAGATCGCCAGCGCCTCCCGGATCTTGCGCGCGTTCTCCCACTCCGGGGAGTCCAATTCCCAGTTGCTGGAGATCCACGGGACCTCCGGGTCGTAGGAAGCCCGGTTCTCGGTGTCGGGTTTCGAAGCTTCTGCGTAGTACCCGCCGTAGAAGTTGATTCCGTAGTCGATGGCGTTGGACACGGACAACAACTTCGCCCCTTCGACCTTCTCAACCTCGGGTATGGAGTCGAAGGCCATGAGGAAGGTGTCCAGTTGACCGGTTTGGAACCCGGCGATGCGGGCCGACTCCTCGGGTATCTCGCGGAAGATCAGTTCGGGGAAAGCGGGGGTCTGGCGCCAGTGATCCTCCACCGCGTTCATCCGCCAGAATTCGTTGTCACGGTGCTCAATGATCTCCCAAGGCCCCGTTCCGGCGATCTCCCGGTTGGCTGCTTCGACACCGATCTCGTCGGACTGTTTCTTGCTGACCACCCAGTTTGACGAGCCGGAGGGCGTTTTCGCCAGCCAGTTCTCCAGGGTTACGAGTTCCGACACCGCTATTCCCGTATTTACGGCAACGGTGTAGTCATCGACAGCGGTTACGCTGCCGTTCTCAGGCGTCCAGAAGGCCTTGAAATCGGGCGTCCGGGCGTGCAATGGGTTAACGCCCCAGCCCTCCTGGTAGGAGTAGATCACGTCTGCGGCGGTCATTTCGCCGTAACCCTTGTGGAACTGGACTCCCTGGCGCAGTTTGAACGTCCAGGTCAGGAAATCGCCAGAGATATCCCAAGACTCGGCCAGCCAGCCTTCAACCTCTTTGTCCAGGTTGATGGTCACCAGCCCCTCACTGACGGGAGCGGTCTGCTGCACGAAGAGAGAAGGGTTAACTGCCAGAGCCGGGTGGCCCTGGAAGGTCCCCAATTCCTTCTGACCTACCTGCCAAGGTCCCCGCTGGTTTGGCCATCGCTGGCGGCGCCTTGGTGGCGGCCGGTAGGGCTGTCGGAGCACCGGGCGGGCTGGTCGCCGGCGCGGTCGTGGCTGAGGAGACGGTGGAATTCGGCGCCGATCCAGGTGTGGCGGTGGCCGATGACCCGCAGGCCACCAGCAGGATGAGACTGAGCACTAAGGACGAGAATAGGAAGAAACCAGGCTTTTTGAAAGAATGGGACATGATCTCAGAACCTCCAGACTTCAATATGGCTAGAATCCTGTGGTCGCCCAATGGCGTCAGCGCCCGTACTTATTGATTACGTAAAGATTAATTTATCTATGATTTAATAGCGGTTTTTCTTCTAATACTAAGATGGCATGAGTATTTAGATTCTATATTGTAAGATTTATATCTACACTACGTTAGCGATTTGCAAGAATATATTATATTATGAATAGCGATGTCAACTAGGTTGATGCTAATGTTCCAGTAAGACATGGGATCTGCAGAAACTGGCTGAATTCCTGATTCGGCTAGGCGGTGAGGGTCCGATCGGGCAGGCGGTCCAGGAAACTAGAAAGGACCGCTGTCTTGCGACGGCGGTCCTTTTGCTTGAGCCGGTTGCTGCCTCGGGCTGGGTTTTGCCCGAGTTTAAGCCGTGGGCGCTGGGGCCAGGTCGCTCAGGTCTTTAACCTCGATGTTGGAGACCAGCACCGTCAGGTCGTCCACACGGCGCACCTCAAACTCCATGAATTCGTCGTCCACCACCATGTATTTGGAGACGACCTCCCAGATCTCGGCCTTCATCTCTTCCAGTTTCTCCGGCGCAAGCTCCAGCCGGTCTTGGATCAAGACCAACTTGAGTCGCTGCTTGGCCGTGTCTTTGGAGAGCATCTCTGTCGCCTGGTCGAGTTGAGTGCCCGTTAGATTAAAGAGCCAGCGAAGTAGTTCACGCATGCGAGTAGGTCCTCCCGCCGATGCCGACCAGGTCTTTGAAACGCGAGATCAGGCCGGTTTTGGGTTCCAGGTCCATTAGGGGAATGTCCTCTCCATCCACTCTGGCCGCGATCCTGAGGAACGCCTGGCCGGCGGACGATTTGGGATTATGCACCACCGGGACGCCCCGGTTAGCCGCCACGACCGTGTTCTCGTCGGCGGGCACCAGGCCGATGACCTCTACCGCCAACAGCGCTTCAACATCTTTCTGGTCCATCATGTCGCCGCGTTTGACCATCTCGGGAGCGATCCGGTTGATGATGAGCCTTGGCCGGTGCAGCCCAGCCGATTCCAGCAGACCAATCACCCGGTCCGCATCGCGGATGGCCGAAACCTCGGGAGTGGTCACGATTATCGCTTCTTTTGCAGCGGCGGTGGCGTTCTTGAAGCCCTGTTCGATGCCCGCCGGACAGTCGATGAGGACATAATCAAATTGCTCTTCGAGTTCGGCGCACAACTCACGAAGCTGCTCCGGCTCGATGCTGTTCTTGTCCCGGGTCTGCGCCGCCGGGATCAGGTACAGTTCGAAATCGTGCTTGTCACCGATCAGGGCTTGGCTCAGTTTGCAGGTGCCTTCGATGACATTCACCACGTCATAAACGATGCGGTTCTCGAGGCCCATGATCACGTCCAGGTTGCGGAGGCCGATGTCGGTATCGACGACCACCACCCGATGGCCGCGCATGGCTAGGCCGGTACCGAGGTTGGCGGTGGCCGTGGTCTTGCCGACGCCGCCCTTCCCCGACGTTATTACGATGGTCCTACCCTTCATAAGGTACTCCTTTACTGTATCTCGCAAATCGGCCGGCGAATTCGGCTACGTGGATGGAACGGTTCCGCACGTAGGCGATCCGGGGGCCGGAGGACGACGATTTTGACTTTCGCCGGGTCGATGCCGGGGCGATGCCTTGATACTTGGCAATCTCAAAACGGGCCGAGGGTAGCTCAAGGGCAACGATCACGGCCTTGGTGTCGCCGGATGCGCCGGCGTGGACCCATCCTTTGAGGGAACCCAGGACCACGATGTCGCCGTCGGCCCGGATCTCCGCGCCGGGGTTCACGTCCGCCAACACCACCACATCGCCGTGGTGATGCACGGTCTCACCCGACCGGAACGTGGACTTGATGAAAAGTGCCTCGGTGAGGTTCCGGTTCCGCGCCCCATTCTTGTTGTGCCTGGCCTTGAGTTGCTCGATGAATGAGACGATGGCGGGGGAGGGCTGCGCCGGGTTATTCGAAGCTTCACCCGGCAGTACGATCTCATTGTGGGCCGGCGGCTTGTCTGCTTTATCGGCGGTATTCCGTTTCGATCCGGAGGACCTGGCGGCGCTGGGTTTGGCTTCGATATGAAAATCGCCTCCGTCCAGCGACTCCGGCGAACACCAGAAGCGGGTCACCTTGAGGCCCGAGTGGGTCTCGATGATGGCCTTTACCTGGGCCAGTTCTTGGCGGGCCAACAGGCGCTGGCCCACGTTGACGGTGATGTCGCCCTTGGACCACAGGCCGTTCTGCTTGGCCAGATAATCACGCAACTCGGAGGCCACAAGATCGAAGGGGGCTTTTTCGTCAATGACAAAAGCAACGTCAGTGCCTCTGGCCATGACCTGCACCACGCCGGTCTTTAGCACGGGCACACCGCGTCTGCTGGCAGGAATACCCTGCCCGACAACCGAAGATTGTTGGATGACACTCCGCCCACTTTCACACCCACCTTATGTCACCACGATTATTTCAGCCGGACGGGTTCCGGCACAACGATTTATTGGTCAGATTTTAAACAAAATTTAAGGTTATGTCTAACTTTGAGGCTAAAAGGGGGAAAGCAAGAGGAAATCAGGTGTCAAAACCCCGGCTAATTTAAAAAAGGAAGACGTACTTGAATACTGTCATTCTGAGGAGTGCCGTAGGCCGACGAAGAATCTGCCAAGGTCATGTTTGGCAGACTCTCCCCTTCAATCAGGGTGACATGAGGGGGGTCGGTCGATATATTGAAAATAGCATAATCTTTGCCGATTAAGATAAACTTCTCATCATTTGAGGAAGATCCCCTACAATTTACGCAAGGACTAAGGATGCAGAAAATCGTGGTGGCAGTTGTTTTACTTGCCGTCGGCGGAGCCATCGCCTTAGCAATAGTTCCAGCGCTGCCAGATGAGGTGCAGGATTGGATTTCCGATGCTCAAACATCGTTGGAAGAACGCAGTGAGGACGTGAAAGAAGCGTTCTCGGCAAGCGATGCTTCAAACGAGTCTTCTGATAGTGATGAGCCGTTAGCTACGACCCTGGCAACGAAAGAATTTGAAGGACAAATTGTCGGAGGGGTTCCACTAGATGAGCTTACCGCCAGTGACATCTTTGAAATGGAGCGACTGGGCAAGATTACCAAAGATGAGGCCGCTACGGCGCTCACAGTAATGAAAGGATTGACGATTGATGAAATTCCGGCGACCATCGACTCTCCAAATTTAACTCGGATAACTCCTACCAAGGTCTCTCAATCAGAAGTAGATGGTTATAGAGAATTTATGCTGGAGTTGATCAACGAGGACCGGTTGATTGCTGGCCTAACAGAATTAACTTTGGGAACGAATCCAGCGGCTCAAGCTCATGCTGAAGAGATGCTGGAATACAGCTTCCTTTCTCACTGGGGATTGGACGGGTACAAGCCGTATATGAGATACGTGCTTGCCGGCGGAGTAGGCGGAGATGCTGAAAACGCGTCTGGTATCGAATCTGAAATGCTTGAAAGTGTCCGGTACCGGAAAATCACCTCGGTAGAATCGGAACTGCGAGAAGCTCAACAGGGTTTCATGAGAAGTCCGGGGCACCGAAAAAACATTCTTGATCCTTGGCACCAAAAGGTTAACCTGGGGATTGCTTGCGATGACGTCACCTGCGCAGTGGTGCAGCAATTTGAGTCCCAATACGTGGAATATGAAGAATTTCCAAACATTGATTCGGGTGTTTTAACGGTTTCAGGACGGATTCTCGCTCCTTTCAAGTTCGAGCAAATCGATGTTTGGTATGAACGTCCTCCTGCTCCTCTATCCCTTGGCCAGGTCGATGTGACGTATTGCTACAGCATTGGGGATATCCCGGTCGCGTTTGTTTCGCCGCCGCTGGCTCCAGGCAGTTTCTATCCGGAAGACAATTCTACTTACGACTGGGAAAGCTGCAAAGATCCTTATTTAGCGGATCCAAACGCGCCACGCAAAAAATCTTTGCCGGTAGGTGTTATACGCCTACCGTCGTTAAATTCAGAGCCAGTAAGAAAAGTTCCAACGCCATGGGTCGTAGCGAACCAATGGGACGTGGAAGGGGATTCGTTCAGGATTGAAGTTGATTTGACGGATGCCCTGACAGAAAACGGGCCGGGAGTGTATACGGTCTTGATCTGGGGTGAATCGAGTGGCGAAATGGTGTCACTGACAAATTACCCGGTATTTGTGGACTAGCCGAACAGAGATGCGGAGCAACCGCCTTTACCGCGGGGATGCCTTGGTTTGATACCGAACGTAGAAATGCCCTTGTAGGGCCTAGTCTCTCGTGCCGAACAATGCCACGGAGCAGGTGAATGAGCCGGGGCGGCCACCCAGGTTGTGGGTCAGGCCCAGGGTTGGGTCTTTCAGTTGGCGCCCCCCGGCCTTGCCCTGGAGCTGCTTGTAGACCTCATAGATCATGCGGATGCCGCTGGCCCCGATGGGATGACCGAAGCACTTCAGGCCGCCGTCGGTGTTCACCGGCAGCTCCCCTTCCAGACTGAAGGTCCCCGCCGCCACGTCCTTGCTGGCCCGGCCCCGGGGGCTGAAACCCAGGTCCTCGTAGGTGATCAGCTCGGTGATGGTGAAGCAGTCGTGGACCATGGCCAGGTCGATCTCCTGGCGGGGGTCGGAGACGCCCGCTTCCTGATAGGCTGCTTGGCTGGCCCGGACCGTCTCAGGGAAGTGGGTGAAATCCCAGTCGTTGCGCATGATGCCAAAGGCGCCCACGGAGAGGCCCAGTCCCTTCACCAGGATGTAGTCGTCCCGGAAGGTCTTGGCGATCTCCGGTGTGGTGATGATCGCCGCGGCCGCGCCGTCGGAAACGCCGCAGCAGTCGAAGAGTCCCAGGGGCCAGGCAACCATCGGTGCATTGGCCACCTGTTCCGCGCTCACCTCCCTCTGGAAGTGGGCCTTGGGGCTCATGGTGCCGTTGTGATGGTTCTTGGACGCTATCTGGGCCAGGGTCATCTTCCCATCTTCGTAGGGGATGTCATATTGGTGGAAATAACGGGTGGCGGCCAGGGCGAACTGGGACGGCGGCGGCACCGGCGGGTTTACATCGGCGCCGGCCGGTTCGGCCACGGCCAA
>MUCI01000042.1 GCA_002816575.1 SAR202 cluster bacterium Casp-Chloro-G2 | reverse complement strand
CAACCCCGCCGAGGATTAGGCGGGTTGGCGGTTAACCTTGTTGCGGCTGCTGGGGTAGGGCTGCTCTAGGCAGCCGAGTTTCCTAGCGATCCGATGGCCCGCTATTTCAAGCTGGCCATGAACTGCTCGATCTCCTCGTTAACCTTCTTGTATTTCTCCATCTGGAAGTAATGGGTGCCGCCGTTTATAACTGTCTCCCGCGCATTGGGCAGGTGTGCGGTTAGGTAATCGGCGTACTTTACCGGGGTCATGACATCGTCACTGCCGCAAAGAACCTGGACCGGCAGGTCGATGTTCTCCAACTGGCCCATCACGTCGAACTGGTCGCAGGCTAACAGATCGTTCAATTCGACCTCGGGGCCAACTTCCACCGCCCGCTGTGACAGCACCGGTTGCATGTCGGGCGCTACTTTTTTGTAAGACTTCATCACACCGGCCAGCCATTGGGAGTTGTCCGGGCCGGGCTGCCGGCAACGTTCCAGATAGTCCGGATGCACCCGCAGCCGCGCGCCGGTCCCCAATAGAATCAAACCCTTGAGCTCTTCCGGGTACCGAAGCGCGTATTGCAACGCGATGGCGCCGCCCATGGAATGTCCGCACAGAACAACGTCTTTGTATCGTCTGGCGGTGATGAACCCGCGGACCCACTCAACATAGCTGCCGATGTCGTTGCATGCCTTGCCTGTGGAGTGTCCGGGGAGGTCGATGGCCTTTGAATTGCGGAAGTGACGGAGTTGGTAGTAATACGCCAGGCTGGAACTACCTGCACCGTGCAGGAACACGAGTTTCATTGGTTAAACGCTCTCTTTGGTAAATTGCCCTCCAGGGATGCCGCCCGGGGGTAATTGGCCCTCGGGTGTCTATTGACCCTGCTTAACGGACGTATCTGATACAAACCATCGCACGTATCAATAGTGGAGGTTCGCCATTATCAACTAACAGTACACTTTATCGAAATACGCCCCGAAATTCAAGTATTTTCGGAATCGTCATATGGGTTTTGGGGCTGTTTTGACTCTAGCGCTTAACATAAAGAAAGCGCCCTGCGATAACAGGGCGCTTTCTTTATTCCATTCGTGCTGGAGGGACTATTCCGTTTCGTCGTCGTCTCCGTCGAAATCTTCGTTATTTTCAACGATGTCGTCCGAATCTTCATCAACCATTTCGTCGACAGCGTCCTCGTCCTCGTTGAGCTCTGGTTCGACCGCTGCCTCCGGTTCAGTCGCCTTGGCCGCGGGAGCCTTGGCAGCTGATGCCTTGGCGCCGGTCTTTCCGTCGCCTTCCTCAGCGCTGTTTAATTGGGTATCCGACTCCTGGAAACAGGCGATGGACGCCACCTGGTCGTCGGCCTCTCGGTCGCGCCAGACGATGACGCCTTGAGTGTTCCGGCCGGTCACGCGCACATCCTCCAGCGTTATACGCACCACCTGGGCCTTCTCCGAGATTATGAGGATCAGTTGGCCGGGGCCCTCCGACACCACCCTGGCGGCCGCCACCTTGCCGGCCTTGTCGGTGGTACGGAAGGTGCGGACACCCTGGCCGCCTCGGGAGTGGCGCGGGTAGCTGACCAACGGGGTGCTCTTGCCGTAGCCGCGTTGGCTGACGATCAACAGGTGGCTGCTGGGAGTAACCGGGCTCATGGCGACCACGTGGTCCTTGGCCAAGAGCCGTATGCCCCGGACCCCTCCGGCGGTGCGAGAGCGAGGTGTTAGCCCCGTGATGGGGAACTTGATGGCCTGTCCGTTCTCCGTGACCATCACCACGTCTTTCGCATCGCCAACCTGGGCGACCGAGACCAACTCGTCTCCCTGCTCCAGGTCCATCACGATGAGCCCGGACGGCCGGATCCGGGTCAACTCGCCGGTCTTAAGGGCTTTTATCTCGCCCATCTTGGTGGCCAGCAACAGTGGATACTCGTCTCTGGGATTCTTGATGAGCAGCATCGTCTGGATCTGCTCGCCCCGGTCCAGCGGCAGCAATGTCGACAACAGCGTGCCCCGGCTGGTGCGGCTCGAGTCGCCGTGTATCTGGAACGCCTTGAGCGGGTACACACGGCCCCGGTTGGTGAAGAAGAACAGGGTGTCGTGGGTGTCCACAACCACCAGGTCCATCACCGCGTCGTCTTCCCTGGTCCGCATCCCGACCACGCCCTTCCCGCCCCGGTGTTGGGTTCGGAAGGTGTCGGAGGGCACGCGCTTCACGTAGCCCTTCTGGCTCAGGGTGATGATGGCGTCCTCATGGGGTATGAATGACTCATCGGTGAGATCGGCGAGTTCCGCGTCGTGGATCACCGTCCGCCGCGGGTTGCTGAAGCTCTTTTTCAGGGTCTGCGTCTCAGTCTTGATCTCAGCCAGGACCAGAGCTGGGCTGGCCAGCAGCGCCTCGAGTTCGGCGATCCGCTTCAGCAGGTCTTCGTGTTCGGTCTCCAGCCGTTCTCGCTCCAAGGCGGCCAACCGGCGGAGCTGCATGTCCAAGATGGCCTGGGCTTGGATCTCGCTAAGGTCCAAGGTGGACATCAGGTTGTTCCGGGCTTCCTCCACGTCGGCCGATCCCCGGATGATGGCGATAACCTCATCCATGCGGTCGAGGGCCAGCAGCAGTCCCTGCACCACGTGATCACGGTCCTGGGCTTTGGCCAACTGGAACTCAGACCGGCGGCGAATCACTTCCCGCCGGTGCTCGATGAACAATGTTAGGCAGCGCTTGAGCGGCAATACCTGGGGCTGGCCGTCGACCAGGGCTAGCATGATGGTATTAAAGGACGACCGCAGGGCTGTGTGGCGGAATAGGTTGTTCAGCACCACGTAAGCCTGAGCGTCGCGCCGCAGTTCGATGACGACCCGCATGCCGTGGCGGTCGGACTCATCCCGGATGTCGGAGATGCCTTCCAGTTTCTTCTCACGGGTTAGGGTGGCGATCTTCTCAACAAGATTGGCTTTGTTAACCTGGTAGGGAAGCTCGGTGATGATGATGTGCTCGCGGCCTCCCCGGACCTCCTCAATCTCGGTGGTCCCCTCCATGATGATGCGGCCGCGGCCGGTGGTGTAGGTGTCGTAGATGCCCTGGTGGCCGTGGATGTTGCCGGCCGTGGGGAAATCGGGACCCTTGACCACGCGCATCAACTCTTCCGTGGTGGTGTCAGGGTTGTCGATGAGGCGGACTATCGCGTCGCAGATCTCTCCCAGGTTATGGGGCGGGATGTTCGTGGCCATGCCCACGGCGATGCCCGACGCGCCGTTGACCAGCATATTGGGCATGCGAGCGGGCAATACCGTGGGTTCGCCCAGGGAGTCGTCGAAGTTCGCGGCGAAGTTGACGGTGTTCTGGTCAATGTCGGCCAAAAGCTCGTCGGCGATGGCGGCCAAGCGAGCCTCGGTGTAACGCATGGCTGCCGGGGGGTCGCCGTCGATGCTGCCGAAGTTGCCCTGACCGGCGATCAATGGATAGCGCATGGAGAAGTCCTGGGCCATGCGGACCAGGGCGTCGTACACCGAACCCTCGCCGTGGGGATGGAACTTGCCCAACACCTCACCGGCGATACGAGCGCATTTCCTGAATGCCGAGTTGGGGCGGATTCCCATATCATGCATCGCGTACAGGATGCGCCGCTGCACGGGTTTCAGGCCGTCCCGCACGTCTGGCAGAGCCCTGGAGACGATCACGCTCATGGCGTAGGTCAGATACGATGTTCGCATCTCATCTTCGATACGAATGGGGCTGTTTCCCGATTCGGGTCGTTCAGGTGGGGTGGTTGTTACCATCGATCAACGCTCCTTGTGTGTCCTCTGCGAGAATCGGTGTGCGATTCCCGGTCCATGGATGGGTGCATCTTATCTATGCGTAGGTTCCAGCCTGTCAACAAAGCGGTGTCAAGAAAATCGGTTGCCGTCAGGTGGGTGATGGGAAGAGGTCTGGGGTTAAGCAGCTAAGGCGGAGATATAGGTCTCAGCCCGTTCGCGCAGGCCCAGGAACAGGTTATCGAATAGCTTAGGCACTTCGTCCTGCCGCTCCGGGTGACACTGCAGTCCGATCACCCAGCTATGTTCCGGACTCTCCAACCCCTCTATCAACCCATCTTCCACTTCGTACGCGGTGGTCATCAGACGCGGCGCACGGTGTGCTTCCTTGAGTCCTTGATGGTGCAGGCTATTTACTTTGAAGAAGCCCGCCATTCCAATCACCGGCGCGGCTTTTGCGCCCGGCGCGATATATATCACGTGGGAGCCGGGCACCCATTTGTCATCGACCTTCTGAGACCGGTGGCCGGGCAGGTCCTGAATCAGCTTGCCGCCGAACGCCACATTCAGCAACTGCATGCCCCGGCAGATGGCCAAGACCGGCATATCACGCTCCAGCGCGAAATCCAGGATTCGCAGCTCCAGGTCGTCCAAAGGGCGGTTTAGCGTCAACCCGGCGTCGGGATCTGGTACTTCGCCGTAGAGGGCAGGGTCGACGTCGGGGCCGCCACACAGCAGGAGACCGCCCACGCCGTCCATCAGTTCTTCCGTGGGCAGGGAAGAATGGTCGTCTGGAATCAAGACCCGGGTCTCGGCCCCGGCGGACTCCATCACCGACACGTACCGCCTGGCGTTTTTGATGCCGGAAGATGTGATTGCAACGATAGCCATACGACATAACATTGTAATTGAATCCTGCCTGCAATTACAGTGTTCCGGCGGCGGGGTTGGGCAAGTTTTCGCGTCTCTCCACGCCTGTTATCGTTTGCTCCCGTGCGCTCGACTTTGATAAACTATGCGTTAGGGAATCTGCTACTGTTATCGGGCGGCAAGGGTCATTATTTATCGAGACCGGCCCCATACCTGCCCCGGACCAGACCTGCAGTGGTTGTCAGACCCAGCTAGAAGGCAATTGGAAGGCGAAAGATGAAAGAAGTGATACAGGGAGCCGTTGAGGACCTGACCAATGGTCAACCCTGTGTACTGGCGACGGTTGTCCGGACCAAGGGCTCGACCCCGCAGAAGGCCGGCGCGATGCTGCTTGTTCGGGAAGACGGCAGCGGCGTGGGCACGCTGGGCGGCGGTTGCGTCGAGGGCGACATCTGGTTCGCGGCCAAAGAGATCCTGCGGCAGAACGGCGGTCCTGAATTCAAAGACTATTACTTGAACGAAGACATCGCAGCCCGCGACGGACTGGTCTGCGGCGGCACCATGTATTTCTATCTGGAACCGCTACAGGGGGCCGCCGATTTCCTGCCCATCGGTAATGAGATCGTGGAAGCCTACGACGGTGGTCAGCCGGTCAGCTTGGCCACGGTGGTCAACACCAAAGAAGGCGGACCCGCTTTGGGCGCCAAGTTATTGTTGCGCGTCGACGGCTCGGTGTCCGGTACCTTGGGTTCCGCCGAATTGGACGCCAAGGCCATTGAGATTGCTGAGAAGGTGGCAGAGGTTGGCAGCAACGAAGCCTTTAGCACCGCCGACGGCGCCGAGGTGTTTGTTGAAGGGTTTACGACCCCACCGACCCTGGTGATGGTGGGCGGCGGACACGTGGGCAAAGCCACCGCCGACCTGGCCCATTCCCTGGGCTACCGGGTCCATCTGGTCGACGACCGGCCCGAGTTCTGCAACGAGGAACGCTTCCCCTACGCTGAAGAGAGAGTTGTCGCCACCTATGACAAATGGGCGGAACAACTGGACCTGAATGTGAACACTTTCGTGGTGGTTGCCACTCGGGGCCACCGCTACGACGATATGGCCTTGGAATCGGCCCTAAGGACCCGCGCGCGGTACATCGGCGTGCTGGGCAGCCGCCGCAAGACCATCATGATATTCCGGCGTTTGCTCGCACAGGGTGTGCCCCTGGACCGCATCAAACAGGTATATGCTCCCATCGGCCTGAACATCGGGGCCCTGGAGCCCGAGGAACTGGCCGTAAGCATCATGTCGGAGATCATCATGGTCCGGCGTGGCGGCGACGGCGGCCAGATGCAGATGGGCGAATGGTACGTGGACCGGGCGGCCAGCCTGGCGGAAGGCGCGGCCGAAAATTCGCCAGAACCCACGCCTGAAACCACTGTAGAAGTCTAGAGGTTATGCCCGCTGTCTGGGCGATACTGCTAGCTGCGGGGGAATCCAGCCGCATGGGCCAACTCAAGGCCCTGCTGCCGTGGCGGGGCGCCACCCTGATCGAACACCAGGTGCGCTCATTGCTGGCTGCCGGCGTGGAGCATGTGGTGGTCGTCACCGGCCACGACGCCGAACGCCTCAAGCCCAAAGTGGATGCCATCCAAGGTGCTTCCTGGGCGCACAACCCTGATTATCTACAGGGCAAGACCACCTCACTCAAGACCGGCGTTGCGGCATTGGCCCAGGTTTTACATCGAGAGCCGGTCACCGACATACTGTTGCTGAACGTCGACCAGCCCCGGAGCGCTATCACGGTGCGGACCTTGCTGGAGCGGCACCTGGCGTCGTCCAATCTGATCACCATCCCAACCCACGGCGGCAAGGGTGGGCATCCCATCTTCATCTCAGCCGGACTGCTCCCTGAATTAGCCGATATCGACGAGGAGTCCCAGGGTCTAAAAGCCGTGGTGCGGCGGCACGCCGCCGCCACCGAGAGATTTGAAATGGACGACCCGTCGCTGCTTTGGGACCTGAACACCCCGGAGCAATACCAGGCAGCGGTGGACTCTGGGCTGTAAAAATCTCCAGGACTGTGATTACGAAAAGACCCGGCTTGTTCGGCCGGGTCTTTTCGTATCGCGGATTCGGGCGTCCAGCGGCCTGAGTTAAGTTAGGCCGCCCGTGCTTCTCTCGTGACGCGGTTATTCGGCATGGCCAGGGCGAAGAGGAGTCCGACAAAAAACAGGCTGGCCGCGAAATAGAACGCCGGGCCCCATCCGATGTATTCCACCAACACTCCGGCGACGACCGATGACATAGCCCCGAAGAAGGCGTTGCTGCCCCACATGAGGCCGATAAACGTGCCTTCCAGCCCCTTGCCCGAGGCCACGTCGATGGCCGCTGCTTGGGTTAATGAGTTAACCGAGAACAAGAACACGCCGAACAGGGCGACTGATATGGTCATGCCGATCCCATCGCCGCCCAGGAACATGGTAACGGGGAAGATGACGGCGGATGCCATGATGAACACGATGATGGGTTTGCGTCCGATGCGGTCGGATAGCGCGCCGAATAGCGGCCCGGCGAAGATGCCAGGCGCGGCCAGGAGGGCCACATGGAACCCGACCCAGAAGTTGCTCAGTCCCAGTTGGTCGGATAGATAGAGAGGGATGACCCAGAGCAAGGAACGGTCGCCCATGCCCCGGACCGCGGATACGGAGAAGATTTTCCACATTCCGGTGCCGCGGAACGATTCGCGCATGTCGCGCATCTGTGTTTTGAACTTGACCCGGTAATCGACGCCCTCGACTTTGGGGCCGCCCACGTTGCGGAGCAAGAAGAATATCAGGGCCGCCAGGGCCAGTAGCACCGGGGTCCCGCCGCCAACGATCACGCGCCAGCCGACGATGCCCAGCAGGCCGCCAACGATCAACGGCCCCAGCCAGTCGCCAACGTTTCCGGTTGAGCGGTGCATGGATATGAACAGTCCGCGCTGCGCCGGAAAGCGTTGGGCCAGCAGTCCCAACGCCGGCGGGTGCCAAAGAGCCGTGCCGGCCGAGGCCAGGGCCAGTGCGGCCAGTATCAGCCCAAAGGTCGGGGCTATGGATACCAGGAAATAGCCGATGGCTATGAGGCTCATGCTGAAGGTAAGGATGTGGGCCCGGCGATGCTGGAACATGTCCACGAAGAACCCGCCGGTCATGCTGGTGGCGCCGCCGGAAAGCTGCCGCACCGCGTCCAACAGGCCGGCCTGGATCGGGGCCAACCCCAAGGCGATGTATATCTGCGGGATCAGCACCAGGAAGGCGCGGCCATACATGTGTTCCAACGCGTGAGCGCCGATCACGCTGGTTGCCATCACGGAATCTTTGGTCCGGTTGAACTCAGGACTGGCGATCGCCTGTGGGTCAACAGCTTCAGCCAAAATCTCTTATCCTATGGGGTTGGGTGGAGAGGATTTGGAGGTCGCGGATTCATGCGGTTGGGATTATACACCGACGAAACTTGGCGGTAAAAGCGGACCTAGGTCACCATCGGGAAGGACCCTCCGGGCTCAGTAATCGTAGAAGAATCGCTGCAACTTTTTGGGGTCCTTGGTCACGGTTAGCCCCAGCATCAGTAGGACCCGCGCTTTCGGAGGCATCAGGTTGTCGGAAACGATGAACCCTTGCTGCTCTTTCTTCGGGGTCATCACTACTCTGCCGGCCGTTGACCGGGTGCCCAATACCACCGGGATGCCGTCGTCCACCAGCTTCAGCGCGGCGTCGATCACGGCCGGGGGGAACGTTCCGCCGCCGAAGCCGGCCAGAACCAGGCCATCGGAGCCGTTGTTCCGCACCGCATCCACCAGCAGCCCGTCGGCGCCGGCGTAGGAGTAAACGATGTCCACTCTGGGGAGGCCGGTCAGGTCATCGTGGTGTCTACGGTATGGCGGCGCAGGGGCGCGCGGTAAAAGACCACCTTGCCGTCGGAGTCGGCGTACCCCAGGAATCCCAACTCGTTGGGACGGAAGGTCTCCACCCGGAACGTGCTGGCCTTGGTTACGTCGCGTCCGGACTGAATCTCGTTGTTCAGCACGGTCAAAACGCCCAGACCCGCGGCGTCGGGGCAGGCCGCCGTGCGCACGGCGTCCGATAGGTTCAGGTCGGCATCGGTGCTGAGAGCCGTTGGTGGGCGCATGGCTCCGGTGATGACCACCGGCTTGGGTGACTTCACAGTCAGGTGGAGGAAGTAAGACGTCTCTTCCAGCGTCGCCGTTCCGTGGGTTATGACCACACCCGCAACTTCTGGCTCCTCCCGGAAGATCTGGTTGATACGCCGGGTCAGTCCCAGCCATTCAGCCGCCCCGATCGCGGTGCTGCCCACGCTGACCAGGTCCTCTGATCTAACCTCGGCGATGTCCTGAATCTCAGGCACCCGGTCCAGGGACTGCTGGATGGTGATGTGCTCACCGATCTCCGGATAGAGGATGAAATCCATTCGGTCGGGGCCAACCCCGGCAATGCTGCCTCCGGTGCCGATGACCCTGACGATAGGTTTGGCGATCGTCATGCGCAAGAACCTCGTTTATTGGAACTTGTTGGTAGATGTAAAATTGCCGAAATAACTCCGGGCAGGCGTCTGGCCTCGCCAGCAGTTATAATCACCGCAACATATTACCGGATTTAGGGCCCAGGAAACCTGTTCTAGGATTTCTGATTATTATGCGGGCACTGATCTTATCCGACATCCACGCCAATCTAGAGGCCTTGGAGGCCGTTCTCGCCGACGCCCAAGCGCGTGGCGGGTTCGACGTTGTTTGGTCTCTCGGCGACACCGTTGGTTACGGACCCGACCCGGGCGCCTGCATCGACCGCATCCGTGAGTTTGAGCTGGTTGCCGTGGCGGGGAATCACGATTGCGCCGCCGTGGGTCTGATCGACGCTGCAGATTTCAACGATGCCGCCAAGGCCGCCGCCGATTGGACCACCGGGCAGCTAAACGCCACGCAGCGGGATTTCCTGACCGGCCCTGCCGATGGTCTCGGTTCAGGACCCGTTCACTCTGGTGCACGGCAGCCTGCGCGACCCGATCGTCGAGTACCTACTGGATAGAAACTCAGCGGCGGGCACGCTGGCGCTCTTGGAAACCAGGTACTGCGTCGTAGGCCACTCTCACATCCCCTTCGTCTGCCGGGAGATCGAGGGAAACCCAGAGTTCTGCGACTTCCCCGAGGACGGGCTGGTAGAGCTTGGCGACGGACGTTCGATCATCAATCCTGGCGGTGTGAGACAGCCCAGGGACCGCGATTCCCGCCCCAGCTACGCCATCTTCGAGACGGCCGGAAATGTCATAGAGCGCCACCGTGTGACCTACGATATCGCCAAGACCCAGAAGAAGATGCGGGCCGCCGATCTACCCCCGCACCTGATAGACCGGCTCGATCATGGGATCTAGACCAAGACCAAGCCTTAATGTCACTCCCGATCTCCCGATTCAGGGCTGAAATCAAATTGACACTACCTTCGGTTGTTGATAGGTTGTAGGTCGGGATCTCCCCATAAAACGCAACGGCCCGCTAGCTCAATGGCAGAGCAACTGACTCTTAATCAGTAGGTTCTCGGTTCGACCCCGAGGCGGGTCACCAATATCTAGGCACAAAGACGGCCTCTACACTGATCGTAGAGGCCGTTTGAATAACAGAATCGTCTGGAAGTGGATTTATCCACGAGCAAGGCAAGGAGACGGAAATGGCTAAGGAATCGACTCACCGGGACGCGGAATCAAGGGCAGCAAGGATCGAGCGAAGAGTGAAAAAACGAATGGAGACAGTGGGCAGGAAGAAGTTGATGAGGATGTTGAAAACTAAATCAGTGGACGCCGAATAAGGCGAAAGTTCGAATCTAGATTGGAATGCCGGGTAGGACCAGGGCGGCACAGAGTTGCAGTAGAATGGCCTACATCCTGATGCTCGAAGGAGACCATGACTACTAAGGCGAAGTTCTGCCCCCACTGCGGTGAAACCTTGGGCGAATCCGACGATTCTTTCTGCAAACTATGCGGCGCCAGCCTGATGGCGCCGGTGCCTGAATTGAGATGCCCCAGATGTCATGGGGCCATCCAAGATACGGACCTGTACTGTAGACATTGCCGTCACTTCACTTCTTCAGACGCCTGAATGTTGATTGGCAACCCCTAATTCCGGCCCGGAGACGGGCGACGCATCACAGGACACGGAAAGGCCCCGACTCTTAGACTCGGGGCTTTTACGTGTTTTTGAGATTACTCGAGAAGGCTCTCTGAGCTTCCCCTGCCCATTAGTGGATAACTGAGGCTGCGGTAGGTTCGATCCTTGTCACCACGATCTTGTCGCGGTCGAGCATCGCGGGAATCCGGGGCGCTATATTATTCACCCACTCGTCGCTCTGGTAGACGGCCTTGTAGAGACGCTCGCGTTCCGATTCGCTTTCGAACCGCCGGATCCACACGTACTGGTTCTCGTCTTGGGTTGCGTCGGGCCGCTCCCGTTCGCCACGGAAGCTGCCCACGATAACCATGCCCTTGGACACCTGGAAGGGGATGATGGTTTCTTCCATAAACTGGACCCAATTGTCCCGCTGGCCGGGATTGGTCGTGTACTGCCGAAGTTCTAGGAACATCTCAATCTCCTGATCTGGTTGGTCTGGATCTGGGAATCTGGATCCGGATCGTCCCCAGATTTTACCCAATTTTCGCGAGCCGGATATTCTGCGGTTGGTTAACCGGTTGAGATTTGAACTAGGCGGCATTCCGATCGGCGGGCGGAACGGCGTGAACGCTGGGCTCCGGCTATCTCGCGGCAACGAGTTGCAGTTTAGCCTTCCGGTCCAACGACTTTATCTGGTTCTCGCGTTTCAGGGCCTGCCCCCGGTCGTCGCAGTGTTCTTGATATACGAGATCCAATGGGCCACGGCCTTTGGTATATCGGGCGCCCTGGCCGGATCGGTGCGCGGCGATGCGGCGTTCCAAGTCGTTAGTGATGCCGGTATATAGTGTCTCGTCGGCGCATTGGAGGATATAGACGGTCCAGCTCAAAAGCCAAGGTCCTTCGCGGTCAGTGCCAGCGTTTGGATGTGAAGATGCGGGTCGGTTAGGGGCTGACACAGGGATTATGCCAGATGGGACTTGGTGGGTTAAGCAGGGGCCAGGTGCGGCCTGCGCGCAGTTATCCGCCGGGGACGGCGATGCGCGTATCCGAGTCACCGAGGAAGATCTAACCCCGATCCAACGAGATACGTCTCCGGTCTACCGCGCGGTCTCCTCCTGGTATCTGGAGCTGAAGTCCCCCGCACCATCGCCAGTCCCACTTCGATGCCACCAGCTTGTCCGTCGGCCGCAAGAACAATGCGGAGGCTAGTTTGGGAGGAGACCCATCTCCTGAAGCCTGGCATAAACTTTTGGATAGAGTCTCTGTTGGCAGTCGGGGCAGATGCCGTGGCTGAATTCCGCTTCGGAATGGGCTGAGATATAAGCCTCCATCTGGCTCCAGTCGCCTGAGTCATTGCGGATCTTCTTGCAGGAGGCACAGATCGGCAGCAGGCCCTGTAGGACCTTGATGTTGTCGATCGCATCTTGCAGTTTCTTGTTGGCGTCGCCCAAGAGAGTGTTGGCGCGTTTCTGGGCGTCGATGGAGGATTTCAGTTTCAACGCCGACTCAACCCTTACGCGCAGTTCAAGTTTGCTAAACGGCTTCGTCACGTAATCCGTCGCGCCGGCCTCGAAGGCATTTCTCAACTGCTCCATCTCGCTCTCGCCGGTAATCATGATTACCGGAACGTCAGAAAAGCCCATCTTGGTTTTGATCTGACGGCAGGCGTCGATTCCGTTCATTCCCGGCATCACGATGTCCATCAAGATGAGGTCGATGACGCCGGACGCCGGCGCCTTCGGTTCTGAGGTTAGGTGTTTGAACGCGTCATATGAGGATTCAACGGTCGTGATCTGGTTGTAGCCGAACTCTTCCAGATAATCCGACAGCATCAGAAGCATATCGGCGACGTCGTCAATGACCAGAACCTTCATGTCTTTGATGGACCGGGGTTCTGCCCACTGCGTTCTGGACCAATCAGGATCGATGAAAAGGCGCTGGCAAGAACAACCGGTATCGCCGTATGAACCGTCGATTTTTGGGTGGGTTTCCATGATTTACGAATCCTTGCAACGGAGGACTATTGACCATACTTCCATCGCTGATTGTTCAGAAATAGTCCTTGTGGGTCCTGTCTACTGGACTCTACGGGCCATGTTGGCGGCTTGTTTGGGCCATTTCGCAAGTCCGGCGGGAACGATTGGCGCCCAAAGTTGACAAATTTTCGAGCCACGGGGAATCATAGGCCGACTAACGAGCAGGAGATTCGGCGATCCGGCGATCTGTTGAACGTTCTCGGTTGATTCGCCTGGTTTCACGACTGATTATCCGAAACCATAGTCGAAGTAACCACAGATGGGCAGATGCTTCAGCAGGGAAATCCCAAACCATCTGCCAAACCATCTGAACGAAGATTTTTCCATTCGTTACTTGATTGAGACTGCGTTCCGCGGGCAGGCGCATCAGTCGGCGCATCCTGTGGACCAGTGGGGGGTATCGGAGATGCAGCAACAGCCTCGGTTCCTTATGCGCGCAGCAAAGCGTTGCCAGGCGATGGACCCCCAGCGGGCCAAATGGTCCTTTCTCATGCACCCAGCGGATTCCCGGTTTTGGCCGAATTGGTACTGAACAAAAATCCTAAGCAGGTTTAGATTGCTGGTGCGGGGATTTGAATCTCGTATGAATCTGGTTTGAATCGTTGCGTAGATCCGAAAAAGGTCAAGGTATTTATCCGCCTGGCGGTCGGGCCTATCGGCCACTGGTGGAGCATACCGAAGGTATCGGCAACTTTGGTGGGCCGCCGTTAATTTGATACAAACGAGCATCAATAGAAAGACCCTTTCCAAGCCGCAGATGGCCCTGTTTATCGCGGTTGGAGTCCTCGCGTTGGTCACGCAGGCGGCGGTCCTGCGGGTCTATTTCACCAGCGGCAACGTAACCCGCTCGGTGGAGAACCGTAGTTTGAGCACCACCGGCCTGGCCAAGGTGCAGCGGGAAGCCCTGCTGCTGAATGTGGAGGCGGGCAAGGTCTTGCGCGACCCGAACTACTCCGGCGATGTGCTCGCATTTCACCGTGCGATGCTGGGGGACGAATTGCGGTTACAGGGCGCCAGGTTCACCGATCCTGAGTTGAAGGCCCGCTTGGATGAGATCGCCCTTACGCTGGTCCGGTACGACGCGATGATGGCTGGCCGTTTGAATACCAGCGCGCCGGCTGACGCGATTGAAACCGAGGGATTCGACGCAGTTCTAACCGACCTGAGGCAGCAGATCATCATGCTCTACGACGACGAAGAGCAAAGCTTCTATTGGGCGTTGAGCCAGAACCTGCGCTCCAACCAGAAATTGCATATCATCCTGATGGTCCTGAGCGGCCTGGTCATTCTAGGGGGAGGTCTCTTGGGCGCATCGCTGCGGCGGACCGTCTGGGCACTTCGCGACGAGATGAAGCAGAGGGACAAGGTCGAATGCGACCTGGCGGATGCCAACGAGCAGCTTGTGAGGTCTGAAAGATTGGTGGCCATTGGTAAATGGTCCGGAGGAGTGGCCCATGATCTGCGAAATCCTCTCGGGGCGATCAAGAATTCCGCCTACCTCCTCAAAAGGAAATTGTCCTCTGATGGAGCGGTCGAGGCCAATCCGAAACTAGGTCAATACCTGGAGATCATCGAACAGCAGGTAAACCGGTCCACTAGCATAATCAGCGATCTTCTGACATTTTCCGGCGTTGCCGCTCCGGCGCTGGAGGAGTTGCAGGTGGACAAGGTCTTGGAAGATTCCCTGGAAACCATGGTCAAGAACGACCACATCGTGCTGCGGTCCAAGATTGCTCCAAACCTCCACTCTATCCGGGCGGATGCTGAGCAGCTGCAACGCGTTTTCTTGAACCTGGCGAACAATGCCCAAGAGGCGATGCCCGAAGGCGGCCGGTTGGACATCTCCATCGCGAACGCCGATGACCAAGTCGTGATCGCTTTCTCCGACACCGGGCAGGGCATCAGCGATGAGAACATCGGCAAGATATTCGACCCGTTGTTCACGACGAAAACTAAAGGCACCGGCCTGGGACTGGCCGTATGCCAGGAAATAATAATGCGGCACGGGGGGACGATTGGCGCTTGTAGAAACAGAGGTCCGTCAGGCGGGAGCGTATTTGAAGTCAGATTGCCTGACGCAGCAGGAACCCACAGGGATGCAGAGGACTGAATCGATGACCCGTAAAGTGATGATCGTTGACGACAACACGGCTCTTCGCCAGACCCTTCAAGATATTCTGATTTATGAGGGGTATGAAGTTGACGCAGCCGCCGACGGGCACCAGGCGGTAGATATGGCTGCCAATGAATCGTACGGGTTGATCTTCATGGATATCCGCATGCCTGGCATGGACGGTATCGAGGCGCTTGGAAAGATCAAAGCGATTCGTCCAGATTCAGTCGTGGTAATGATCACGGGTTCCCCGACGGACGGTTCCCTCGAAGTTGCCTTGGCCAACGGCGCCAAGACCGCTCTGATCAAGCCATTCGCCGTTGAGTTGATGATTGAGATCTTAGAGGAGGTTTTGTCCGAAACGGCATCGGCTTAACCCGGTGTCAGGACTTTACAGATCATGAACGACTCCAAACCTAAAATTTTGATCGTGGACGACGAGCCGGATTTTCTCACGACGATAACCGACATCTTAGAAGATTCGGGCTATGACGTTTGTGGCGTCGATCACGGGTGCAAGGCGGTCGAAATGGCGTCGCGAGAGACCTTCGCCCTGGCGTTCATCGACCTCAATCTCCCCGATATGCACGGGGTTGAGGCCTACCGGCAGATCAGAACCATCAGCCCTGAGACGGTCGTCATCATGATGACCGGCTATTCGGTTGAATCCTTGATCAAGCAGGCCATGGAATTGGGCGCCTACTCAGTCCTATACAAGCCTTTGAATGTCGAGGTCCTCTTAAACTCCGTCAAGGACATCTTGGATGCCCCCTGCGTCCTGGTGGTGGACGACGAACCGGCCATCCGGGAATCCGTTAGGCTAATCTTTGAGGATCTGGGCTACCGCGTCGCCCTGGCCAGCGACGGCTATCAGGCGGTTAATCACGTAGAGTCAAACCACTATGATGTGATCTTGATGGATGTGGCGATGCCCGGAATCGACGGCTTTGAGACCTGCCGTCGGATCGTGGAGCACGACCCATCCGCCAAGGTGGTCTTCATCACCGCTTACAACGTGGACCAATGCGCTCAGCAAGCGATGACCGCAGGGGCGCTCACCCTGATGAGCAAACCGGTAGAGCCGGGCAACATGGTTGATCTGGTGAACTCGCTCGTGGGCTCTAGGACCAAGGCCGTGCTCTCATCCGGCTAAACAGTCTCCTCGCAGGCGGTTGAGGTTATCGCGTCGGACTTTTAATCCGGGTGTCGTGGGTTCGACCCCCACACGGCCCACCATATTTAGGCACAAAATTAGGCCCTCGAAGTAATCCGAGGGCCTTTGTTAATTGAATTTGCCGACATTTTGCCGACATGCTATTTCAGACGCGGTATTTTCAGGCTCGCCGCGCCCGCCCCATCGCTGAAGCGAAGTTCTTGGCAGCCTGCTCCTGGAGACCCGGTACAACGTGGCTATATGTGTCCATAGTTACGGCGAAAGAGGAATGCCCCAGCACCGCCGGCGCTCCAGGCGGCCATGGCCCTTGTTCACCGTCTGATGATAGTCCCCCAATTTGGCGACCAGAACCTCAT
>MUCI01000041.1 GCA_002816575.1 SAR202 cluster bacterium Casp-Chloro-G2 | reverse complement strand
CATTGGCCCGCCGCCTGTTGCCCGTGTTTGGCCGTTGGGGATCGAAAAGGCGCGGCCTACGAGACGTCCGGACTGTGGACGATAGCCGTCATGCTTCCGGATGAATCCTTGCCCAGCGACCAGGGGTCGCTTGAATACCGCAGATTGGGATTCTGTTTGACGAAATTGCTGTAACCGTCTTGAAGTTCTTTGGATGCCCACGGTTTCAGCGCCAGATAGGCGTCCATGGCCTCGGTGGAGGAATACCCTTCGCTGCGCCGCATGTAGGTGCGGGTCAAGAGCCAGGCGCTGGAGATTTCCAGGTCAGGGGCGGCGAAATGGACCTTCACGTACCATTCTGCCTCCTTCTCGGTGATCGAGTGGATCCTGCCTTCGGTACGGTTGATCAGATACGCTATCAGGTCGAGGATGATCCTGCTGTGTTCGGTGTCGCTCTTGGCCAGATTCCAAGGGCCCGACGGGTCTTTGGGCGTGGCTTCCTTGACGATACGCTGGACGGTGCGGAGGGTAGGGAGAGGCGGTTTTAGTTCTTGCCTTTTTGACAGTTCACGGTGTATCTGCGCCGGAGTCCAATTTATCGCTGCCAGGCCCTCGATGACGTCTTGAATCTCCTCATCGATACGCCTTCTCACCGGTTGTGTCGTCATAATACTGCTCCACGTCGTAATAGCAAAAACTATGGCGCAATAAATGTTTTATAGGTCTATACGACATAGTATGTCCAGATTATCCAAGCTGTTCCCGTGCCTGTCTACGAAATCAGGCCGGTCTTAGGAACAGTAATGCCGTAGATGGATCGGAACGGCACCACATCTTGGTCTGTTCGCCTGCCAGTTATATAAGCCGTCGCTGTGCTGGCTGGAGCGTTCGCTTCGTTCGGAGCAACCGCGGATCCGGTCCTACGACCCGACACTGGGATAGGGGCCAGGCTCCGCGACCTGAGGTTCGGGACCATCCAGGTATCGCTTTAAGTTGGGCGCGTTATACACGGGGTCGCCGGTCACCATCCGGATAACCGCGTCCCGGTGGACGGCCTCGCTGGCAAACTTGGGGTTACCCACTTGGCGGGTGTGGCTCGATAGAAACTTGTAAAATCCCCGCAGCCCGCCGCGCAGTTCGCCAGACCACGATGGGTGGATGCGCTCCGCGATCGCCTCTTGGTCGAACTCCAAGCCACACGCCTGGGCTTTATGCATCATCCACATGAAGGCGATGTCCGGCAGGCCGGTATCTGAACTCCCGCCGCCGACCTCGCTGTGTACGCCGGCGAACCACACCTGCTCAACGGTCTGGTCTGGCTTGCCGGTGTGAGACCAGAGCGAGGGTTTGAACGCGCCTCGCCTTTCGTCCACCGACACGGCGTGATAGGCGTGGTTAACGGTCCCACTCAGGTCAACGTCGTGGAACTTGTAACGCCAATTCAAAAGATGGCCCAGACCCCGAACCGGGACCCCTAGCGCTCCCACCGTATCCCAGACTCCCAGAAACCGGATTCCAGTCGTCTTGGAATACCGGTCCCTGAACCGCTGGGCCGCCCCCGAATAGGGGTCTGAGTTCTTCTTCCTCTTTCGATACAATTTCATGGCGGCGTCGGCCATACCGGCGTGCTCTTTGGTCAGCAGCCCGCAATTGCGGATCAGGCCAACCAGGCTCCGGGCAGTGTAGGCGCCACGGCTGAACCCAAAGAGATATATCTCGTCGTCCGCTTCATGGTTTTCGACCAGAAAGCGGTAACCATCCAGGATATTCTTGTCCAGCCCTCTCCCTGACACACCTCCCAGCGCCCGCTGCAGCCGGTTGCCGTCGGCTCCGACCCCCCGGTCGTAGAACCTGGCTTGGGCCACGCCGTCAGAGCCTCGCTCAAGCGTGACATCGTGCAGGCGAATCACGTTGGTGGGATGGGCCTGCTCTGGTGTGTTCCAAGTGCCGTCAGAGAATATAGCTATCCGTTTTGCCATCATTCCCCCTTTCGCGAAGAATCCTACTGAATAGATGCTACTGGGACGAAATTTCTGGCATTATTGGAGTTTGATGGAGGGCTGTCAAACGGCGGTTGACGCACCGGTGTACCCTTTGGTGTACACGGGATAGATTGTGGGAGGACGCGGCATGACATGGCAAGAATTTGCCCAGCAAGAACCTGAATTGGCTGCGTTGGGACAGGAGCGGCTGGACCGCAACGGCCTGGTGCTGCTGGCAACCCTGCGGAAGAACGGCTGGCCGCGAATATCACCGGTGGAACCACTGTTCTTCAACGGGCAGCTTTACCTGGGCATGATGTGGCGCTCCCGAAAGGCCCTCGACCTGCTTAGGGACGCCCGCTGCTCCATCCACAACGCCGTCTCAGACCGGCTCGCCAGTGAGGGCGAGTTCAAGGTCTACGGCCGCGCGGTTGAGGTAACAGACACGGCAGAACGCCAAAGTTACATCAAGGCCATGTCCGAGAAGATCGACCTACCTTCGGGGGACATGGAATTCCATTGCTTCGCCATCGACATGGATAGCGCAGCGGCCAACACCCTGGTCGGAGAAGAGTTCAAGCACAAAGTCTGGCACGCCGGTTAAGGCGCCTGCGCCATTTCCGTCGCCTCCGCAGCCAATAACTCCCGGGTGACGCGGGTCAGGAAGGCGGCGTCGATCGCGCCCACGCTTTTGTCGAAGATCTCGCCGTTAGAGTTGATGAAAACCGTGGTCGGCATGGCCGTCACTCCGTATTTCCGGGGCACGCTCGAGTCGTCGGTCCAGCCTGCCGGATAGGTCACGCCCAACTCACGCAATGATTCGTCGGCGTCTTCATTGGAACCTAAACCGGAACCTAAACCGGGACCTAAACCGGTGAATGGCCCGATGTCGATGCCCAACAGCATGACATCATCTTTGGAGTCTTCGTAGAACGCCTGGAACTGGGGCATCTCGGCCCGGCAAGGCGGACACGATCCGGCCCAGAAGTTCAGCACCAAAGGCTTACCCTGAATCTGGGCCAGGTTGCCTTCACGGAATCCGATCTCTTTCACGCCCTGATACAGGCTGAAATTAAAATCGGGAGCGTCAGCCCCCACGCCGCTGCTGCCGCTGCTGGAGGCCACTGCGAATACGACCACGACGACGATGGCAACCGCCGCCACCACGCCCAAGCCGTAATTCATCAATTTCTTCTGCTGGGCTTTCGCGCCCTGCTTGGCTGCGGCAGAGACGCGTCCGCTCTTTCTTCGCCGGCCCTTGGCCATGGACAAACCTCCTCGAACCCGAACTGAAACCTGACGGAACGATGATTTGATGCCCGCACATCTGGATGGGTTCGCAACTGCCGGGTCTGGCTTGCGGCTGTCAGTGGGCAGCTTTCAGGCATAACCGCCGGTGGCGGCGGGTGTCTCAGGTTTCGGCGCGGGTTTGCGGCGAGCGAGATTCCATCTGGTCAACGCCGCCACCTTTTTCCACACCGGGCGAATAAGCCGATAACTGGCAGATGACAGCCCATATGCGGCATTATGCGGTGGCTGCCGGCACGCCGCTTCTTGTCCCTGTTCCAATCACCGTGCTATCATTGCCTCAGCCGCTTCAGCCTCAATTTCAGGCGCAGATTCGCCTCTCCCCGAGGCCCGAGACTCGTATTTGAGCAGCCAACACGACCGGCAGGTCTACCTATCCGTAGATGAACCATTTGCCGCCAGCATCCTCAGCGATATTCTGGGGTACGATGCGAACGCATCCACCGATCTAACGGGCGGAGCGTCCGCAGACTCAGGCGTTGCGGATGAATGGCTGATGAGGATAGCGGCGGCGGCGCTGGACGTGGCCCTAGACGACGAGTTCGACGAAACTGAGACCGCGCAGTTGAGCCTGGTCATCACCGATGACGACACCGTCCGCACACTTAATGCCCAATACCGGGGGTTGGACGAGGTGACGGATGTTTTGTCCTTCTCCGCCGATCATCCCGGCCATTGGGAGGGCGAGGATGAACCGCCCGAGGTTGGGACAGACGAGGATCTGGGCAGCTTCGATTTCATCATGCCGCCTGGAGAGCCTTCACCCCTGGGCGAGGTTATCGTGTCCTACCCTCAGGCGAAACGTCAGGCGGAAGAGCAGGGCGCGCCCCTTGAACATGAGCTGGCCCTTCTGGTAGTACATGGAGTACTGCACCTGACCGGCCACGACCACCTGGAACCAGACGAAACAGCATTGATGCAGTCCAAGGAGCGGGCTGCTCTGGCTGCGCTGGATATTAAAAACTAAGCCCGTATCGTCACCGGTAGAAACCCTAGTTGAAACCTGATTAGAAACGACCGGGTGCGGCCACGCCAACCAAGCCAGGCATGGCAGCAGAATCAACCAAGATGAGAAGCCACCTGAAATGACCGGCCAGGCTCTAACCGACCCAGCTGATACCAGCACCGCCACCGCCCAGGTCTTCTACCGCAAGTGGCGGCCATCCAACTTCAACCAGTTGGTGGGGCAAGAACACGTCTCCACCACACTCCGGCAGTCCATCAAGCAGGGCCGGGTTTCCCACTCCTACCTTTTCTGCGGTCCCAGGGGCAGCGGCAAGACCACCACGGCCCGGATCATCGCCAAGGCGGTCAATTGCCTGGACGTACAGGACGGCGACCCCTGCGACGCCTGCGCCAACTGCCGAACGATCAACGCCGGCCGGTTCATGGACATAATCGAGCTCGACGCCGCCAGCAACCGGGGCATCGACGAGATACGCGACATCCGGGACAAGGTCAACTTTGCGCCGGCCCAGGGCCTGCGCAAGGTCTACATCATCGACGAAGCCCATATGTTGACCGATGCCGCCTCCAATGCCTTCTTGAAGACCCTGGAGGAGCCGCCGGCCCACGTCATATTTGTGCTGTGCACCACCGAAGCCCATAAGATATTGCCGACGATCATCTCGCGTTGCCAGCGCTTCGACTTCCGCCGCATCGCCTCGGACCTGGTCTACGGCCGCCTGGCCGACATCACCGAGGACGAGGGCGTGAACGTGGACCCCGAAGCGCTGCGACTGGTGGCCCGCCACGCCTCCGGCAGCCTGCGGGACGCCGAGAACCTCTTGGAACAACTGGTTGTTTCCTCCGACGGTAGTGTCTCCCTAAAGCAGGTGGAGGAGCTGTTGGGCCTGGACAACGGCGAAAGCTCTCTGGAATTGGTCAAATATCTGCTCATGGGCAACACATCCGCGGCGCTTACGGCGGTGAACCGGGCTGCCTGGGCCGGAGTTGACCTGCGCCAGATGCACCGGCAGTCCACAGAGCTGCTGCGGGCCGTTATGCACCTGCAATGGGGCTCAGAGAACGCCGTGGACCTTCCTGACGACGTCACCGCCCAACTGAAAGAGCTGGTGGGCAACCTGCCACCCTGGCGGATCGTGCGCAGCCTCAAGGTCTGGGGCGACGTAAATATGCGCTACGATGCGCCGTCTACCCTGCCTTTGGAACTCGCCGTGGTGGAGATCTGCGAGGACACTGCCTCGCCGCCCGCTCCGGCCAATACCGCTACCCCTCCCCCACAGGCCGCGGCTCCTCCGCGTGCCGCCGCCCCGCCGCCGCAGCGCCAGCCAACCCAACGACAGCCGGCCAACGACGGGCGTCCAGCCGCGGCAAGGCCCGCAGCCACGCCTCCCAGACAAACGGCCGGACAGCCCGACACACAGAGACGGCCCGCCCCGATCGCCGAACCGATCTCGGAGCTCGGCGCCCAATGGCAGGCGGCGGTCAAGGTTTTGGGCCGGCACAAGGGCAAGAAATACAACCTGGGCGCCCTGCTCCGCGACTGCAGACCCAATGCCGTGTCCGTTGAAGGCCAAACCATGGTGTTGGGCTTCTCCAACAAGGCCAACCTGGAACGCATGCAGGAAGAGATGGACGACCCAGGCTCACGCCGGCGGGTGAGCGAGGCGGTTACCGGCTCGTTCGGCGCAACCTACGAGTTCCGCCTGGTCCTGGCCAACGGACCCGGCGCAACCGCCAACACGGCAAAAACAGCTCAACAGAGTTCGCTGGTGCGCACCGCCCTGGGCATGGGCGCCAGAGTCTTAGAGG
Organism: SAR202 cluster bacterium Casp-Chloro-G2; assembly: GCA_002816575.1. Lineage (GTDB taxonomy): Bacteria > Chloroflexota > Dehalococcoidia > Lucifugimonadales > UBA3495 > UBA9611. The sequence continues at coordinate 56,003 of MUCI01000041.1, read as the reverse complement.
AGATCGAAGAATGAACCGCAACATGATGCGTCAGGCGCAGAAACAACTGGCCCAGCTACAGAAGATTCAGGAAGAACTGGAGACTCTCACGGTGGAGGGCAGCGCCGGCGGCGGCGCGGTGAAAGTGGTCATGACCGGAAAGCAGATCGTGGAGTCGGTCACCATCGAACCGGAGGCCGCTGAAGAGGTGGAACTGCTCCAGGACATGGTGCTGGCCGCCGTTAACGACGCCTCCACCAAAGCCCAGGAGATGGCCGCCCAGAAGATGGCCGTGGTCACCGGCGGCATGAACATCCCAGGACTGACGTAGGGCCAGGCATCCGGACCGGGCACGATATGGCTACAATGACGCCTCGGCAAGCGCTCGGAATCGAAGAATCTCCGCTGGGACCGGAAATGGCGCTCACGGCGAAGCAACTCCGCGCTCTCGATCCTTGGCCGGAGTCGCTGGTCACTGCGATCAATAGCGGGACCGCCAGCGCCGATGGAGTGGAAGAATACCTGCGCGAGGTCTCCGCACTGCCCGGGCTTCAGAGCCCTTTGCTGGGATTCTTGTCGGCCCAGAAGTCTCGGCTGCTCCTGCGCGACGGCCAGGCCGAAGAAGCCTTTGCACACGCCGAACAGGCGCTGGCCCACGACAATGGGTCTCCGGCCAATTGGCTGGTCAAGGGAGAAGCCCTTTCGAGCTTAGAGCGGTACGACGAAGCTTCCGACTCGTTCGAATCGGCGTTCTCTACCCGAAAGAGGCACGGCTCGAAAGCGAAAGACTATCTCCCGATGATTTTGAAATCTTGGAGCGGTTGCGCTTTGCTTCAAGGTCTATCGGGCATCATCAACCAAGACCTAAATATCGCCCAAAATGGCGTCCATGAGTATCTGCGAGTCCTGGGTGAAGCCAAATCTGAAGGTTTGGAAGACGCGGTTATGGTTCCGTTAAGTGCGGCCTCAAAGACCACCGCCCCGCCCGAGCTTAATGCCGCGCTGGATGAACTGGCGCTCATGGTGAAACTTTTGTCGATCAAAGACCCATTCGAGGGTTGGAGGGAATTTTCCAAAGAGATCAGCAAAGTTTGGCCCAAAGGGCTCTCCGCCGTAAACGCCATTCGGGAGCAACGGGAATAGTTGGAACCAATAGTTGTTGATTCCAATATCTTAGTTGCATCGTTCTTGGAAAATGAGGAGAATCACCAACAGGCGTTGGAATATATCAATGGCCTAGAGCAGGGTGGTTACGTCTTCCACTTGCCCATGCTAGTCATCGCCGAGTTGATCGCCTCAATCAGCAGGCAGGCGACAACCCATCGGTTGGCGCTTTTGGCTAGGGCGGAACAAAGTCTCAGGGCATGGGAGCGATCAGGGAAGATTTCTCTTTATCCCCTTGATCGTGGCCGTCTCGAGCTTTCCCTTGCCGTTACTCAACGAGACCGATTGCGCGGCGCAGATTCAGTGATTGCCGCTCTCTCCGAAGAACTGGACATGCCCCTCAGGACATTCGACAAAGAAATCTTAGAACGCTTCCCGGCGGCGACCACATGACTCAAGAGAACATACCCGGCGCGGCGCCGTCGCTGGCACGGTTGGTGCAGGAGCTTAACCGGCTGCCGGGAATCGGCCCCAAGAGCGCCCAACGCCTGGCCTATTACATCATCCGGCTGCCCGACGAGGACGCCTACGCCCTGGCCGACGCCGTGACCTCCGTTAAGCAGAGCATCGTCTTCTGCGAGGAGTGCCAGAACCTGACCGACGCTTCTCCCTGCCCGGTCTGCGCCGACCCCCGCCGTGACCGCACGACCATCTGCGTGGTGGAAGACCCCCTTGATGTGCTGGCCATGGAGCGCACCCGCACCTACCGGGGCCTGTACCACGTGCTACACGGCGTGATTTCGCCCATGAACGGTGTTGGGCCCGACCAACTGAAGATAAAAGAGCTGTTCAACCGCCTGGAGCGGCCCGAACTGGCCGAGATGGTGGTCGCCACCAATCCCACGCTCGAAGGCGAGGCCACGGCCATGTACATCCGCCGCCACCAGGGACGGGAAGGCCTGCGCGTCACCCACCTGGCCAGAGGGCTGCCGGTGGGCGGATCATTGGAATACACTGATGAGACCACATTGACCCGGGCGTTCCAGGGCCGGCAAGAGATTTAACCCGGAGACCAGACCATGGCCCCTCCCAGGACCTACCGCTGCGAAGCCATCATCCTCGGCTACACGCCGTTGGGCGAGGCTGATCTGCTGGTCACCATGTACACCAGGGACCAGGGGAAGGTCCGCGCCGTGGGCAAGGGGGCCCGGCGGTCGAGCAGCAAATTGGTCGGCCACCTGGAGCCTCTGACCGTGGTCAAAATGTCTCTGGCCCACGGGCGCAACATGGACGTGATATCCCAGGCCGAGGTCACCCAGAGCTTCGCTGAACTGAAAGAAGACCTGACGGCCATCACCAAGGGCCAATACCTGGCGGAATTGGTGGACGGCTTCGGGGCCGAGGCCAACCCCAACCCCGGCCTGTTCCAACTTATGATTGACTGCCTCCGCGTCATTGAAGCCACCAAGGGCCGCGAATCCGAATCGGCCTCCGACATGCCTCTCAGGTTCTTCGAATTCCATCTGCTGCAGGTGTCGGGGCTGATGCCTGAGCTATATAATTGCGTCGAGTGCCGGCAGGAGTTGGAGCCAGACGCCCACCGCTTCAGTCCCAACGTGGGCGGCACCTTATGCCTGGACTGCAGCCCCGACGACGCGCATCTCCGTCCCCTGTCGCTCCGGGCCCTCAAGGTGCTGCGCCTGCTGGACCGCAGCGGGATCGTCGAGGCCTGTAAGCTACCCGTGGACGCCGGGCTGGCCGATGAGCTAAAGAGCCTGCTTTCTAACACCGTGGCCTACTGGCTGGGTAAGGAGATTCGTTCTAACTCGTTCTTAGAGCGCCTTCACAAGGAATCGCAACCTGAGGTATACATCTAGGGCTTGTAGCTCATAACTGAGCGGGGCCCGTATGTTTACGCCTAAAAACAGGGCTACCGTTCCTCAAGATTAGAAGAGTAGATTGTGTTTACGAAGATACTGATCGCAAACCGGGGCGAGATCGCCTGCCGGATAATTCGTACCTGTCAAAAGTTGGGAATCAAGACCGTCGCGGTCTATTCGACGGTCGACCAGAAAGGGTTGCACGTCAGCATGGCCGATGAGGCCTATCTCATCGGCGAGGCGCCTCCTCACGACAGTTACTTGAACATTGGAAAGATCTTGGACGCCGCCAAAGCGTCCGGCGCCGAAGCCATCCACCCTGGCTACGGCTTCCTCTCTGAAAATGCTGAATTCGCCCGGCTCTGTGAAGAGGCGGGCGTTTGCTTCGTCGGGCCGGACCCCGAAGTCATGGAAAAGATGGGGGACAAACTGCGCTCCCGCAAGCTGGCTCGCAAAGCCGGACTCCCCGTGCTGCCCGGAACGGACGAAGCTGTCGCCAACGAGCATGCCGCCACCAAGGCTTGGGAGCTGGGCTTCCCCCTGATGGTCAAGGCGGCGGAAGGCGGCGGCGGCATCGGCATCCACGTCATCAATTCCCAGGAGGAATTGATGCCCTTGATAGCACGGACCCGGAAGGTGGCTGAGAGCGCCTTCGGCAGTTCGCGCCTGTTCTTCGAGCGGTATCTGAAGGACGCCTCCCACATCGAGGTCCAACTCATCGGCGACGATCACGGCAACCTGGTCCACCTCTACGAACGCGACTGTTCGGTCCAACGCCGGAACCAGAAGCTGGTGGAAGAGACAACATCATCGGCCAAGCTAACGCCCCGCCTGCGCAAGCGGGTTGCCGGCCTGGCGGTCAAGTTGGGCAAGTACATCGGCTACACCAGCACAGGGACGGTGGAATTCCTGGTGTCGGCCGACGGCAGCGTATTTTTCCTGGAGATGAACACCCGGCTCCAGGTGGAACACGGCGTCACCGAGCTGGTAACCGGGCTAGACCTGGTGGAACTGCAGATCAGGGTGGCCGCCGGCGAGGCCCTGCCCATCAGCCAGGACGACATCTCGGTCAACGGGCACGCCATCGAGGTCCGGGTCTACCCCGAAGACCCCCAAACTTTCATGCCTGACGCCGGCGACATAACCGACCTGCATCTGCCCCAGGGCGAGCACATCCGCGTCGACTCCGCGCTTTGCAACGGTTATACCGTTGGGTTAGACTATGAGCCTCTTCTGGCCAAGGTAATGGCCTGGGGGGAGGACCGTGATCAGGCGGTAAAAACGCTCTTGAGAGCGCTGCTTGAATTCCGATTGGAGGGCGTGAAGTGCAACGTTCCGCTGCTTCGGGACATTCTCGCCACCAAGGAATTTGCGGCCGCCACCTACCACACCGGCTCCATACCCATATGGCTCGAAGAATTCCGTAATCGGGCTCAAAACAACGTCAACGGGAAGATGATTAAGAACGGCAATGGGCACGAGAACGGTCATCAAAACGGCGATCGCCAGATCGCGGCGGCCATCGGCGTGTCTTTGGCCATGGCCTTAAAATCGGCCCAGCCCGCTAGCGAGCTCGCCACCTTCAGCCCTTGGCGAGTGTACGGGCGTCGTGAACAACTCCTTTCTCGGACGCTGGGGAACAGGGGTTGGCGGTAACCAAACTTCGGATCAAGGTTGGGGACAACTGGTACAACGTCGAAGTAGGTGAGTTGACCCGTTCCCCGGTCCAGGTCACCGTTGAAGGCGAGACCTTCATGGTGGACGTGGAAGGTCTGCCCGAGCAGGCACCAACCCGCCCCCGCCGCGGACGCAGCCAGACCCCGGGGATCGTTGTTCCCCCACCCCCTACCCGTGGCGCAGCCGGCTCGGCACCGGACAATATCATCGTCTCACCGCTGTCCGGACGGGTTATGTCCATCCTCGTGCGGCCCGGCGACCGGGTCTCAGCCGGTCAGGAAGTGTGCGTGGTAGAGGCGATGAAGATGGAGCAAAGCATCCGGGCCGCCCGCGACGGCATCGTCAAAGAGGTCCTGGTCCAGCCCATGGACTCGGTGCGGACCAACGACCATCTGATAGAACTGGAATAGTCCCCCTGAACCCTGGCCCCGGCCAACCGCGAGATTCTTGCGTCCCCTCTTTGTTTCGCCGTTCCACGTTATTCCACAGAAGGACGGCCTACCCGTCACTCTAAGCTCGCCCCCTCAAGAAACCCCGCGTGACCTCCGCGTGCTTTTGCCTTCTGCTTGTATTATCATTTGCAGATTAACAATCGGGGCTGGCCGCTTGCTTCCCGAACCCATAGCCCCGGGTTCAATCGGTTTCGCACTTGAAAAACGGAGGGTAGTACCATGAAGTACGACTACATCGTGGTGGGCGGTGGTTCCGCGGGGTGCACCATCGCAACCCGCTTGTCCGAGGACCCGACCAAGTCGGTGCTATTGCTTGAAGCGGGCCCTGACTATCCCGATTTCGAACACCTCCCCGATGATATCAAGATGGGTAACAACGTGTGGCTGTCGGCCTACGGCCCCCACAGTTGGGATTACGTGGCCCAGGTGACTCCCGAGCAGCCAAACCTGACGATTCCCAGAGGCAAGGCCACCGGCGGCTCCAGCGCCATCAACGGACAGGTCTTATTCCGGGGCATCCCCGAGGACTATGACGGCTGGGCCGACATGGGCAACGGTGAGTGGGCCTTCACCAAGGTACTGCCCTATTTCAACAAGCTGGAAACCGACCTGGATTTCGGCGGCGACTTCCACGGCTCCGATGGACCGGTGCCCGTGAAGCGTTATCCCCGCAGCGAATGGCTGCCCTATGCCAAGGCGTTCGAGGATGCCTGCGTTGCCGTGGGTTACGCGGTGGATGAGGATATGAACCACCCCGAGTCCACCGGCGTCTCGCCCCGGGCTAGAAACACCATCGACGGCGTGCGCATGAGCATGGCGCTGAATTACCTGGACATGGCCCGCCACCGCATTAATTTCACCATCCGCGGCAGCGTCACCGCCCGGCGCATCCTGTTTGAGGGCAAACGAGCGGTGGGCATCGAGGCTGAGAGCGGCGGCGAGATTTTCACGGTTGAAGGAGACCAGATCATCGTCTCAAGCGGCGCGGTTGCCTCACCCCAGTTACTAATGCTATCGGGCATCGGGCCGGCCGAGCACCTGAAGAGCCTGGGCATCGACGTGGTGTTGGACTCGCCAGGGGTTGGCCAGAACCTGCGCGACCACCCGTCCGCCGCCGTCCTTTACCGGGCCACGGGCGAGCGCCCCGACGTGCAGGCGCCGGTGATCCAGGTGGGTCTGCGGTACACGGTGGAGAACTCGAACCTCCGCAATGACATGCAGATCAGCCCCATGCTGATGACCAGTGAGCACCGTCCCGCCCAAGTGGAGATAGATGACGACGAGAATTACATCGGCGTCAGCGCCAGCTTGCAGCTTGCACTGGGCAAGGGAGAGTTGTATCTAACCTCCACCGACCCCCATGTGCAGCCTTTCCTGAATTATAATTACTTCCAGGAAGAGGAAGACCTGCGGCGCATGCGGGAGGCGGTCCGCCTGTCGATTCAGATCTGCGAGCAGCCCTGCTTCAGCGATATCCTGCTAGACCTGGTGAATCCAACCGAGCCCGACTTGGAGTCCGACGAGACGCTGAACGCCTGGCTGATGCGGAACACGGGCACATCCCACCACATCTCGGGCACCTGCAAGATGGGTCCGGATTCAGACCCCATGGCCGTGGTTGACCAATTCTGCCATGTGCGCGGCATCGAGGGATTACGGGTGGCCGACGCCTCGGTGATGCCGGATTGCATCCGGGCCAACACCAACGCCACCACCATCATGATCGGCGAAAAGGTGGCGGACTTCATCAAAGAGGGACGGTAGGAACCGCCGGAAAGAAGGACGATAGAAGCAGCCGGCTAACGGTCCTGCCAGGCCGGGGTTTCCTCGTTGACGCAGTGTAGGAAGACGAAGGCTGAGGTGCGGCCCACGCCGGCAAAGGGCCGCATCAAGGCCTTGACCCGGTCGCAATAGTCCAGGTGATCCAATGACCTGAGATAGGCGTGGAACGAGCCATACTCTTCGATAAACTCCAGCATCACACGGGCGTTCTCCACCGTCGCCGTTATCTTCCGCCGGTGCCGGACGATGCTCCGGTCCTCGAACAAGCGCTCCAGGTCGTCCGGCCCGTAGGCTTCCACGCGTTCCAGATCGAACCCGTGGAAGCTGGCCACAAGATTGGGCCACTTGCCGGTTAACACCGGCCAACTGAACCCGGCCCGAAAAACCGCTTTGGTTAACTCTTCAAGATACCCGTTATCCCCTGTGGGAGTGATCTTGGGCGGGCTTTGCCGGGCTCTTACCATGAATCTGCGTCTCCATCCGGGAATCTGCGTCTCCATCCGGCCGCTTCCAGCGGGCCTTTCACCGGTCGAACACGGCCCAGTATAACTACCAGGCCAGCAAGGTTCCAATCGTTCTCCGCTGTTCCCAACGTCTGCATTATTTCCGTACTATCCTGAACTTATTTGATATGTTATATTTGGCAACGTGATGCCAAACGGGGAGGCAACGCCGGATGGAACTGCGTCAACTGATCAGTTTTTACCACGTAGCTCGTCTACGGAGCGTGTCTAAAGCGGCCCGCACCTTGGAATTGGGCCAGCCGACCGTAACCACCCACCTGCGCAAACTGGAAGATGAGTTTGCCATTACTCTGTTCGACCGCATCAAGAGGCCGATCCAGCTGACGTCAGAAGGGGCGATCCTGCTGGAATTGGTCACCCCGGTGGTACAGGCGGTGGACACCCTGAAGATCCAGATGGACTACAGCGAGCGGCGGGGTTCATTCGTGGTCGGCGCCTACCCAGACCTGGTCACCCACCACCTTCCGCCCGGGATACAGGTGTTCAGCCGGACCTATCCCGATGTGCGCATCCAATTGGTGGCCCGGCCTTACACGCCGCTGCTGCGCCTGGTTAAGTCGGGCGAGGTCGATCTGGCATTCTCAGCCCCGCCTCCCGCCGACGATCAGGCCTTCGACTTCAAGAAGCTGTTCGATTTCGACATCGTGCTGATGACGCCTCTGGGACACCCGCTATTGAAACAGGGGAAGATTTCCCTGAAGGACCTGTCGCCCTTTCCGCTGATTCTCTCAGGCCCTGAAAGCATGACCCGGCAAAAGGTGGAGCAGGAGCTTAGGAACGAGGGCGTGAGCTGCGACGTGGTGCTGGCCATGGACGACACGGCCTCGATCAAGCGCTACGTCGAGACCGGCATGGGCGTGGCGGTCTGCGCCGACTTCACCCTCCACCAGCAGGACCACCAACGGCTGGGCGTGGTGCGCCTGGACCACATCTTCGCTTCATCCGAGATCGGCGTTTGCACCTTGAAGGGCAAGTTCCAAGGGCAGGCGGTGCGGAATTTCATCGACATCCTTTCCGACGAGATGCGCGGTTTTCACGCCGACCTGGTCGGGTGGGAACACCCCAGCGTGGGAGATCGGACCAATGCCGGGTCCGGGTAGCCGCAAGGCCGATGCGAGCCTGAGAACGCGCACCTAAGGGCGCGGCAACTTCATGCCCCTTGCCAGCCGTTGCTTGCCCGGCAGACTCATTACCCATGACACGCCGGTACGGCCGTAGGCGCTCCCGCCTCCCTCCGAGCCTATTTCGGACCATCCTTCAACCGGTTAAGCCGACTCGGCAGGCGATTACCCCTTGAGTATTCCCGGCCAAAGACCGGATAATTGGGCCGAAGTTTCCACCCGGCACACCCGGTTTGAGGTCTCTTATGTCAACCAGCACATCCGGCAACCCTAACGGCGCGCCGGTGAAAGTAACCGTGGTCGGCGCCGGCATCGTCGGCTCGGCCATCGCCTACACCCTGGCCAAACGAGGCGCCGCCGTGACCGTGGTCGACAGAGGCACTCCCGGCAGCGGGGCCACCAGTCATTCCTTCGCCTGGATCAACGCCACCGCCAAGCAACCGGTCTCCTACCACAACTTCAACCGGCGCTCTCTGGGCATGTGGGACCGGTTCGCGCGGGGTCTCGACGCCGACGTGGGTCTGCGTTGGGGCGGGCAGCTGGAATGGGCGGCAACGAACGAGGGTGCGGCCGAGCTTAGGTCTAGGGCCCAGCAGCTACAGGCCTGGGGCTACCCCTGCCAGGTGATCGACGGGCCGCAGCTGGCCCGGTTGGAGCCAGGTCTGTCGCCCAAACAGGTGATCGCCGCGATCTACTGCGAACTGGATGGCATGGTTGAGCCCACCCTGGCCGCCCAAGCCTGCATCCGAGCGGCAGCCAAACTCGGGGCGGCGGTCAAACTCGAAACTGAGGTCACCGGCCTGTCGATGGCAGCGGGAACGGTCGCGGGCGTCATTGCCGGTGGCGAGGAGATCCCCGCCGACGTGGTGGTACTGGCTGGCGGCGTGGACAACACCCAACTGGCCGCCATGGCCGACGTGAACGTCCCACAGCAAGACAGCCCGGGCGTGGTCATTCGCACCGGCCCCATAGCACAGCCCCTGTTCGCCAACGTCTCGGTGGTGTACGCGCCGCCCCTGGAACCGGGCCGCCCGGAGATTCACCTGCGCCAATGCCTGGACGGCACGGCCATGATCGGCGAGGGGTCGCAGGAGAGCCTGGCCCGGGACGACACCCAAGGCCATGCCGGCGAGCTTCTGGCCAGGGCCGCCGAATACGTTCCGGCGCTCCGGGGCGCGTCCGCCGTGCCGGTGCCCGTGGGCTACCGGCCCATGCCTCTGGATGGGTTCCCGGTGGTGGGTTACTCCCCCAAGGCCCCCAACGTCTACCTGGCCCTGACCCACAGCGGCGTGACGCTGGCGCCCCTCATGGCCCAACTGGCAACCATGGAGATCGTTGACGGCGCTCGGGTGGACCTGCTGGCAGACTACCGGCCCAACCGGTTCGACTAACCTGACCGGGCTGCATCAAGCGGAGGGACCATGAAACACAGCGACGGACGCATCTTCACCACCCACACTGGCAGCCTGCCGCGCCCGGAGCGGCTAGTTGAGCTGTTGGCGGCCACGGTCCGCGGCGGTCCGGTGGACACGGCGGAGTTGGACCGCTTGGCCGCCGCATCGACCCTGGATGTGATTCGGAAACAGGCTGCGGCCGGGGTCGACATCATCAACAGCGGCGAGCAGTCGCGGACCAGCTTCTCGACCTATGTGACCGAGCGCATGTCGGGGTTCGGCGGGTCCTGGACCAGGCGCGGGCACCGTGACCAGAACGAGTTCCCCAACATCGCCCGCCACCGCGCCATCCAACTGATGCGCGACGTACCGCAGTGCACCGGCCCCCTGGAATACCAACGCCCGGACCTGGCGGAGAGGGAGTTGGCCGGCCTGATAGACGGCGTCAGCCAATCCGGCGCGGCGCACCAAGACCTGTTCATGAGCGCTGCGTCGCCGGGCATCATCGCTCTCACCATGGGCAACGCCCACTACGCCAGCCACGAGGAGTACGTGATGGCGCTGGCGGAAGAGATGCGCAAAGAGTACGAGCTGATCGCCGCCAAAGGGGTGGTGCTGCAACTCGACTGCCCGGACCTGGCCATGGAACGCCACGTGGCCTACCAGGACGACCCCATCGAGGTGTTCCAAGAGGTGGTGGCGCTCCACATCCGAGCCATCAACCACGCCATCCGCAACATACCAAGGGAACAGGTGCGGCTGCACGTTTGCTGGGGCAATACCGAAGGCCCGCACCACTACGACGTGCCCCTGGAAGACATCCTGCCGCTGGTCTATGCGGCCAACGTGGGGGCGCTGGTGATGGAGATGGCCAATCCCAGGCACGCCCACGAATACAAGGTCTACCGCCGGATCCCATTGCCCGAGGGCATGCTATTGGTGGCGGGGGTCATCGACACCAAGACCAATTACGTGGAACACCCGGAGGTTGTGGCCGACCGCCTGCGGCTGGCGGTGGATGCGGTGGGCGGCGACCCCCGCCGGGTCATGGCCGGGACCGATTGCGGTTTCGACACGTCTGCTGGCTCGAACCGAGTGGACAAGGACATCGTCTGGCTCAAGCTGGCGGCCATGCGCCAGGGCGCCGATCTGGCCAGCCAGTCATATTCCTGGTAGCCCGCCGGTCCAAAAACAATGGGGCTAACAAGGGTCTAACAGGCACGGCCATATGCTAAGATAATCTCTGCGATGGCGGAATCCGCTGCCGGATCTGCCGTGGGGTCTGCCATCGGTAGCGGGCCGGTGTAGCTCAGTGGTAGAGCAGCTGTTTCGTAAACAGCAGGTCGCGGGTTCAATTCCCATCACCGGCTCCATTTTTTGGGCTAAATATAAGGATCTACTACTTCCGTTTGTGGGCGATGAAGCCGAAATTTGAGGTGAACCCATCAGTTGGAAAGGATTAATTCGAAATTAATTGAGAGTCACGCTGTTTCCCCAGGGTACGCCGACGCTTCGGTTGATGATCACTCCCTCTACGTCGACTAGTCCTCCGATCTAGCCCCAGCATCCTCCCGCTTCAACCTCAGACACAAGAAAGGCTTCGGCTGACTGCGGAGGCTTATGCTTTTCGTGAATCCATCTTGCCAAGGATCAATTGACCCCATCCGCTTGGGAATCTTCCATTCGTCTCGAGGCGAGTGCTCGCATGTCAGCGCCTGGCTTAGCGTTCGGTCCAGCGACTTCGGCTCCCAGGGTTTGGCAGAACGTGTTTTATCCCCAGTTCCCGCGCCCTGGGGATCACGCCTGAGAGGTTGGTCGCCGTGACCATCACGACTGGTATCTTGGAGGTTTCGGGATTCTCCCGAAGCTCCGATAGGAAGAACATCCCGTCCATCGCTGGCATCACGGTGTCCACGAAGATTATGTCGGGTGTGTCTTCTTTGATCCGCTGCAGCGCCATGGCGCCGTTGTCGACTTTCCGGGCCTGACAGCCTTTGTCTTCGAGCTGGTGTATCAGCAAATGACTGGTAACGGCCTCGCCCTCAACGACCGGGACTTTAACCACCGATTTGCCTCGTTTGAGAGAATCTCCTGGTTGGTTCAAGTATCCAGCCGGCGGCGGCCCGGCCAGGCCCCCGCCCCTCGTGTTTTTCCTCGCGGCCCGCGCTTCTATGCTAAAGTTTCCTTCGGTATATCGACTTCCGGTGTATCTGATCGAACATATCCTGATGGAGAGTCGCCCCATGCTGGAGATGAGGAGCATAACCGCTGACGAGTTTGTCCGGTGGGCCCGGGCCGAGGCGCGCGCCCACGGCAACCGGCTGGACGACGACCCGGAGGAATTGCGGCCCCATTTTGACCTGGAACGCTCCGTGGCGGTCTTCGACGGCGCGGAGATCGTCGGCGGCTCCCACTCGCACCGGGTCGAGATGTCCATCCCCGGCGGGTCGGCGGTGATCTCGGGCGTGGCCAACGTTGCCGTGCAGCCCACCCACACGCGCCAAGGCATCATGACCAGGATGATGCAGCACCAGATCGACAATTTCCACGAGCGCGGCGAGCCGTTAGCCGCCCTGTTCTCCTCCGAAAGCTTGATCTACGGCCGGTTCGGCTACGGGGTCGGCTCCCTATACGAAAGGTGGCTGATCGAGCGTCCCCACAACGCCTTCGCCAGGAACCATGCAAGTCCGGGACGGATCGGATTCGTGGACCCAGCCGACATCACCAGGGACCTTCCCCAGGTGTATCGGCGGAGCACGGCGGACCGTCCGGGCCTGTTCCAGAAGCCGGTGCACCATTGGGAGCGGGAGTCGCGGGCCATCGAGCACACCCAGGGCGGACCGGGAGGGTTGTTCTACATCGCGTATACGGACGGCGGAAAGGTTGACGGCTACGCCGCCTACCGCATCACGGGAACCACCCTGGTGGTCAACGAGTTGATGGCCGCGACCAGGGAAGCGAATTCCGCGCTGTGGCGGTTCTGCTTTGATGTGGACCGGGTCGAGCGGACCGAGGCGCTGAAACGCCCGGTGGACGACCCGTTGCCCTGGATGCTGGCCGACCCGCGCCGGCTGCAGCGATCGACCCGGGACGGGGTGTGGCTGCGGCTGGTGGATGTCTGCGCCGCCCTGCCCCTGCGGCGATACCTGCAGAGCGGCCGGTTGGTGCTGGAAGTGCGGGACCCGCAATGCCCCTGGAACGAGGGGAGGTTCGAGCTGGAGGGGTCGCCCGAGGGAGCCGAATGCCGGGTCTCAAGCGAGTCGCCCGACCTGACCATCGGAGTGTCAGCGTTGGCGTCGGCGTTCCTGGGGGCCGTCAGCTTCAGCACGATGGCCCAGGCGTGCTTGGTGGATGAGCTAACTCCGGGAGCGCTACTGCGTGCCGACCGGATGTTCTCGGTGGAACGTCAGCCTTGGACGCCCTGTAATTTCTAGCGGCCGTCCGGCCTTGGGCTGCTCTCTCCTGGGGCAACCACTACCGGATAACATGAAAAGGCCCCGGACTTGGTCCGAGGCCTTTTCCGCTTGATCTAGACAACCGGCGCCAGGGGAGCCGCAGCCCCTCCGGTTGTCACCACCGGCTCAGGTTCTTCTTTGGTGACCAGGTAGAGTACCGGGGCCAGGAAGGCCACCGTGCCCGCCCCCATGAGGACGATCACCAAGCCGGTGCCGATCGCCAGGTCTGCGATTCCATAACCCATCACGGCCATGTTTAAGCTGTTCCGCAGAGCCAGACCCTTGATGATGTCGGCCCGGTGCGGGTCGTCCCGTGCGAGGCTGGAGTAGATCCCGTACTTGCCATCGGTATGCAGGGCGATAATCTTCGCCTCTATATCTGCAGTGGAGGCGTCGTTAACCAGGTCACCTGGTGTTCCACCGAATCCCACGGCGTCGTCGTCCAGGTAGATATCTTGGGCGACTAACTCATCGGTGATCATGCCCTTGGCATCGAGACCCGAGATCACGAAAAACGCCCCGATCCCCATGAACAATAGCCCCACTGCCAGTGCTCCGATCCAGAGATGCCGCTTCAGTGTTTTCATCAGACCGCCTCCTCATTGTGTTGGCTTGCCTTCGGTCTGTGATTATTATCACACACTGAGATTCGTACAATAATTTCCGATCAGGGCACTTATCGGTAGCTATATGGCCCTATTTTCGAATTCCACTAAGCGATATAATTAAATCAGCATTAACCAATCTGCCCTGAGCTGTTCTCTACAAAGAGGATTAACGGTCTGGCTTTTGACAGGCTCCATGCACAGTCGGGCTTTTTCATCCTTTGGAAAACTGCGAGATTTGTCGCCGGCGGCAAGTCTAACTAAGCGTTCCCTCAGACATCGCCAGCAGCCCGGCGAAACCGTGCTTGAGTCCCCACTTTGGTTCCGCCGAGTCTCTTAATATTACAGACTAGGTTAGACTCCGGTAACACTTGTTATGGCACACTAACCATCTGTACACAATTCGTCCGCATTGGGGCCACATTTTGACACTTATCACTAACATTATTACGAATTTCACAACCAGGGCCAAACTGGCCGGGTTCCTCGCCGCGCTGATGGTCCTCGCATTGGCCTGTACCACGGCGGATGGCCAACTGGTGCAAGGCATACTCCAAGATGTCGATACGGCGAACGGTGAAATTACCATCGTAACTATGGACGGCAAGACGATTACCCTGACCATCTCAACCGACACCGCCGTCGACACCCAAGGCGAAGTGTCGTCGGTGGACACCTTGGAGCCTGGGGCTGCCGTCGAGGTCAGAATGTCAGGCGACGGCGAACGCACCACCAAGCTCTCAGCCCGCCAGGCCAAGATTGAAGGAAATGTAATCGCCATCGAGGGAAGCCAGATTACCATTCAGGACGACGAGGGCCGTGAAGGTAACGTAGTCGTGATCGTCGGCGAAAACACCCGCATCGAGCTGGAAGAAGACTTGCCAGGATCGTTGGCGGACATCAAGATCGGCGCGAAGATTGAGGCCAAATTTGATCCGGAAACCAATGTGGCTTTCAAGATTGAACTCGATCAAGAAAAAGACGAGATTGAAGGTTGGACGGACAAAGTTGAAGGCAACCAAGTGACGATTCGGACCGAAGACGGCAGGTTCTTAACCGTGACCGTCGGCGAAAACACCCGGATCGAGCTGGAAGAAGACCTGCCAGGATCGTTGGCGGACATCAAAGTTGGCGCGAAGATTGAGGCCAAATTTGATCCGGTAACCAATGTGGCATTCAAGATTGAACTCGATCAAGAAAAAGACGAGATTGAAGGTTGGACGGACAAAGTTGAAGGCAACCAAGTAACGATTCGGACCGAAGACGGCAGGTTCTTAACCGTGACCATCGGCGAAAACACCCGGATCGAGCTGGAAGAAGACCTGCCAGGATCGTTGGCGGACATCAAGATCGGCGCGAAGATTGAGGCCAAATTTGATCCGGAAACCAATGTGGCTTTCGAGATTGAACTCGATCAAGAAAAAGATGAGATTGAAGGTTGGACGGACAAAGTTGAAGGCAACCAAGTAACGATTCGGACCGAAGACGGCAGGTTCTTAACCGTGACCGTCGGCGAAAACACCCGGATCGAATTGAACGATGACTCGATGGGCACCCTGAGCGACATCGTTAAAGGCGTCAAAATTGAGGCGGACTTCGACCCCATCTCCCTCACCGCGTTCAAGATTGCGCTTGAAGGAGACTAAAACGAGGACAGCGGCTACCAAGGCAGTGGAGACCGAAATTAGCTGAACCTGGCTTTGGCCAATGCTCCTCAGCCAGACACGGGCCGGTGTAGCTCAGCGGTAGAGCAGCTGTTTTGTAAACAGCAGGTCGTGGGTTCGACTCCTATCACCGGCTCCATTATTCATCCGCCGCCCCGGTTCCGCTAACGCAAACGCATTCAGGAGGACACCAAAGGAATTCACCAGTCCAAGGAAGACTTCAAGAAAGACACAGACGGGCCAATATGACTACTCCCTCCCAACAATCCGGCGAGACTCCCGGAGACACGCCAAACGAGGTTCCCTACGAGGTGCAGGCCTGTCCCAGGTGCCGGAGCACCGAGATCGACCGCAGGGACGGATTTCATCCCTTCGGCAGGTGGGGATGCCGCGGTTGCGGCCGGGCGTTCATGATCCCTGGCCTTCAGATACGCGTCCTTCCCGCCCACGAGGCCCCGCCGCGGCACTGGCATTGGCAATGAAACAGCCTGAGTTTTCCCTGAGTTTGCAAGGTTGATGCCGCCGCCTTGGTCATTCCGTCCGCCTTGGTCATTCCAATCAAAGAGACGAATGTCGTTGCTGATGGGATACCAACTACCGGTCCCGCGGAACGCTAGCAACTTCGAAGTCAAACGAAGAGATTCTTCTCCTTCTCCGGAAGGATCAGAATGACAGGCGGCGAGTGTGGTTGCCCGGCACGACCGTCATTTCGCCTTTCGCCGTAATGACCGCATCTGCCCGGCAGCGTGCTGCCCTTGATGAAACTCCGGATGACTCATCTTTTTAGTTCACCTGACTGATCGCCGGCAGGCGTCTAGCCTCCCGAAATGACGGTTGCTAGATGTCCAGCTTGTCCGGGTAATTGAACCTGGGTTCGTCCGCCAGAAACGGCCCCACGGTCTCGGCGATGCCGGTTTCGCCGCGCCATGCCTGGTACCGTTGCTGATGCTCCTTGGACGCCCAGTCTTCGACGAGATAGATCAGTCCCGGATTTTCCTGGTCCTGGTACACGTCCACAGTCTGGCAACCGTCGAATGCCCTGGTGTCGGGCAGCAGTTCCTTGAGCAGCGCCTTGAACTCGCCGGCGCGCTCCGAATGTACGGAAAAGGCCAACGTCACGGTGACAGACATCAGTTACTCCTCTTCTTCGGATTCAAACTTGCCCCGGCTTTTCGTTGTCAGAGGCGGTGGATCTTAGGCTTACTCTTCCGGGCCGAACTTGCCGCGCGCCTTCATCTCCTGGGGCAGCAGACTGTGGTAGATGAAGGTGTTTACCGGGGTTGGCACACCGGCCTCCTTGCCCAGCCGGACGACACCCCCGCTCTGCACTTCCAACTCGGAGGGGCGTCCTTCCATCAGATCGCGCTGCATGGATGACGTTCCGTCCGGCGGAGAGGCTTCAAGTCTGGCGATCGCCGCCGCAACCGCGTCGTTCGGCATCTGGATGCCCCGTCCCTGGGCCACCGCCACGACCTCCCGGACCACCTGCTGGGCCATCTCCCACGACTCGGGCACACTGCGCCATTGGCCGGAGGGCACGCGGGTTATGGCGCCTATGCCGCTGTTGGCGGCCATGAAGGCCAGTTTTCCCCACAGCGCCGCGTGGATGTTGGAGGGGACGCTGGCCCGGACATCGGCGTTCTGAAAAGCCCGCAACAACTGTTGGGTCCGCTCGGTGGTTGAGTCGTCCGTCTCTCCGAAGGCAACGAAGGGTTCGCCGCCGGCGTGGAGGATGTGTCCCGGTCCGACGATGTAGCTGATAAGCCCGCCCAAACCGACCACCACCGCCTGCTTGCCCAGCACGGCCGCGAGTTGGTCTGGGGCTTCCACACCGTTCTGCATGGGCACGACAAATGTGTGGGGGCCGATCATGGGACGCATGGCCTTGGCCGCGTCGTTCACCTGCCAAGCCTTGACTCCCAGTATCACCACGTCCACCGTGCCGGCCTCGGTGGGATTGTTGGTGGCCAGGGCCGGTACGGCCACAAAATCACCCTTGATGCTGTCCACCCGGAGTCCGTGTTCACGGATCGCTTCCAGATGCTCGCCCCGGGCGATAAGGACCACCTCTTCGCCAGCCTGAGACAATCGCCCGCCCAGATAACCGCCGATGCCGCCGGCGCCGAATATGGCTATCCGCAAAGTTCCGTCTCCCCTTGATCGAATAGGCCAGGCTAATCAGCCAGTCTCCGGTCCGGCCCCGCCAATTCCAACAAACGCCGCCAGTTCCGGCGGGTGTTGTCCTGACGCAGCATGCAGACCTTGATGTTGTGTGGGCCTTCGCCGTGAGCGCAGGAATGGCCAATCTTGCCCCGAACTTTATCACACCAGATATAGGCGTGAATCAGGGGCAGCGGGTTCTCCACCTGGGTGCCGCCGGCAGTGGTGTCCCAGCGGTGGCCATGCAAATCGGACCAGCGGACCCGGCCCATTCCACGGTCGTCCCAGTCCCGCCGGACGTAGACGGTGGAGCGCCCGAATGTCTGCCGCCAGGCCAAGCCGAAGGTCAGGCGCGTCACGGTGGAAAACAGCCAAAATCCCAGGCGCAACACCATCCACAGCGCCCATAGGATTTTGACGGCGAACCTGACGGACCTAGTCATGCGTCACCTGATCTCTGCTTTTGGCTTGCGGCTGCGGTTTGCAGTCCCGTTTCTGGCTGCGGCTTAACTGTAGATTGCCCCAGTTGGACGATTAATACAAGAAGATTCAGCACGGACACTAATGTTTCATCCGGGTGAATGCCGATGTCAACCGAAGTTAGAAACTGGAACCGCACCAAGACTCCACTCCTCAAACAGGTCGGACTCGCTCTCGCCAGCCTGTGGGTGATCATGCTGGTCGCCGCCGTGTCCGCTACCATCTACCGCGAGTTTGACGGTCCCACCGTACGGGACACCATGGCCCAGAATGTGGACCTTTCGACCACCAATTCCTCCCTCAAGATAGGGTTGGACTCGGCGCAGAGGGCCAATGCCGCCGCCCAGGCGACCATCGACAAACTGAACGCTGAGAAAGCCAATCTCAGGTCGCTGTTCGAGTCGTACATCGCTCCGATCCCCTTGCTGAAGTCCGGCCCCTAGCCAGATCGGCCGCCTGGGCGCCGGCGTTGGCACGTCATATCCGGCCCTTCCCGGTCAATACCGCCATTGACGCGCCCTCTTCTCTCTCTATAATGGCCTTCACCAGGCTCGGACGAATCCAACTTCACCGTCCCGTGACATCGCCAACGGTGATGCCCCGGGAAGTGGCCGGAGAGAGAAGCATGAAATTCGGATTGTTCTACCAGATCCAGGTTCCCAGGCCTTGGGATGAAGAAAGCGAAGCCAGGCGCATCTGGGAGGCATTGGACCAGATCGTCTACGCCGAAGAGATGGGCTACGACAGCGTTTGGTTCTCGGAGCACCATTTCCGCCCCGTGTGGTCCCACAACAGCGCCCCCGATCTAACCCTGGCCGCCGTCAGCCAGCGCACCTCCCGCATCCGCCTTGGCGTGGGCGTGGTGCTGGCCCCCATCCATCACCCCTTGCACACTGCCGCCCGCATGGCCACGCTGGACATACTGAGCAACGGTCGCGTGGACGTTGGCCTGGGCCGCACCGGCTATCCGTACCAGCTAACCCCCTACGGGACCAAGCTGGAGGACACCCGGAGCATGTGGCATGAGTTCGCGGAGGTCCTGCCAAAGATCTGGACCGAGGAAGTGGTCTCCCACGAGGGCCAGCACTACCAGATACCGCCCAGGGAAGTGCTGCCCAAGCCTCTCCAAAAGCCCCATCCGCCGCTGTGGTCGGCCTGTTCCAGCGAGGAGACCACCCGCACTGCAGCCGAGCTTGGGCTGGGCGCACTGGTCGGCAGCGAGGGTGGACCTGATAAGGTCGGCCAGGTTTTGGAGCTGTACCAGAAGATGCAGCGATCGGTGCAATCGTCCGGGGGCCAACGGCCGGCGCTGGTCAACAACCACAACGCCCTGATGACAGCCGGGTTCTGTCACGAGGACCCCAAGGTGATCGAAAGCCGGGGCACGGAGCTGATCGGCTGGTACATGGACCAACAGCGGGAACGCGCCCGCCTGGTGTGGCAGGGGGTTGATCCGGCCACCATACCGCCCGACTACCAGGGCTATTACGAGCGGGACATGAAACTGGCCGCCGGACCGCATCCAGGTGACGCCACCGCCAGCGAGACGGTCAAAAAGGGCACGTCGTTCTGCGCCGGCACACCCGAGCAGTGCATCGAGTTCTTCGAGAGATACGAGGCGATGGGCATCGAGCAGGTGTTCCTACTCTCAGCCATCGGCCCGGCCACCAACGAGGAGGTGATGAACACCCTGACCATGTTCGGCAAACACGTCATCCCCCACTTCCGGGCCAAGGAGAAAGCCCAGGCAGGCGCGGGGATGCCTTCGGCGGCCAACGACTAGGCGTTGGTTGCGTTGGCGCCGGCGGTGAACGGGACCGGGGATTTTGATTCTGCTCGTGGCGAGCTGCGTAGAACCACCGGTCCACCCGAGCAAGGGTTCTTGCGGCAGAAACTTGACTGTTGCGCGTCCTTCGACAGTCTCAGGTTGAGCGGTCGGGGACGATAAGTCCTCGTCCTGAAGAACAGGTACGCCTACAACGCTCATGGTGAGATACTTGTCGGACCATTGGTTCGGAGCTGCGGTGCAGGGATTCGGATTTGACCGTGCATGGTCCTTCGCCGGGCTCATGATGGTGGCCTTCCGGCAGCGTGCCGTACGAAACAATGCGTTGGAGCGCGGTCTGGATGTAATCTAGGCGGACGGGCAGACAACCCGCCAAAAAAATCTCTGGAGAGGTCGTATGAAGATAGGGGTAGTTTTCCCGCAAACCGAGATCGGCGCGGACCCGGCCGCGGTGCGCGATTACGTGCAGGCGGTCGAGGGTCTTGGCTATTCTCACATGCTGGCCTACGACCACGTTCTGGGGGCCGACACCAGCCATCACGACAACTGGCAGGGCAGCTACACCTCGAAGTCAATGTTCCACGAGCCGTTCGTGCTCTTCGGCTACCTGGCTGGCGTCACGACGACCCTGGAGTTGGTGACGGCGGTGTTGATCTTGGGCCAGCGGCAAACGGCCCTGGTGGCCAAGCAGGCTGCCGAGGTAGACCGGTTGACCGGCGGACGTCTGCGGCTGGGCGTTGGCGTGGGATGGAACCATGTGGAGTATGAAGCGCTGAGCCAGGACTTCAGCAACCGGGGCAGCAGATACGGGGAGCAGATCGAGCTGCTGCGTGAGTTCTGGACCAAAGACGTGGTGGGGTTCGAAGGCCGGTACCACAAGGTGGACCACGCTGGAATCAATCCGCAGCCGGTGCAGCGGCCGATCCCCATCTGGATGGGCGCCGGCGCCAGGGCCAACCCAGTCCCCACCGACCGTGTGCTGCGCCGGGTGGCGCGGCTGGCCGATGGCTGGTTCCCGCAGATGCAGCCGGGCGATGACGCCAAAGCCACGGTGGAGCGGCTGAAGGTCTTCGCTGACCAAGCCGGGCGCGACGCGGCCAAGATCGGCATGGAGCCCCGGATAAACCTGGCCGACGGCGACCCGGAGTTCTGGCAGGGTCAGGCCAGGGCTTGGCAGGAGATGGGCGCGACCCACGTGTCGATCAACACCATGCGGGCCGGCCTGGAATCGCCTCAAGACCACATCAACGCGGTCCAGCAGTTCAAAGAGGTGGTCGGCTAGGTTTACCGCGACTGGATCTGCGGCCGGCGGGACTCGACCAGGGGGCCCGCCGCCGGGTTGGCTTCCTGGTCAACCGGCGTCACCCCACCGGGCCGTCGCCGACCGCGGCCCCAATCTTTACCGGCAGGCGCACGGTGAAGGTGGAACCGACGCCCAGTCGGCTAGACGCTTCCAGCTTGCCATTGTGTTTTTCGATTATGCGCTGGCTAAGGGCCAAGCCCAGGCCGGTGCCTTGTATCTTGGTTGTGTAGAGGGGGTCAAATATCCTCTTGACTACCTCAGGGTCTATTCCGGCCCCGGTGTCCGTGAAGGAAATCTCCACCTGCGATGCATCATTCCTCATGGCCAGGGTCAATTTCCCGCCCTCCGGCATCGTCTCTTTGGCGTTCTGTGCCAGGCAACCGAACACCCTTACTAATTGGTCGTGGTCGCCCTGGATCTCCACATCCGCGTCGTCGAAATTCCTCTCCACAGCCACATCACTTGGCAGACACGAGTCACGCATCGCCTGCTCCAGCGCTTCGCTCAGAGGGACCGTGGAATACTCGGGAGGGGCGATCCGGGTGAAGTAGATCAGCTCCCCAATGATTCTGTCGCATTCGGTGATGCGTTCGTCCATTACGTCCAGGAACTCTGCAATCTTGGGGTCGGTGGTCAGCTTGTTCGACTTGACGAGCCTGGATTTCAGGAAGAATACGCCGTTGCGGATGGCGCCCAATGGATTGCGCAAATCGTGGGCCACTCCCGCCGACAGTTCACCGATGACCGCAAGTTTCTCGGTTTGCACCAGTTGGCCCTGGGCATCCAGTAGCTGGGCGTTCGCGCGCTCCAACTCATCGGTCCGCTCGAAAACCCGCATCTCCAAGTTCTTGTTCGCCAGCTCCAATTGTGAAGTCTTCTCCCTGAGATTGTCAGCCATCCGGTTGAATTCGTGGGCCAGCGCGCCGATCTCGTCCCGTGATGTTTCTTCGACCTTGACGGCAAGATTGCCGTTGGCAAGTTCGACTGCTCCGTTGCGCAGGCGCATTATCCGGCGGGTGATCGTCCGGGTGACCACATAGCCCACACCCAGCACCAACAGCGCCAACGCCGCCGCCACCATCACTTGGTTGGCGGCCAGTTCGTCGCGAAGGCTCACAACCGGCGAGGTGGTCAGCGCCACCGCGAACACCCCCACCGTTTTGCCGCCAAGTTCCAGCGGAGCGTACACCGCGCGTTGATCTGTACCGTCCACCGTGACCACGCCGGGGACCACCTGACCCGACCAGGCTTGTTCGACCGGCACGGGGTCAACCACGACTGGGAAGACGCGGCCGGTCGGATAGGAGGCGGCCGAGACTTCGTTGTCTTCAAAGATCGTCAGTAATAGCGGATCGGACCGGCGGAAATTCAAGGCAGTCAACCCCGCCTCGCCCAATTCCTGCCCGACCGTGATTGCCCCGATCAGGCCATTCGAGTCCTTTATCGGTCGAACGACCGTTAACGACCAGCCACTGGTGGACCGGACCAAACCGGCGGCATCAAGGCCTGCCAGGCCCAGGTCGTTCAGGTCATCCAGCGAACTTTGCTCCAAGCTGCGTCCCTTCTCGTGTTCGTGCCCCAGGGATATGCCATTCACGTCGACCACCTCGACGTGTTCAAGCCCGTGACGGACCCTCATGGCAAGCAGATTGGAAACGATCAGCGCGCTATTGGAGTCTCGTACGCCGCTCAGCAAGACGGGATCCGCCGCAAATCCATCGGCCAATTGACCGAGGTCAAATTGAAAATCCTCGAATCGGTCCCGGATTATGGGGACCTCTCCGGCAAGCCGTTCGTTGCTGGTCTCCGATGCCAACCGGTTCAGGCCGATCACTGTCAGCGGCAGGGTAACCGCCATCGTCAGAACCAGCGGCACGACTACCAAGAGCATTAGCCTGGTGGACAACGAAAGGTCGGCGAGGACGGGGAGCCGAAGCAGGACCAGTCTCCGCTTTTCCCCGTCTTGCCGCTGCATTGACATCTGCGGTACGTTGATCGGAATGTTCATCCTGCCGCCAGTAGACCCAGATCTGCCAATATCGCCCCGGCCTCTGCCCCTGTTATGTAATCTAGAAAGCTCTGGACCCTGCCCTGCGCCGCCGGAAGAAATGCAACTCCGAGATCGCGGGCCGGCAGCGGGTAGCCTGGTCCTTGGCCGGAGGGATGCACCCCGTCCAACGCCACTGGGTTAACACTGCTGCCACTGCTAACGACACCGCTGAACGCCAGGTAACCGATGGCCCCGGCCGCCTTGTTCAGAGCCTCTTTCGCGTCGGACTCGCTGGTCATCAACAAGGCAGTTTCGCTGAACGGCGTGTCTCCCATGATTCCGGCGCGCATTATCTTGGTATTGCTGTCATCCTCTTCCCGTATGATGATCCGGATGAGCACGTCAGGTCCGCCGACCTCCGACCAATTGCGGATCTCCCCGGAGAAGATGCCGCGCACCTGCTCCACCGGCAACCCAGGTAAAGGCAGGTCTGAGCTTGTCACCACCGATACCCTCTCGGCGGCGAAATTGACGTACTCGATCCCTGTCGCCATCTCGTCCTGCTTTGGCAGCCGCGACATGGCTCCCAGGTCGAGGAAGCCGGCGTTAACGCCCTTTACGCCTCCCGATGAACCCGAGCCCTCCAAGAACTCGAAGGCAACCCCCGGATTCGATCTGGTGTATTCGTTGGCCAATGCCTGAAGCGTTCTTGACGTGCCACCGGCGCCGGATATCCGAATGACCGGCTCGCCGGACCCAGCCGCAACACTGATGCTGTTCACCTGACCTGCCGAACAGCCCATCACGGCAATGAGTATCATCGCCAACAGCGGCAGCAATGTTAACCGATTTACCAGAATGTTTATCTGCACGCCTGATCCCCCATCCGTTTCCGGTTCGCCGCCCGTCACCCGCCTGGGATTCCTTAACACGCGAGTCACACAACGTCCCTCCACGATTCTTTCATCGATTCTCCCATCCAGGCGCGTTATGGCAAAGTGCCGCTGGGACCGGATGCGGTCTGCGGTCTGCCCATTTGGCGGCCCTTTTAAGCCAGCGTGCTGGCCCGCAAGGACCAACCCGCACTCGGGGTTGCTTCCCTAGTGCGGCAAGGCTATTCTTTCTGGCAGGTCCCGCTCTTCAAGCCCGGCCGGGAAACCCGGCGAAAATCAGGCCGGCCGGAACCAACATCGGACCGAAGATCATGTGCGGCAGATTTACCCTCACCTCCAATCTGGACGAGTTGCAAGGCCGGTTCGGGTTCTTGTCTGAGTTCACCGGAGATTCAACCGGCGGCGCGTTCGACCACGAGCCTAGATACAACATCGCCCCCACCCAACCGGTGTTGACCGTGACCAACGACGGCCAGCGGCGCGGCGAGATGATGCGCTGGGGCCTGGTGCCCTTCTGGGCCAAAGACATCAAGATCGGGGCGCGAATGATCAACGCGGTGGGGGAAACGGCCGCAACCAAGCCGGCTTTCAGGGCGGCGTTCAAGAAGCGGCGTTGTCTGGTCCTGGCCAACGGCTTCTACGAATGGCGGAAAGACGGCAAACTTAAGATTCCGACGTACATCCATCAGCTTAGCGGCGAGCCGATGGCCTTCGCCGGATTGTGGGAGACTTGGAAGTCTCCGGAAGGCCAGGTGGTCCGCTCCTGCACCATAATCACCACCGCGGCCAACGCGATGATCGAGCCGATACACAACCGCATGCCGGTCATCTTGTCCGGCGAGACTCAAGCCCTTTGGCTGGACCCCCTGACCGAGGACCCCAAGACGCTGACTCCCCTGCTGATCCCCGCGCCGGTCGAACTCCTGACCTCCCATGTCGTGGCGGATACGGTGAATTCGGTGCGGAACCAGGGCCCCGAATGCATCATGCCCGTGGACGAGAACCAGGAAGACGGGCGGCTATTCCCCTAGCCGGTTCTTTGTGCCCAAGTTCCGGGCCAAAATATCAGAACCCAAACTCCAGCCCGGACCGGCTGCTCCCAAGCTAGCCGGGCGTTAAACTTGTCTAATGGCCAACGCCCCCAAAGACGACCCTAAAAAAGACCCCAGAGAAGCCCCCCGGCAAAAACCTGGGCTATCGCTGGGCCAAAACGCCCCGTTCCCCAGCAGGTACCGGTTCGTGATGGCGGCCCTGGTGCTAGCCGGGCACCTTTCCGTGGGACTAAACATCTTCCCGGTCTCGCCCATCCTGCCGCTAGCCATCGACGACTTTGACATCAACCGGACGACCGCCGGTCTGCTGGTGTCATTGCCGCTCCTGGCGGCCGCAGTCCTGGGACTGCCCAGCGGCATGCTCATCGCGCGCATCGGAATCCGGCGGGCGTTCATCATTGGGTGGACCGCCGTGGCGCTGGCGTCTTTCTCGGGTTTGGCGCCAAATTTCATCAGCCTCTTACTGATCAGATCGGGGGTTGGACTGGGGTTCGCGTTCATCATTACGGCCACCGGGCCGCTGCTGATGCAATGGTTCCGGCCCAAAGAGGTATTGGTGATGAACGCCGTCACCACCGCCGCGCTCAGTCTGGGCATCGCTTTGTCCGTGGCCACTGCCGCGCCGCTAGCCAAGGTGATGGACTGGCAGTGGGCGCTGACTATGTTTGCCCTGCCGGCGATCGCCGGACTGGCCGCCTGGCTTCTGTTTGCCAGAACGGCTGACGGCCAGACCGCCAGTTCCGGTCGAGAGGCTAGCTCCGGGTCCCGGCGGGGAATCAGCCTTTCAGAGGCGGCATCGGTGCTGCGCAACCGGTCGGTCGTGCTCCTGCTGGCCGCCGACGCCGGGATACTGGTCCAGTACGCGGCCTTCACCGGGTGGCTGCCCACCTTCTACAACGAAGACCGGGGTATTTCGCTCTCTCAGGCGGGGTTCATCACCGGCATACTGCCCTTGGTAGGCGTGTTCGCGGTCTTGGCCGGCGGAGTGGTGGCGCTGCGGGTGGACTCGCCCAAGACGCTCTTCGTGGCCTCGGGTCTGATGGCTGGACTCGGCGGATTGGGGGCATTTCTATTGCCGGGATTGGGCGGCATTTATCCGGCAGTGGTCATCTTGGGATTCGGCTCCTGGCTGTACGTGCCCACGCTGCTCACTCTGCCGATGCAGATGGCTGGGATGACCCCCGAGAGAGTGGCCGTCATCTGGGGTTCGCTGCTGACCTTCTCGGGGTTCGCCATGTTCATATCGCCCATCTTGGTCGGCGGGCTGCGCGACCTTACGGGGTCGTTCCTGCCGGGGTTGGCCATCTGCGCCGCCGCATCCTGGACGTTGTTGCTGGCCGGCCTATTGCTGCCCGGCAGATCCCGCGCCAACCGTGCTGCGCCGCCGCGCCAAGATTGACAAGCAAAAACGGGGCGCGTACCTTTGAGGCCATTCAACCGGACGATGCCCAAACAACACCGCCGGGCACGCCCAGATCCATCTGATTCAGGAGACGAACATGGCCAGAATACCAGCAGCCACCAGAGAGACCGTACCCAGCGACCAGACCGCCGAATTCGACCAGCTTCTTGCCGGCGCAGGTTCCGTGCCCTTGGTCGGACCCGGTTCGATTTTCTGGCACGTCCCCAAGGCCCAGCAAGCTGTCACGGCCTTGAACCAATACCTGCGCAACGATTCGTCATTGTCCAACAAGGTCTTGGAACTTACCATGCTGGTGACAGCCCGCGAGAATGACTGCATGTACGTCTGGAATGCCCATGCCGCCTCCGCCCGGGCCGCTGGTGTACCCGACGCCGTGGTTGACGCCCTCCGAGACCGCAAGGAACTCCCCGCGCTGGCGCCCGACGAAGCGGCCGTCATCAACTACTGCCAGGAGTTTTACCGCACGCACCGGGTGAGCCGCGGCGCGTTCCAATCGGCCATCGAGCAGTTCGGCACTCAGGGCTTGGTCGAACTTTCGCTAGTCATGGGCAACTACGCCCTCATCGCGGTGGCGGTTAATTCCTTCGACTCCGAATTGCCGGCCAACCGCACTGAGCCGGTGCTGCCCGCCTGATCCGGGCTGAGAGGGAAGAAACATGGCCGTTCACCCCTTCAAGATAGAGGTCCCAGACCCCGTCCTAGACGACCTGAAAGCACGCCTGGAGCGCACCCGGTGGCCCGACGAACTACCGGGCACGGGTTGGGACTACGGGAGCAACCTGGATCACATCAAGGAGTTGGTCGAGTACTGGCGCACCGAGTTCGATTGGCGCGCCCAAGAGAGGCTGATCAACTCCTTCTCCCACTTCAAGACCGAGGTGGACGGCTTGGAGATCCACTACATCCATGAGAAGGGCAAGGGGCCAAACCCTGTCCCGCTGGTCGTTACCCACGGCTGGCCGGGCACCTTCTTCGAGATGCACAAGATTATCCCCCTACTGAGCGACCCGGCCAGTCACGGCGGCGATCCGGGCGACGCCTTCGACGTGGTCGTGCCGTCCATGCCGGGCTACGGCTATTCCGGCCACGCCACCGAGCGCGGGTTGGACGTGCTGACCATCGGCGATATGTGGGCAAGGTTGATGTCGGAGAACCTGGGGTACGCTCGATTCGGGGCCCAGGGGGGCGACTGGGGCGCCAGCGTCACCGCCAAGCTGGGGTTTGCCCACGGCGACAAGGTAATCGGCATCCACTCGACCTCCGTCACCCGGCCCACGCCCTACCTGGGGCCTGGGTCACGTCCGCTGTCCGAGGTGGAGAAGGGGCTGCTGCAATCTCGGGAAGGCTGGCAGGCCGCCGAGGGTGGTTACGCCCATATCCAGGGCACCAAGCCCCAGACACTCTCCTACGGGCTGAACGACTCCCCGGCTGGGCTGGCCGCATGGATCGTGGAGAAGTACCGCACCTAGAGCGACTGCGGCGGCGATGTGGAGACGCGGTTCACCAAGGATGAGCTGCTAACAACCATCATGATCTACTGGGTGACCCAGTCCATCGGGTCATCAACCAAGCTGTACTACGAGACGCTCCGCAAACCCTGGAACCTGCAAGAGGGCGAGAGGATCCAGGCGGCCTGCGGCATCGCGGTGTTCCCAGGAGAGATCAGCATCCCGGTCCGGGAGTGGGCCGAGCGGTCGTACAACGTGCAGCAGTGGACGGTCATGCCCAGCGGCGGACACTTCGCCGCTCTGGAGGAACCGGACCGGCTGGTGGAGGATATTCGAAACTTCTTCCGGCCCCTTAGGTGACCCACCGCACCTGTTTACACCCTGATGCGACCCTGATGCGGTCCCACATATTCAAGCCCGTTCTCTCGGGCCGGTTGCCCCGCTGACATGAGGTTCCTAAGACACTCCCGGTTCACGCCCGACTGGCTATTCACCTACACGGCGGTGATGCTGGTGATGGGGGTTGCCGTTAACTGGGGCGCCGGATTCACCCAATTCGCCCACAGTCTGACTTTGCCCTCCATGGAGGTCGATCTCAGCCTCTCCCACACCAAGGCCGGTTTCGTGGTGACTCTAACCGCCATGGTCCGCATGACCAGCACCATCATCTCCGGCACCCTGGCGCCCCGCTACGGCAGCCGGTTCATCATCGGCGTTGGAACGGCAGGGGCGGGCGGCGCCATGATCCTTTTGGCCTCTGCCCAGTCCTATCCGCTGGCCCTGCTGTCGGCGGCTCTGATGGGCGTGGGCACTGGAATGGCCCTCACTCCCATGATGGGGCTGCTCACGGGTTGGTTCCAGGCCAGCGACCGGGGTCTGGCCGCGGGCCTGGCGGCCACGGGAGGCAGCTTCGCCTTCATCTTCGCCGGGGTGATCGTGCCGTGGCTGGTCGGCCGGGACGCTGACGACGGTTGGCGCAACGCCTGGGCGGTCTTTGGCGCGCTTAGCATCGCAATCGGGCTGGTCTCCCTGCTATTTCTGCGGGAGCGGCCCAGCGCACAGGCGGCAGGGGCGCCGGAGCCCAACGCGCCGGAACCCCAAAGTCAAAGACAGGGCGCTTGGCCCATCGCCGCCTACAAGAACCCCATGATCTGGCTGATAACCTTTCTGGCCTTCAACTCCGGCTGGTCGCAGAACATCTTCACTTCGTTCTTCGGCGTCTATCTGAACCAGGAGCATGGCATCAAGCCTGACCACCGCCGGCCAACTGGTCATCTTGATCGGCGTCTTAAGCGTAACCAGCGGGGTATTCTGGGGGCGGCTGTCGGACCGGGTCAGCCGGGGACAGGGTTTCTTCTACTCTTTCTTGTTGCAGGGCGTGGCATTCGTGCTGATGGCGGCGTTTCCGGGGATGGTGAGCTTCGTGGTCGCCGCCGTTCTGCTGGGATTCACCCTGCGGGCCGCCTACACCATCTGTGCCGCCAGCGCCGGGGATTATGTGGCCGTTCAGTTCTCGGCCGCCGCCTTCGGGCTGATGTCGGTGGGAGCGGGCCTGGGCAGCGCCGTCTCGCCGACCGTGGGCGGGATGATTGCCGATAATCTCAGCATGAACTGGACCTTCGCCCTGGCCTCTTTAAGTTCGATAACTGGCATGGCCGGCGCGGTGGTCTTGGACAAACAGCCGAGGGTGCCGCGGGAGTCCGCGCCGACCACTGCCCATTGACCCGACACTGGAGTCGGTGCCGGTGATGGTGACCGGAGACCGAGACCGGCAAGCTTAGACCTTGGGCCGCCAGGAGACCACCCGAGGCTCGAGCGGCACCGCGCCTTTGATCGTGAAACCCTGGTCTCCCTCGACCAAGATATCGGGCAGCAAACCCTGGAGACGCTCCATCTCGGGAGTATCAGGGGTTAGATAGAGACGGCGGGCCAGTTGCTGTCGGGCCGCATCCAGGCTCTTGAAGCCGCGGCCCCGCGTTACGTGCACCACCTCCACGTCCGGCTCGACGCCCAATTGGCCCAGCACCTCCAGAAACTCAGGCAGGCTGGGCAGAGGCAGGCGCGGCACGCCGTGGACCATCTCCCAGATGGGATAGACCTGCGACTGGGGTGGCGCTTGGTACAAGACGACCATCACCCTCCCGGCGTGTTCCTCAAGCTTCCGGACGAAAGCCTCGATCTCCTGGACGGTGTAGAGGACGTTGCAGCACAGGGCGGCGTCGGCTTTGGGCACCTGGGCATCCAGCCATTCCGCCTCCACCACCTCGACGTTGTCGACCTCAGATTCGTCGGCGACCTCCCGAAGCACCTGGCACATGGCAGGCGACGGCTCGACCGCGATGACCTTCTTGGCCTCAAGCGCCATGGGCAACGCGAACCGGCCGCCGCCCGCCCCGACGTCCAGAACAATCATCTGGGGAGTGATCTGCTCTCTTAGAAAGTTGACCAGCGGGTCATCGGTGCGCCGGGGGTCGGCCCGGAATTGCGCCGCAAAGTTCGCCCACGAGTCGGCGGGCGGATCACCCTTGCGCACGCTCTCCGATTGGGCATGCTCCAGTTTGATCATCTCGGTCCAGCGTTCGGTTGCGCTCATGTGTCCTCCCGCGGCGGCAGGTTCGGGCCCAATCTTATTTTCCCAGGACGATACGGGTAGAATGTCCCTCAATGAACACTCGCACACCAAGAAGCCTTTTGGCAATCACTCTCGCCGTCCCGGTATTGGCGCTGGCCCTTGCCTGCGGCGGGATTGGGGCACAAGGAGCTACCACGCCATCCCGAAACACGGCTTCCGCGCCCACGGAGTCACCATCGGACTCGACGAGACCGCCCCAAGGCACGGAAACGCCGACGCTCCTGCCGATTGCCACTCCGCCCAAGGACCCGCATAACCCAACGGCGGCGCCCGATGCACTGACGTTAGAGCGGGTCTACGAAGACCTGGACTTCAGCCGGTTGACCAACCTGGTGCAGACCGGCGACAAGTTGTTCGTGACCGAGCAAAAGGGCCGGATCATCTCTTTCCCCATCGGCCAGGAAGCTGCCCATGCCGACGTGTACTTGGACATCCGGGACCGCGTGAGCGACGCCGGGAACGAGGAGGGCCTGCTGGGGTTGGCCTTCGACCCGGACTTCGATTCCAATGGTCACTTCTTCGTGTATTACTCGGCGGCGCAGCCTCGCCGGTCGGTGGTCTCGCGCTTCACGGCCAACGGGTCCATGGCTGACCCCGAAAGCGAGCTGGTGGTCATGGAGGTTCCCCAGCCGTTCCAGAACCACAACGGCGGCCAGATCGCCTTCGGCCCCGACGGCATGCTGTACATCGGACTGGGCGACGGCGGTTCGGGCGGCGACCCCCAGGGCAACGGCCAGGACCCATCCACCATGCTGGGGACGGTCCTGCGGATAGATGTTTCCGGAGTGGGTCCGGGCTCGGGTTACAGCGTCCCGCCCGGCAACCCATTCGTGGGCAACGCCGACGCCAGGGGCGAGATATGGGCCTATGGGTTCCGGAATCCGTGGCGGTTCTCCTTCGACCGGCAGACCGGCGGCCTGTGGGTTGGGGACGTGGGCCAGAACAGCTTTGAAGAGATAAACCTGGTTTCGCCGGGCGGCAACTACGGCTGGAACACGCTGGAAGGCAGCCATTGTTTCTCGCCCCGCGCCGGCTGCGACCCCTCGGGCACGGAGTTTCCTGTCATAGAATACGGTTCGGACAAAGGATGCTCGGTTATCGGCGGGTACGTGTACCGGGGCGCAGACATCCCCTCCCTCGCCGGGACCTACCTCTACGGCGACTACTGCTCCGGTGAGGTGCACGGCTTTCGCTTCGAGCAGGGAAAGGCGGTTGCACGCTGGCTCCTGGTCGACTCCGGGGTCAATATCACCTCTTTCGGCGAGGATGCCCAGGGAGAGATATACGCCCTTTCCGAAGAGGGCCGCATCTACCGGCTGAAAGCCAACCACTGAAAGCTGATTGTTGACCACTCAGCAGCTTGACTCTCCAGCTTGACACCCCCGCTTCCGCCGTGGTTTCCTTGGCCCCTACCAATGACCTGAATAGATACAACGATAGGGGGCGCACATGGCGGACAAACTGGTCGGAACAGCGGTCAAGGGCAGCACCATCGGAGAGGTCCAACGCAACATCCTGCGGGCCGAGGAGTTGGGCGTTCACGCCGCCTGGATGACCACCGGCGGGGCCAGCCTGGACAGCATCACCTGTTTCGCGGCAACCGCCGGCGCAACCAGCAGCATCAAGCTGGGCACATCCATCGTCCCGACCTACCCCCGCCACCCCCTGGTCACGGCGCAGCAGGCGCAGGTGGTCGCCCAACTGGCGCCGGGGCGTTTTCGATTGGGCGTCGGCCCCAGCCACCGCCCCACCATCGAGTCCATGGGCATCCGGTTTGACGCTCCACTGGGCCATCTCAGAGAGTACCTGCGCATCCTGAAAGCCATCTTGCAGACCGGCTCGGTGGACTTCGGCGGCGAGCATTATTCGGCCCACGCCGCCATTCCGGGGCCACTGGACGTCCAGGTGATGGCCTCGGCCCTGCGGAAGGGCTCTTTCGAGCTCTGCGGCACGGAGGCCGACGGTGCGATAAGTTGGATCTGCCCGCGTAACTACCTGCGCGATGTTGCTATCCCCGCCATGGAGAAGGGCGCAAAGGAAGCGGGCCGGGCCACGCCGCCGCTCATCGCCCACGCTCCCATCTGCGTCCACGACAACCCGGAAGAGGTCCGCGCGGCGGTGCGTGCCCAGTTCGGCCACCCCGGGCTGCCCTTCTACCAGAACATGCTGATCGCCTCCGGTTTCCCGGAAGCCAAAGAGGGCCGGTGGAGCGACGCCATGATCGACGGCGTTGTCATCTGGGGCGACGAGGAAACCTGCGCCCAGAGCGTTCAGGAATTGTTTGCCATGGGCGCCACCGAAGTGCTGGCCTCGCCCATAACCGCCGGGCCCGACCCCGCCGCATCATTGGACCGGACCATGCAACTGCTGGGCCAGGCGGCGGCTGCAGCCCGGTAGGTGGTCGCATGAGGTACCACGTCGCCAGACACCTGGCAAACCGGCCGATGCTGGTAAACTTGGCAGTGCGATAACCTTAATGGATGGTGTGTTAAGGGAGCCATGAGAGCGGGACGCAAAAAAATCAACCAAGCGGGTGCCGTTGCATTCAGACCCACGCCAAACGGACCTGAGTTCCTGCTGGTAACGTCTAACGATGCAGCACGCTCTTGGATATTCCCCAAAGGACACATCGAACCTGGCGAAACGCCGGTCCAAGCCGCAGTCAGAGAGTTGGCGGAAGAAGCAGGGGTAACGGCAGCGCCCCTTGGTTCGCTCGGCGTACTAGAATTCAAATCTAAAGGTGAATGGGCAGTGGTGGAGTATTTCCTCTGCCGGTTTACCCGTTCAATTCCAACCACTGAAGGGCGCAGTGTCTCTTGGCTCCCCTACCGGGAAGCGAATGACGCCATCGTCCATGACGATGCCAAGTCCATCCTAAGATCCGCCATGAAGGAAGTCCAACTCAGCCATATCAACTAGGTTTGGATAGGCATGAAGACTACAGAGTTGTTCGTCGAGCAGGTTCTGATTGGTTTCTTGGCATTGTTGCCGGTAGCGATCCTTTTTCACGATTGGTTTCTCGACGTGATTCCATTCGAGGATTCTCGTGTTTTCGTTCAATTCGCTATCGGAGCGATCGGTCTCGGCGGCGCGTATCTGGTTGGCATCGTATATGACCGTTGTGCGGACACGATGTTTGGCGAACTCGAGCGATTCAAGAGGATCACGTTTCTCCAGGGAAGAAATCTTATCTCTGATTCAACCGTTGATCCTTTTCCAGAAGAGCAGTACCGGATACAAGTTCTAAAGAGTGAAGCAGCCTCAAGTTATATGGATTACCTCAGGTCGAGAATCCGTCTGACGCGAGCTTTGGCGACAATATTGCCCGCGCTCACTTTTTCGATCGTTCTGATTCAGATTCGAGATGAATCCTTGGATTGGGTATGGTTCGCATCGCTGATTCTGCTCGGCTCGGTTTACTCGTTTTCGATCCTGGCCAAAGTTCAGGCGCCTGGGTTTCGAAGATTTAGCGGGCATCGGCCTTTCCGCACAGATCGGGCTCAGGCATATCTATCAACAAAGCGTAGTTTATCGTGGTTTGCATTTCGTGAGCTGCAAACGTGGCTGTTCTTGGTCTTATACATAGGGTCGATTGGGGCTTCACTGGCAAGTGGAATGTACGTTTATGTAGCCTGGGCCAGCGCGGGGTTCGCCCTATGTCTGCTAGTCACTTGGTCTTGGTGGCGAATAACCAATACCTTCATGTCATTTGTTGAAGATTTTGCCAGATTTTATGAATGATTACCGCCGCAGGGTCGCCGCCTGAGCGAGGACCCCAACCGGTCGGTCATCCTGCTTGAGGCCCCATCTTACCTGCGCCCAACGTGGCCACCACCCAGCGCACGTCCGGCGCTGGAGCGATAATGAAAAGACCGTGGTCAGGGGCGACGTTCATCCGAGAACGGACGGGAATCCTGATATACTGGCGTCCAATTTGATGCTGGGCTGGGCCGGGGGTCAAAAAGCATTACGGAGCAGAGAATATGGGAATCTTGAACGACGACATGAAGCGGGTGGTCCGGCAGCAGCGCATGGGGTTCATCGCCACCGTGTGCGCCGACGGCACCCCCAACCTCTCGCCTAAGGGCACGGCCACGGTCTGGGACGACGACCATCTGGTCTTCGCCAACCTGGGCTCGCCGATGACCATCGAGAACCTGGCCCACAACCCAGCCTGCGAGATGAACATCGTGGACACCTTCCTGCGCAAGGGCTACCGGTTCAAGGGCACCGCCGAGTTGCTGACCAGCGGCGACCTATTTGAGGAGATCAAAGACGCCTACACCACCGGCAGCCGCGGCATACAGCGCTCGGGGATACCAGCCAAGGGCTATGTGCTGATGACCGTGACCAAGACCGCGCCGCTGGTGTCTCCCGGCTACACCCCCGGCAAGACCGAAGCCGATATGCGGGAGGAGTGGACCGGCTATTGGGCCGGAGTGCAGGAAGCAAACACCTAGGATCCAGTCCCACCTGGACCGCGTCCGGACCCGGCGCGGCGCATCCAAGTACCTGGCCCAATCGCCATTCGATCCATTAGCTGGGAATAGGAGTCCAACCATGTCCTGGATAGAAGAAGTCTCAACCGAACTTCCCCCGGTGATCGCGTGCATGTCTATCAACAAATCGGCTATGGAAGCGGTGCAGAACCTGAATTCCTCCATCACCTTCGGCGCTTCCGCGTTGACCAGGGTCCAGGAGGAGGCCATCGCCACCGTTGTATCCACCACCAACCGGTGCCGTTATTGAGCCTTGGCCCACGGAGGGTTCCTCCGTCAGCATTCCGGTGACGCCGAATTCGACAATCACATCATGCACGACTACACCCAGGCCGCCCTGGACGACCAGACCAGGGGCATATTAGATTTCGCGGTCAAGCTCACCGAGGACCCGTCGGGCAGCAAGAAAGCGGACCTGGAGCATCTGCGCAGTCTGGGCCTAAGCGAGCAGCAGATACTTTCCACGGTCCTGATCACCTGCGTGTTCAACTTCATGAACCGGCTGGCCGACGGCCTAGGCGTGGAGATGCCGGACAACCGGGTGGAAGCCGCCAAACGGTGGCTGTCGGCCGACGCCCAGGCCATGGACTGGCTGATGACCCCCAAAGAACGCTAGCCGGCGCGCCGATGCGATCCGGTCACTTGGCGCCCCGACAAGCTCGATACCTGGCAGCCGCGAGATCGCAGGGCGTGAATGACCAGACTGGGCAGTCAGGTCAGACCCCAGCCGCCGTTCAGCCTCAAATTTTGCTATAATCCAAGCCTCGAGCGGGCGTAACTCAGGGGTAGAGTGCTTGCTTCCCAAGCAAGATGTCGTGGGTTCAAATCCCATCGCCCGCTCCAAACTTCATCCGGGCCTATACAGGCGTATCCTCCTCAAACCATTCCGGTAATAAAAAGAGGATGTACGAAAAGCGATACGACGCTTCGGACACCCTTTTCATAAACCTCTATTCCTGCGATTTCGCTGCAACTCCATTTCCAGACCCTGGCTTGCCTCAAATTAGATATACTAGCTAACCGGTTTCTCCACAAAAATCAGCACCGACCTTGGGCCAAGGGATTATTCTGCCGGCGACATTTCCTGTTCGACGGCAAACCAGCTCAACGGATTGGCAAAAGGGAGACGATCTCATGGCCTCTCCAATCTGCGGCGTTTGTGGCTATAAATTTCCTGACACGGAATCGGCTAAAGGCCCATGTCCGAACGCGGGGAAGCACCGGGAAATTCGAAACCAGGAAACCATGGATGATTATTTTCAACGCCGCAATTTGTTCCGGACCCTGGACTCTGCAGGCGAAATTCTGAGGACGCGCAGATCAAAGAACCCAACAAATCGTGAGCCGAAGAACCCAGCGCCGGCTGACTCCAAACCAGCGGATAATCGAGCGGCTGATCCTGAGCCGGTCGACGGTGAATGGTCCAGCCTTCACCATTTCCAAGGGATGTCACCGAGGGAACTGGAATCTGAAAGACAGCGCACACTCAGGCAGATCGAGCAACGCGGTAAGCCGAAATGGATTATCAAAACTGTTGTGTCAGTGGCGGTTGTGGGGATCGTAGGATTGTTGGGATTCGCGGTTGGAGTCCAATTTTTGCCATTGGACGACCAACCCGAGAAGATGATTGATTCGGGCGCTTCTGGTGAAGCAGGAATTCCTACCGGGCCAAACTCAGACCTCCCAAAATCTAATAGTGCCGCAGTATTGGTACCTACCCCGACTCGAGCATCAACCCTCGCTCCTAGTGCCAAAGATCAACCAGCCACTATGGAGCCAACCCTGACACTAAACGAAATTTTGGGCAAACTAGATCGAGGGGAGATCAGCGAGGCTGAAACAAAGCTGCTTTTGCTCCAATCATCAACTCCAGAAAAATCCAAGCCGGAATGCCGTATCAGCGTCCTAGTGTCGCCAACCTCCATAACCAAGATATCCTACACTTATGATTTCAACGTATTGAATAACTCAACTTCTGGCCAGCCAAGCTTCTCATGGTCATTTTTTGCTCCCACCGGTGTACGGTTCCCCAACCAGACTTTTCATTCCATACCAGACTCCAGTTGGTCATTGTTGAAACTGCCCATCGACGGTCCCCCGTATGACGAATATAGGTTTACCACTGACTCCAACCCGATGCAGTCGAATGGGAGTTCGTTGGCCTTTTCTATTGGGACTCGATCGACTCCGGTTTCCGGCGGAAGAGGAGTCATCTCATTCGCCGATGGAACGGTCTGCGAAATTCAGAATCTTCAAGTGCCTGGCGCTGCGACCGTTAACTAGGATCGTCGCGCCGATCTGCAGCTTGGATGTGAGTAGTCGATTTTTGGGCATGAAGAAGCCAGTTAGCAGAATCAAAGATGTCGTGGGTTCAAATCCCATCGCCCGCTCCAAACTTCATCCGGCGCACCTGGCGGACCCCTCGGACACCAACTTCCGCGCTAACATGGGGCTGGCAGATCTGCTGGCTAGGAGGCTACCGTAGTAGTTGTAGTGGGTGCGCCCGACCGGCGTGTACGCTGCACGGTTGCTGCCAGCCATCTTCGACGTGCCGGGAGTTTTGGTCACATGTCCCGATTATCAGCCTTTCTATTCGCGGCCCTCATGGTTGGCGCGATAGCCTGCGGGGGTTCCGCCACCGGACCCGCCTCAGCCACATCGCCCGCCATTAACACTGGGGCCACGCCCACACCCGCTGCCGGCCCGACTACTGACGCGCCACTGGTGGCCCAGCCCAAACTCGGGACAAACGTGGGGGAGACGCTCCCGCCGTTCGAGTTCGCCCTGTTCGACGGCTCGGTGCGGTCAACCGCACAGCTAGCCAGCCAGGGGAGGCCGGTGTTCCTATTCTTCTTCGCCACCTGGTGACCCGTCTGCCGCTCCGAGTTACGGAGCATGAAGGATGTCTACCCCGAGTACGCCGACAGGGTCGATCTCTACGCCGTGGGCCAAAGCCCTTTCGAGGACATCGATTTGATGGAGGAGTACCGGATCGAGCAGGGCTACCCGTGGCCCGTGGCCAAGATCGACCCCAACGTGCTGAAAAGCCTGAATGTGTTCGTGCAGTCCACCAAGATCGCGCTTAACGGCGACGGCGTGATCACCTACCGGGCCGGCTACGGCGACGGTGGCGTGGAGGTCTGGCGGGAGGTCTTTGAGAACCTGGTGGACCCAGCCAACCGCTAAGCAGACGGCTCGGCGTGCTTACTGGACGCGCCGGTAAACCAGATCGACCAAGCCGGCCGTTCCCGCTGCCGACTGCAGCCGGAAGACCGCGACATCCCGGGTGTCTCCGGTGATGCCGCCGGGTGTGGTGGACTTTTTGAAGGTCCACAGATACAGGTTGTACTTGTCGCTGATCAACGATTCAAAGCTGTTCGGCTCCGAATCCATGTACCCGTTGACCACCAGCGTATTGAAGTCGAGGGCCGTGAATTCGGCCAGGAACACCGCCAGGGTAACGTCCTTGCCGGTCCCGGTGAGCGGGTCGATGATCTGGAACGGTGTTTTGCCGTCTTTCGCGAAGAAAACCACACTCCTCACGCCGTCCGAAACATCGTCGGTGGCTGGGAACACGGCCGGATAGGCCAGGGTTCCGGCCACGCCAACACCGAAGGCCCTCTCCGGCCATAGCTTGGTGATCTCCTGTGTGACATTGTCGGAGGTGACGGCCTTCAATCCCAACACATCATGGTCGAACCGGGAGATGATCCCGACGCCGCCCTGATCGGTGAAGAACTGGTTGGCCGCGTTGAATACCGTATCCGAGTCGTTCGCTACCTGGGCGTCGCGGCTCTCGTCGGTTGTTCCGGACACCGACGACGTGACGATGCCCGCCAACACGCCTACGATGGCCATCACGGCCAACAGTTCAATGAGGGTAAAGCCTCGGCTGTTGTTGAGAACAGCATCCCTGATTCTTTGAAACATCTAGTTTGGTCCCCCGGTCAACCTGAATCTGACGCCGTCGGTGCGCGGCAAGCAGCCTTCGGTCTGGGTGCATTTCTTAGGGTTCTTGCCCTTAAGGTTAGGCCCGCCGGCCGGAAAAATCGCCGGTGACTGCCTGCAATTCGGTTGGGGGAAAACCCGCAACCTGACCGGAACCCGCCAGATGTTTTGGCAAATGGGGGTTGAGTTTGACGGCCCCCGCGCACGGTGGTAGATTCTCGCCAGCCGGGACCAGCCTATCTCCGCCGGGACAGGGGGCCGGCCGGGATTGCTTGATGCCGGGAGATGCGGTGCCAGCCAAAGTTATCTGCAAGACCATCGACTTGCTCCAATTTCCCGCGATCGCGGAGTTCATCTGGCATCTGCTAACGAGGGTCAGCCGGCTGACCGAAGACGAGACCGGCGCGGCTAAGCAGGTGCTTGGGGTTGAGGCCGTCCGGTTCGGCCGGGTCCGGGTGGCGGAAGGCCGGGTCCTGCGCCTGTTTTTCCGGCTGAACGGCTCCAGGGCTTTCACCCTGTTCCACACTCTCAACCTACCGGCGGAGGGGCGTCACTCCAGGGGAAATCTGGACCTGCTGGTGCACGAGATGGTCCACGTGCGGCAATTTGAATCGGTCGGTACGATCTACATCTGGCAGGCTTTGAGGGCGCAAAAGGCCGAGGGATACAGCTACGGCGGTTGGGAAGGCCTGGCTGCCGAAAGGCCGGACGGGAAGCGGTTCAGCGGGTTCAACCGCGAGCAGCAAGGTCAGATCGCCCAGGACTACTACAACCTGGTCCTAACACCCGGCCTGCCCCAGGAAAACCCGGTCCGGCTGGCATACCAGCCGTATATCGAAGACCTGCAGGCTGGAAGCATTTAAGCGGAACGTCCAAAGCCTGGGCGCCGGTCAAATTGACACGCCCAAGGGCGGATGCTAGCGTTTACCCCGATGCCCTGGGGCATGCCGAACAGACGACCACCAGACACACGGAGACGATTTGAAGTTTAGTAATTTCCTCTTCCCCGAGAGCAAAACCCCGGAGGGTGATTTCGACGTCATCGAGGAGTCGCTGCGTGAGGCCGAACTGTCGGAAGAACTGGGCTACGACGTTATCTGGCTGGCGGAGCACCATTTCGACGGCGGCTGCGCCTACGTGGACCCGACCACCTTCGCCGCGGCCATCGCCGCCCGCACCACGAAGATCAAGATCGGCTTTGCCGTCGCCCAGATGGCCCTGCACCATCCCATCAGGTTCGCCGAGCAGATCGCGCTGGTCGACAACATCAGCAAGGGCCGCATGATTGTCGGCGTGGGCCGGGGCACCGCTTACAACTTCTACGAGTTCCGGGGGTTCGGCATCGACCCCGACGAAGCCCACGACATGCTGCTGGAAGTGGAAGATATCCTGGTCAAGGCCTGGACCACCAAGAACTACCAGCACGACGGAAAATACTGGCAGTTGGAATTGCCGGTGCTGCGGCCCCAGGTGTACCAGAAGCCCCATCCGCCGATGATCCGGGCGTGCTCAGGGCTGGATTCCACTCTGGAGATGGCACGCGAGGGCCGCCCCTTCATGATGAACGTGCAGAGCGACGAGACCACGTTGGAGCGGATGGACCAGTACCGGGCCACGATGTCGGAGGCCGGGTTCGACGATGCAACGGTCGCCCGCAACGTGGCCGACTCGTGGGTCTGGCGCAACATCTTCGTGGCTGACACCGACGCCGAAGCCGAGGAAGTGGGGCTGCGTTACTTCCGCGACATGCGCGTGTATCTGCAGGAGAACCGGAACCGCATGAACACCGCCGGCGAGTTGGCGGCCCAGGCGGCTAGGATCACCGGCTCGGCCAGGGACTCGCTGGAACACGGCGTCATCTGCGGCTCGCCCGATACCGTCAGTGAAAGGCTGCGGAAGGTGAACGACAGCGGAGTGGGCGGAGTGATCATCCATTTCCGCCTGGGCGCCATGCCCTACGACGTGAACGCCCACAGCCTAAGGCTGTTCGCCGAGAAGGTGGCGCCCAACTTCCGAAGCTAGGCGCCCGGCGATTGGTCCTGCGTGGAGGCTATTTCAGGCCCAGCAGCTCCACGGCGAACTTGAGGGTGGCGTTGGGTGGAATGACTCCACCGGCGCCCCGCGCTCCGTAGGCCAGGTCGGGGGGTACGATCAGCTCCACCTTGCCGCCGATATTCATGGTCGCCACGCCTTCGTCCCAGCCCTTGATGACCCGGCCCGCGCCCAGCGGGAACTCGAACGGCGTGCCCCGGTCAACCGAGCTGTCGAACTTGGTGCCGTCCAGCAGCCAGCCGGTGTAGTGGACCACTGCGGTCTGGCCCGCAACTGCCTGCTCTCCAGTGCCCACTTCCACTACCGTGATCTGTAAGCCGGATGCCGTGGTGGTTGTTTCTTGATCTGCCACTTTTACCTCTGTGC
Source organism: SAR202 cluster bacterium Casp-Chloro-G2 (assembly GCA_002816575.1). Lineage (GTDB taxonomy): Bacteria > Chloroflexota > Dehalococcoidia > Lucifugimonadales > UBA3495 > UBA9611. Next base: position 14,334 of record MUCI01000041.1, on the reverse strand, counting down.
CTGGTTCTGATTCGGAGCCGGAGGACGACCCGCATGCGATCCCCACTGTCGCCAGGAACACCAATATCAAGAGCCACCGCATGTCGTAAGCCTCCGTCTATACCTGAGCCTATACCTGGACCGCGCCTGATGAAGGGCGAGACGCGATTGATCGCGCTCAACTCTTGGCCGGCCGCGCTCAAGATGGTAGCACACCTTTAGCGCCCGGAGCGCCGGTGGTGTATCGGATTGACCGCATTTGGACTATGATGTCACTTACTTAAATTTCGGAGGATACACCGATGACCGACGATTTCAGACAGCGGGTAGAGGCTGCCAAGAAGCAGACGAAGTCCGTCACAGTTACCGAATCTCAGAAGCGGCTTGAGGCCAACCCCGCGGCCCTGATAATCGAGACCCGGCTCCGCGAGAACGTGCCCGTGGAAGAGCAGCACGAGAACGTGGTCTTCCTTTCTGTCGAGGACCTGGACGCTCAGGCAGAAGACCGGTCCAAGCTGGACCCCCGCTTGGCGGACCCCAACGTGGAGATCATCACGACTTGAAAACTTGGTAATAGGGCCGCCGTCGGCGCCCAGATACTCCAAGACATGGGATTCAACAACGTGACCTACATGGAAGGCGGCATGGCAGCCTGGAACGAGGCCGGCCTCCCAACAAAGAAGTAAGAGCCGCTTAATCTGAAAGTAGATTGAATGGTCGAAACATTTATAGAGCCTTGGCAATGCCAAGGCTCTATATTATTTTCCCCAGCCTTTCTCGATTGAATCTTCCTGTAGCAGCGAGCAATCCCAGATTGAATCCCGTATCCCGTTGTTTGTTGGCTTGCGAGGACCACTCCTCGGCCAGACTCTTTAGTTCTTTGGCCGTAATCAACACTAGGTTACGGCCAAAATGCTGGGCGTGGTAGCGAATCGCTTCGGCTTCAGAATCTTCAGTGAACTCTGGGCCAATCACAAGAAATACTGGCACCGGCTTATCTGCGTGGTTCATGTACCCATCAAATTGAGCGATATGGTCTCTCAAATTAACCGGGGATTCTTTAGATTTGTTATCCCACATGAGATAGTTCATCTGTAGGCTCAACAGGCCATCCGGATGAGCGGTGCCGCGTTGATGTAGGGGGGAATGATTCAGCAATTCCTCGAATAAGTAGGAGGTCGCATCTTCGAATTTAGATTCAATCTCTAGATCCTTGTCGATAATGTGTTGGGCACGTAACTTGTCGTGGTCTCGGGCGGCAAGCTCTTCATAAAACTCGTACCAGGCCTCTCGCTCATCAGATTCGGCAACGATTCTGGGGCGAAGCTGATCAAAGTGCTCAATCACTCTCGCCACCCGTTCTTCAATAGCACCGTAAGCGTTGATGTTCAATTGCCGGCACCAGGTGGTTAGCTGGTCGCTATTTAACCCAAACCTTGGGGAGTTGCTGGCGATCGCCTGTGACGCCGGAACATACCTGAGTACCCGTTCAACCAAAGTATCGATGTTGTCGTATCGTCCGAACTCCACGTTGGCCCGGCTTAAGATTTCCGTGAGATGCGATTTTCTGCGTAACGGCCGATGCTCCATCAGTTGTCTGTAGCTCTCGCTCCTTAATTCAACCCCTGCAAACTTCCGAATGTTGATTGCTATCTCTTCTGGAATAATATCAAGGTCTGCGTCACCGTCTTGCCGGACTGAAAACAACAAGCCCAAACCCTGCAGGTGACGTCTCGCCTCGCCAATCTCAGTCCTCGTGTGAAGCAGATTTGATGCTTTCGGGAACTTCCCGAGTTTGGCCTCAAGAAGGCGGTGGTCGGATTCTGTGATGCCCAGCCTCGCACGTAGTTTCTTTAAGAGATTAACTTCATCTGCACTTTTGGCATCTTCGTTTTCCCAGGCAACACGTAGGACGAAGAAATACAGATCCAAATCGCGATACCTGTGGGTGTCGTCATTTCCTGCCGCCAAATCGGATAGTTCAAGCTCGTTCGACCGATTGACCACCGATTGTTCGAAGGCAATCACCTGTTCCTCTGAATGAGAACTTGGCAGTAGAAAATCGTATTGGTCCAACAATACATCAATCAACAAGACGTACGACAGGACTCGGAGGTCATTCCGAGGATTCTTGTACAACGCCTTTTCAAGATTCCCAGTAACCGTCTGTTCATGAAGGTACTGCGGCTTAACCTTGATTAAAGCCTCACGCAACTCGTCTTCAGTCAGTTGGCGGTGATCCACTACGTGGGCCCCGGCGATGCGCCGAAGGTCAGTTAATGTGCTAATCGCTTCTACGGCATCTTCGAATTTCAACGCTCACCCTCAAATTATCCACAGTTCGATTCGGTCGGTGCTGTTACCCGATACCAAGAAATGCGATAGTGCCTCCAGAAAACACGGCGATTATATTCTAAGCGTAACGGTAATGCACTTCAGCAATGTCCTCGAGGATATATTCCTTTCAAGATCTTTCGTATGAAACTGCCAAATATCTTGTCTTCGACCCGTTTGACGGTCGTGTCCCTTAGTGTTAGATTTTGCCGAAAGTCTTCCAATGGGGGGTGGCTATGGCCGAGCGTGTCTGGGACAAGTACCTGACTGTTCAGGACCGGGACCATGTGGCGATGGCGGAGCACAAACCAGTGGGGTTCGGCGAGCGTCCGGCCCTGCTGCTCATCGACCTGTACCGCTGGGCCTTTGGCGACAGGCCCCAGCCCATCTTGGAAGCCACCAAAGACTGGCCGGCCAGTTGCGGCCTGGCCGCCTGGGACGCGATTCCTCCCATCCAGACGGTGCTGCAAGCCGCCCGGAACGCCGGGATCCCCGTGATACACGCCACCGGCCGGGACGATGACGGCCTGGCTGGCTGGAGCACCGGACGCGAGGTCTATGGCAACTCGGACCGCAGCCCGGAAGCCCTGGAGCGTCGGAACCGGCGTAACGACATCATCGACGAAGTAGCGCCCATAGACGGCGAGCCGGTGATGCGCAAGAGCTCGCCAAGCGCCTTCTGGGGCACCCCCCTCATCGGACATCTGACCGCCCATAACGTGGACACGATCATCGCCGTGGGTGAGACCACCAGCGGCTGCGTCCGCGCCAGCGTGCTGGACGGTTGCACCAACCGTTTCCGCATGATCGTGGTCGAGGAGGGGGTGTTCGACCGCCACGAAGCCGCCCACGCCATCAACCTGTTCGACATGAACCAGAAGTACGCCGATGTGCTGCCCCTGGCGGATGTCCTGGAATACCTGGGCGAAGTGGGCGCCAGACGGGGCACGGCGGTCTAGTATCCGGGTCCGCCCGCTCCGGTTGATTGGGCGTGCCGCCTGTGGTAAATTAGCTGTAATGATGCTGGCCCAACCGGCCGGCGATGCTTGGAGATTCGAATGGCATATGTTACCCCTCGCGATGGCGAGAACCCCGAGAGCCTGGTAAACCGGTTCCGGGCATCGGTCCAGCATTCAGGGATCCTGCGCGAACTGAAGGACCGCCGGTTCTTCCGCTCCAAGGCCCAGAAAGAGCGCTTGGCCGCCCAGAGGGCCGCACGCCGCCGCCGCCGCCAGAACCGCAGGTAGGGCCGTAACCCTGCTCTCATCCGGGAGTGCGCGTGGGAGCACGTGGCTCCTGGCCATATGGAACAAGAGTTGCACCACCAAGCGGCGGCTTTGCAAGCCACCCGATTCTCGAAAGGCCGGTTAGCGGCCTTTTTTGTTTGCCGCTCAGGCGCGTTGACAGCAATTTACACCACTGTTAAATTGGATTGGTTGCCCTTGGCACTTCACCCCGGCGACTACCAACCCAACCCCGAGCGGCTGACAACCGAACTTTAGCGACCGCCAAAGGGTAAGCACCTTCAGGAGATATTCCGTGCCTAGATACGATTACCGTTGCGAAAGCTGCAAGACCGAATTTGAACTGGTGCAGTCCTTCGCCGAAGCTGGAAAAGGCATCTGCCCGGAGTGTTCCGGCGCAGGCCAAAGGGTGTTCCACGCCGTCCCGGTCATCTACAAGGGCAGCGGTTTCTACACCACCGACTATGGCCGGCCCAAACCGCCGGTGGAGAGCAAGAACGGTTCCAGCGATAGCTCGTCGTCCACTAGTACGTCCGAATCCAAGTCGGACGCCACAACCAAGCCCTCCAGCGACAGTTCTGATTCGTCCACCAGCAGCTCAAGCAAAAAGTCCTCAGATTCCGGCAGCGCCCCCGCCTCCCCTTCAACACCGGCCAGCTCCAGCTAGGGCGGCCGTGGGCGCTCCCCGGAACCACCTCCCATGAAGGCGTTGATCCAACGGGTAACCAAAGCGTCGGTTGCCGTCGATAACGAAATCGCCGGAACGATTGGCCTCGGTCTCGTGATTCTGCTGGGCGTTGCCAAAGAAGACGAAGAGGCCGATGCCCAATACCTGACCGGGAAGATAATAAATCTGCGGATTTTCGGTGACGATCAAGGCCGTTTCAACCTCTCCGCCCTGGACATTGGGGCGGAGATCTTAGTTGTGAGCCAGTTCACCCTCTACGCGGACACCCGTAAGGGACGGCGTCCCGACTTCAACCAGGCGGCGGGGCCGGAGGACGCCAAGCGGCTCTACGAACACACGGTTCGGCTGTTCCGCGATGCCGGGTTAACAGTAGCCACGGGCAGGTTCCAAGAGCACATGAAGGTGGAATTGGAGAACGACGGCCCGGTGACCATCATGCTGGACAGCGCCGACCGGCAGCGCCCCCGTCGTCCTTCGACCAGCTCAGGATGAGCGGTAAACTCACCGCAGTAAACTCACCGCAGTAAACTCACCGCGGTAAAGTCACCGCGGTAAAGTCGATTTTGTCGGCTGATGGTGGGCTGGTCGGACCACACGTGTCAGGTTGATTCGAGCATTCAACTAACCCGCTACCTGAACCAGCCCATGCCGTGGAAGAAGCCCCTCAGATAGGCAATCTGCCCGCCGTGGGCCACGGTATCCCAGACCATCTGTCCCATGCACACCGCCACCGTGCGCGGCTCGGCGACCGGGCCCATGACGATCTTCCGCTCCAGTTCCTCATCGGTGATGCCGGCCAGGAAGTTCCGGCAGTGGTCCTTCACCGCTTCGTAGTAGCCCAGTTGCACATCTTTGGACGGCGGCTGCCATTGGGCAACCTGGGCCGAATTCCAACCCACTCCCCGGTCCTCTTCATCGGCGGGCATGCCAAACTTCTCGTGCCAGCCCTCGGACACCCACGCCTGGGTCGAGTCGCGCAGGCGGGTGTGGATGAACATGTCGGTCACCCGGGTCAGGTGCCACAGTATCCAGGCCACGGAGTTGCATTGGTCGGTTGGCTGGCGCGACAACTGGGCTTCGTCCAGACCCTCCAACGCCCCGTCAATCATCTCCCAATTACGTTCCATCGCCAGGGATACCGGGTCAACTGGGCTAGCCATGGGTTCCTCGCTTTGCGCAGCCATCATTGCCGCGATGAAAATCTCTTGATGATTCCCTAGTGGATCTCCAGGTCGAGGCTGATGTCCAAGGCGTTCACCGAGTGGGTTAGCCCCCCGATCGAGATCAGGTCCACGCCGGTCTCGGCCACCGCCCGAACGGTGTCGTAGGTGATGCCTCCCGAGGCTTCCACGACCGCCCGATCGCCGATGACCTTCATGGCCTCCGCCATCTCGGGCACCGACATGTTGTCCAGCATTATGATGTGGGCGCCGGCCTCAAGGGCTTCTTGCACCTGGTCCATGGTTTCCACCTCCACCTCCACCTTGATGGTGTGGGAAGCGCGGGCCAAGGCGAGTTTGATCACGTCTTTCAGGCCCATCTCACGAAAGCGGTTGGCCTGGATGTGGTTGTCCTTGATCAGGATGCCGTCGGCCAGGTTCAGGCGGTGGTTGTGGCCGCCGCCCATGCGCACCGAGTATTTGTCCAGGTAGCGGTGGCCGGGAACGGTCTTGCGGGTGTCCACGATCCTGGCCTTCAAGCCCTGGACCGCCTGCACGTATCGGTTGGTGTCGCTGGCGATACCGCTCATCCGTTGCATGAAGTTGAGCGCTATCCGCTCCGCCCGCAGTATGCCCGCCGCCGAACCGCGGACCACGGCGATGTCATCCCCGGGGGATAGCGGTGCGCCGTCTTGGAGTATCGCTTTGGCGTCCAATGTGGAATCCACCCGCAGGAACACTGCAATGGCCACGTCCACCCCGGCCAGCACGCCGTGGGCCTTGGCACGCAACATGCCCGTGCCCTGAATCTCGGGTGGGACCACCGCCTGGGTGGTGGGGTCGTTGAAGGTCTGGTCCTCGGCGACCGCTGCATCGATCAACGCAAATACGTCTGGGGGAAACTGGCTCATGGAGACCCTTCTTCTGAGAAAATCGCCTAAGAAAATCGCCTAAGAAAATCAACTAAGAAAATCGGCTGGGGGCACCAGCTCGTCACGGACCGGGTGGTTCAGGCGCAATTGTACCGCAACCCGGAAAGAGGGGCCATAACCCACGTAGTGGGACCGCAGAGGAAAGGACGCCGAGAATCATGGCGCCAGCTCAGGGATGGGAAACGCGGTGAGAAGAACCCAAGGCGATTGAAATCTGATCAACCATGGAACTCGGCTGTGCCGGCCGCGCCGGTTACTTCAGGGCTAGCATCCGGTCCAGAGCGATCCGGGAGTCCCGTTTGATATCGTCTGGGACGGTGATCTGGTTGTGGACCGTGCCTTCCAGCAGCCCGTCCAGCATCCATAGCACGTAGGCCGGGTGGATACGGTACATGGTGGAGCAGGGGCAGGTGACCGGGTCCAGGCAGAAGACCGTCTTGTCCGGGTTGTTGATGGCCAGGCGGTTGACCAGGCTGACCTCGGTCCCGATTCCCCATTTGCTGCCGGCGGGGGCCGAGTTGACCTTTTCGCGGATGAACTCGGTTGACCCGACCCAGTCGGCCGCCTGAACGGTTTCCATGGGGCATTCGGGATGGACCAGGATGTTGATGTCGGGGTGAAGGGCCCGCGCCGCTTCGATCTGGCCCACGGTGAACCGGGTGTGGACCGAGCAGTGGCCCTGCCACAGGACCATCTTGGACCGGCGGAGCTGCTCCGGAGTGTTGCCACCCAGTGGGCGGAACGGGTTCCAGACCACCATCTCGTCCAGGGGTATGCCCAGGTCCAGCGCCGTGTTGCGGCCCAGGTGTTGGTCGGGCAGGAACAAGACCCGCTCCGACCGCTCAAAGGCCCATTTAAGTACGGCCTTGGCGTTGGACGAGGTGCAGACGGTGCCGCCGTTCCGGCCGCAGAGGGCCTTGATGCCGGCGATAGAGTTCATGTAGGTGACCGGCAGGATGCCGCCGGGGCCCAGTACCTGTTCCAGGTCCTCCCAGGCGTCTTCCACGTCATCCATGGGCGCCATGTCGGCCATGGAACAACCGGCGGTGATGTTGGGCAGAATCACCTTCTGATGGGGCGCGGCCAGGATGCAGGCGGTCTCGGCCATGAAATGCACGCCGCAGAAGATGATGTAGTCGGCTTCGGGACGGCTGGCCGCTTCCACGGACAGCAGGTAGGAGTCGCCCTGGAAGTCGGCGTACTTGATGACCTCTTCCCGCTGGTAGTGGTGGCCCAGGATGGTAACCGAACTGCCCAGCTTTTTGCGGGCTTCGCCGATGCGCAGGTCCAACTCATCAGCCGTGAGATGGAGATATTCCGTGGGAATATTCTGCCAACGAACATTGACAGACATCTCTTCGGCCAAGGGTTTGGACGGGAGTTCGTCTTCGGTTTTACAGAACGCCGAGTGCTCAAGCTCAGTGATGGGCACGCTAGGCCGGCGCCTTGAAACGGCCATTAGTTCTTGCCTCTGGGGTTTACCAATTTGGCTTCTACAGCCAGAGTACCTTGCAGGGACCACGGGCTGGAACGCTCAATCTTCACTGTCACGAGTTGGCCTAGATAACACGCTTCATCCTCGAAGAACACCAGCTTGTGGGAGCGTGTGCGCCCCTGCCATTTGCCTCGTTGGCGGCCCTCAACCAAGATCTCCTGGTAAGTGCCCACCAATCGGGCGTTAATCTCAGTCTGAACTTCCTCTTGCAAACGGTCAACCCTCTGGCGGCGGCTGGTCTTCTCGTCCTCCGAGAGGCCGTCGTCCATGGTCCGTGATGCGATGGTGCCTGGCCGGGTGGAATATGCCGCGCAGTGCACCTTGTCCAAGCGCAGTTCGCTTAGCAGGTCCAACGTCTGCTGGAACTGTTCTTCAGTCTCGCCGGGGAAGCCGACGATGATGTCGGTGTTGATGGCGACCCCAGGCACGGTTTCCCGGATACGGCCCACCAATTCGATGTAATCGGCGCGGTGGTAATGACGCCGCATCTGGTCCAATACCTGGTCGTCGCCGGCCTGCACGGGCAGGTTTATGTGTTCGCAGACCTTGGGCAGGTCGGCCACGGCCTGGATTATGTCTTGTGTCATGAACTTGGGGTGGGACGTCAGGAAACGAATCCGCTCGATGCCATCGATGTCATTCAGCCTGGCGAACAGGCCAGCCAATCCAGGATTCTCCGGCAGATCGTGACCGTAGGCGTCAACCGTTTGGCCCAGCAGGGTGACCTCTTTCACGCCCCTGGAGGCCAGTATCTCAACCTCTTCAGCGACTTCTTCCACCGGACGGCTAACCTGGCGGCCGCGGCGGTAAGGGATGATGCAGAAGGTGCACATCAGGTCGCAGCCGTGGATTATGGGCACGTGGCAACTGACGTCGGGCCTGGTGGGTGTCAGCGGGCCAACACAGCCCTCCCAGTCCACGCCCAGGCGGCCTCCCACCATCTCTAGCAGCGGCTCAAATTGCTGGGGCCGCATGAACACGTCAACGTAGGGGAACCGGCGGGCCAGGTCATCCGAATTGGGGCCAACCATGCAGCCCATGAGCGCCACGATGCGCTCCGGCTGTTGCTTCTTAAGGGGGGCCATCCAGGCAAGGTTGCTGGCAACCTTGTCTTCCGCGCCCTGCCGCACCACGCAAGAGTTGAGCACGATGACATCAGCATCGGTGGCTTTCTCCACCGCCTGCAACCCCAACTGGTCGAAGGCGGCGCCCAACCGTTCTGAATCGGCGGTGTTCATCTGGCAGCCGATGGTCCAGAGATAGTAACTGTTCATTTAAAAAGCTTGATGTAAGAAGCTTGATGCACGTTCTTAGGGAGGCTGCTATTGATTGAAATGATCTAGGTGCGGCGCTGGGTCTGGGTGGCGCCGCCTCACGGTCGGGACGGCCGAATCGCTAATCAGTTTCCGTTTTAGCGACGATTTATCGCCAAAATAATGGCGGAGGGAATGGGATTCGAACCCATGAACCCGCTTTTGACGGGTTAAGCGCTTAGCAGGCGCCCGCACTAGGCCTCTATGCGATCCCTCCCCTGCGCACCTTGAATGGTATCAAATGGGTCAAAACCCATCAAGGCCCGAATGGGAACGGCCCAAGAGACTGGCCAAGGTCGACGAACTCGCCCGGTGGTCAGTGGTAATCACTCCGTCGCGAGGCTAGAGGGTGTGCCGCCCCGGGCATTGTTGACCTTAATTGATTAAATTGGGCATTTACCCGAAAATATGATCGGTATACAGACATCCAGACCGGCAATCAGTACGATTTCGGTGTTGACACTCCTTGGAAGCGGTCATATGATTGGTTCAGAATCTCCGTTCCCTGCCAGGAACACCGGCAGATCCAACGGATTCAATAACAGTTTCGAGACATGGACCTCCTGACGGCCCCGGCCAGACAGACCGGTGCACGCAGCCGAACAGGCGGGCCTCAATCCACGGAGTGTGACACCCAGATGGACGAACTAGATCGGAAGATAATTGCCCTGCTGCAGCTTGATGGCCGGGCATCCAACGCCAAGATTGCCCGCGAAGTGGGCGTTAGTGAAGGCACCGTGCGCCGCCGTCTGCGCCGCCTGGTCGTGGACGACGTGGTCAAGATCATCGCCGTGCCCAACCTGGAAAAACTGGGCTACGCGACAACCGCCTTGATCGGCCTGCAGACCGGACCGGGCAAGTCGGACTCGGTGGCGGAGGCCATCGCCAGCTTGGACGAGGCCCACTACGTGGCCATCACCACGGGCGCCTACGACGTTTTCATCTGGGCCGGGTTGGAGTCTGCCGAGGGCCTGGGTACGTTTCTCCGGTCCAAGGTCGGAGTCATTGACGGCGTGCAGCGCACCGAGACCTTCGTGAACCTTTCGATCAAGAAGCGGACCTACGGCCTGGTCCTCTAAACGCAAGCTTCCGCGATGATTTAGCCACGAAAACCACCGTCAAACCAGCGGTGGTTTTTGATTTTCCGCGTTATCGGACACTGTTATCGGGCAGGTTTACCGCCCGGTATCTCATCTGCTCCCGCATTCTTGCATTGGAACGGCGCTATGCTATAATTTGAGTGCCATTCGGCCAGACGCGTGCAGGCTCAAACCTTCGTTCCGGCACGCGCATCAGCCAATACTGAGTCAAGAGGAGCCCTTCACCATGACCTACATCATCGCCGAACCTTGCGTGGGACTTAAGGATTCGGCTTGTGTCGATGTTTGCCCGGTTGACTGTATCTATACCCGCGACCAAGACGATATGTACTACATCAGCCCCGATGAGTGCATCGACTGCGCCGCTTGCGAGCCGGTCTGCCCGGTGACGGCCATCTTCGCCGAAGACGCGGTTCCCGCCCAGTGGCAGGAATATATCCAGAAGAACTACGACTATTTCAAGAACGTCGACCCTTCTGAACTCAAGCGCAAGTAATAACCGACTCCGGTGGTGTCAGCCGGCGGCTCTGAATAACCCTCCCGGCTGATCACCCCCCAGAGTTAGCCTTGGGACCAGTAAAAGATAAAACCTTTAAAGGGTGATCCTTTAAAGGTTTTATATCGTCAGTCAGAGATGGCCCTCTGGCCCGGCGGAAATGCAGCCATACTGGTTTCCGGGCCATTTTGGATTCAAGATGGCCCGTGTCAGCGGTCTTGAATCAGATACGCAGGGATTCCCAAGCCAGATCCTCAGGCCAAGCGACCGGACCATTCCTGAGGTGTTTGTGCCATCAATGCAAGATAGGAGCCTCATATGAACGTCGACTCAACGCCTCAGTTCGTCGAAGAAGCCTACAAGAAGATGGAGCGCAACCTTGAGGTCGTCCGATCGCGGCTCAACCGGCCGCTGACCCTGGCCGAGAAACTGCTTCTCGGTCACCTAGACGATGCCCAGGGAGCCGAGCTTGAGCCCGGCGATAGCTACATCATGCTTAACCCCGACCGCGTCGCCCACCAAGACGTGACTGGGCAGATGGCCATTCTGCAGTTCATGCAATCGGGCCGCAGCGAAGTCGCCGTCCCCACCACCGTCCACTGCGACCACTTGATCCAGGCCCGCGTCGGCGCGTCCTCCGACCTTCAAGACGCCCTCAACGAGAATAACGAGGTCTACCAATTCCTGGAGTCGTCTTGCCGCAAATACGGCATGGGCTTCTGGAAGCCCGGCTCGGGCATCATTCACCAGGTCGTTCTTGAGAACTACGCCTTCCCCGGCTGCCTGATCATCGGCACCGACTCCCACACTCCCAACGCCGGCGGCCTGGGCTCATTGGCCATCGGAGTTGGGGGGGCTGACGCCGCCGACGTGATGGCCGGCCTGCCCTGGGAGGTCAAATACCCCACCCTGGTGGGCGTGCGCCTCACCGGCGAGCTCAGCGGCTGGACCGCCCCCAAAGACGTGATAATCTATCTGGCCGGCGTGCTGACCGTGTCCGGCGGCACCAACGCCATCATTGAATACTTCGGCCCTGGCGTGAATTCCATCAGCTGTACCGGCAAGGCAACCATCACCAATATGGGCGCCGAATTGGGCGCCACCGGCGACGTCTTCCCCTTCGACGAGCGCATGGCCACCTATCTGAAGGCGACCCGCCGCCCCGAACTGGCCGAGCTGGCCGAGAAGTACAAGCACCTGCTCACGGCCGACCCCGAGGTGGAGAAGGACCCGGCCCAGTACTACGACCGCATCGTGGAGATCAACCTCTCTGAGCTGGAGCCCCAGATCACCGGGCCCCACTCGCCCGACCGCGCCCGGCCCATCTCCGCTCTGGCCAAAGAGGCCAAGGAAGAGGGCTTCCCCGACAAGGTTAGCGCGGCCCTGGTCGGCAGTTGCACCAACTCGTCCTACGAAGACATGACCCGCTGCGCCGACATCGCCCGCCAGGCCACCGAGCACGGTCTCCACGCCGCTGCCGAATTCATGATCACTCCCGGCTCGGAGCAGGTCCGGGCGACCATCTCCCGCGATGGCCAACAGTCAGCCTTGGAGGCCATCGGCGGCATGGTGCTGGCCAACGCCTGTGGGCCTTGCATCGGTCAGTGGCGGCGCGACCAGATGCCGGAGGGCGAAGCCAACTCCATCATCACGTCATACAACCGCAACTTCCCCAAGCGCAACGACGCCAACTCGGGCACCTTGAATTTCATAACCAGTCCCGAATTGGCCGTGGCCATGGGCTTGGGCGGAAGACTGAGCTTCAACCCCCTGACCGACACCCTCACCGGCGCCGACGGCAAGGAATTCAAACTGAACGCGCCCGGCCCCGCTCCGGAGGTTCCCGCCAACGGGTTCGACCCCGGCGCCGACCGCTACGTAGCGCCCCCCGAGGACGGCAGCGGCATCGACATTTCCGTGAATCCCGACAGCAACCGGCTGCAGGTACTGGAACCGTGGCCGGCATGGGACGGCAAAGACTTCACCGACATGCCCGTGCTGCTCAAGGCATCGGGCAAATGCACCACCGACCACATATCTCCGGCCGGGGCCTGGCTCCGCTTCCGGGGACACCTGGACAACCTGAGCGACAACATGTTCTTGGGGGCGGTTAACTCGTTCACCGACGAGCCTGGCACGGGCAAGAACCAACTCTCCGGCGAGCAGGTCCAACCCATCCCCGAGATCGCCCGGGAATACAAGGCGAAGGGCATTCCGTGGATCGCCATCGGCGACGGCAACTACGGAGAGGGCAGCAGCCGCGAGCACGCCGCCATGTCGCCACGGATGCTGGGCGCGGCAGCGGTGGTCACCCGCAGCTTCGCCAGGATCCACGAGGCCAACCTGAAGAAGCAGGGCATATTGCCCCTGACCTTCGAAGACCCCGGCGACTATGACCGGATCAGGGCCGACGACCGCATCAGCATCATCGGTCTGTCCAGTCTGACTCCGGGAGTGCCGCTGGTCTGCGTGGTAACCCACGAGGACGGCGAAGAGGAGCGCATCAACCTGCGCCACACCATGAACCTCGGTCAGATCAACTGGTTCAAAGCCGGCTCCGCCATGAACCACATGAAGAACATGGCTGCCAGCTAGGGCTTAAAAAGTCACGGCATAACGACTGGCAACGAAAAAGAGGCGTCCCTAATCAACGGGACGCCTCTTTTTGCATACCCGCTCATCCTCAGCCCCGTCGAAGGACCGCATCTGTCAAGTTCATCGCGGGGAGAGGGTTGGCTTGCCCCGAAAACGTGGTTCGACGGGCTCACCATGAGCGGGGTAGTACGCCATGGGCGGGTAAGACACCATTAGCGGGGTATTACACAATGAGCGGACGCGGGTGTCGATTGTTAAGTCGAAGAGATATTGGGGGCTGGTTGGGCCAGAAAGGGCGTCCCGATTCAACTGGACGCCCTCTTTTTCATTACCGCTTAATTGGGCCGCTTACCCCAGGTCGTCGAGGCAGGCGTCGATGGGTTTGGCTAGGCAGGAGAAGATGGGGGTGTCCAGCAGGGTGAACGGGCGGGCTTTCGACTCCCTCAGGTCCATCACCAGGTCTAGGAAGTTGGATGGGTCGTCGGTCTCGAAGCCCAGCACGAACTCCTGGTCGTCCAACCCGAAGGAGTAAGCCGTGCTGATCTTTACATCGGGGTATTTATGGCCAATGACGAAGTGCTCGTTCATCAGGGATTGCCGTTCTTCCTTGGGAAGTTGGTACCAATCGTGAGTTTTAACGAAGGGATAGATGAACAGGTACTTCCGTCCGATGATGCGCATGGTCGAAGCGCCGGTGCCCTCCTGGCCCTCATGAACATGGTCGTCGATGTAGGGCGAGCGTCGGGTCATGGCCAGGTACGAATGGGGTGTGGTCAGGTACGGGGCCAGGTCGGTGTGGTTCAACCGCGCCATCAGTTCGTTGATGGCCTCCACCGACTCGCTCACCTTCCACAGCAGGAAGTCCACATCGCCCCGCGTGCCGACCAAGCTGTAGCTAGACATGGACACACGGTCGGAGAATTCGCTCAGCACCTCCGCGAATTGGGCCTTGCTGTCCTGTCGGTCCTTGACCGACAAGCCGCGCCAAGCGGGGTCCA